>JAGAHV010000013.1:0-42491 GCA_017626895.1 Clostridia bacterium | reverse complement strand
TTTCAACAGCCTAGAAATACCCGTACATTAATTATGCTTCCGGAATAAACGTTCGTATATAGGTGCCACAGATTGCTTGCATATATCAAAAATGAACGTTTGTCAAGATATTTGTTCAATTTAATATTTTACAGTTCCTTACAGAAGCTGCTCGGAATTGACCATTCCTCCGAAGACGGTTTTGAAGAGGATGTGCAGATCCAGGGAAAAGCTCCAGTTGTCAATGTACCACAGATCGTATTCAACGCGCCTGCGAATGGAGGTATCCCCGCGAAGACCGTTGATCTGTGCCCAGCCGGTGATCCCGGGCCGGACCTGCTGGCGAATCAGATACCGGGGAATTTCTTCTTTATAATGATTGACGTGATATGGCATTTCCGGCCGGGGGCCCACCAGACTCATCTGTCCGATAAGCACATTGAAGAACTGCGGAAGTTCATCCAGACTGGTTTTCCGGATAAAGCTGCCGAATTTGGTCCGGCGGGAATCCTGATCCGTCGTCCAGCCGGTTGATTCCGTTCCGGTGATCCGCATGGAACGAAATTTCAGCATGTGAAACGGCACTTTATCTTTTCCGATGCGCTCCTGCCGGAAAATGACCGGGCCGGGACTGGACAGTTTCACGCCAATGGCAATGAGCAGCATGAGCGGGCTGGTCACAAGAATCAGGAGGACGGAAAGCACAATATCAAACCCGCGCTTGATCACGGAATTCCCGATACTGTCAAGCGGCGTTGCCCGCAAATTGAACAGCTTGACGCTGCCAACGGTCTCAACCGTCGGGTGAGTCGGATAATAGTCATTATAGAACGGAATCATTTCAACATGAATGCCCTCTTTATCCGCCACATTCAGGACAGACTGCATGAAACGGATTTCATGGGGCTCCAGGGCGATCACCAGCCCGTCATAGGTGTGTGCGTTGAGGATTTTTTCCAGATCTTCATAACGCCCCAGCGGAGTGCCCATATCCGCTTTCGGGACGGCGCTGACATAACCGTCAACCCGAATCCCCAGCTGGGTATTTGCCCTGATTTCACGGATGTACTGTCTTGCCAGCCGGCCGTTTCCGATGACAATCACGTGCTTGATATTATACCCTTTTTTCCGGAAATAACGCAGGACGGTGAAAACGGCTGTCCGCTTGATGCAGACAAAGAGACTGGAGAGAATCCAGAAAATGAAAATGGTCAGGCGGGAGACATTCATCTCACGGAAAATAAAAAAGATGGCCAGCAGCGCGAAAGAACCAATGCCGTTAATCAGAAAGACACGAACATTATCAAAGCCAACCTGTTTTAACCGCTTCGGCTTATACAGGTGTGCGATGGCGTACACCATGACAATCACGATGCTGTATAAAACGGCCACAAAGGCAAACCTTGAGTCCAGAAGCGGATTCGACTGTGCTCCGTTCAACACGTCAAAGCGAATGCTGAGACTGGCATAGTAGGAAGCAATGATGAGAATAAAGTCGGTAAAGGCATTCAGAAAGTTCAGAAGATGCTGATTCTTCTTGATCAAAGCAAGCAGCTCCTTTTCGGACGTTGTGTATTGCGCGTCATTCCCCGGTTCCGGGGAATGTACGCGCAGCGTCGAGTGGTCAGACAGGGACACCGGAGGAGCAGCGGAGCCAAACGGCCGGGTCACTGCTCATAACAGAGAGGTTTTCGTTTTTTTCTGAGGGTATTTTATCATAGTTCACCTGAATGGGAAAGGGATAAGCCAAAGGGCCATTGCAGGGGCGGAAAAATGGTCAGACAAAGGCCCGGCGCACAGGGACGATTTGTCCAATTCAGCACTGGAAATGCGGCGGTACCGACAGATTGCTCTGCGGCTCATAAAGTGATACGCAAACGCTGACGGATATCGGATGAATTCAAAATGATGTTTCATTTCTGCCATATTTCCGTCACAATTGAGCAGTATAATGACAGCGTCTTCAGAAGAGAAGATAAATTCAGAAAAAGGAGATCAAAGATTATGACAAAGTCATTTCGTTCTGTTATTGCGTTAATTATGGTGATGGCACTGTGCGTGACGGCAGGGCTTGCAGTTATCGGACAGGCAGAAAACAGCGAGGAGTTTAAGGTTCAGACGGCTGAGGATGGCGCGGCGGCACTCTCCATTCCGGATGTGGCGAAAAACTGCGGCAGCTCAATTGTTGCCATTGAAACGGAAACAAAGGTTGTTTATAACGACAGCTACTATGGAAGCCCCTTTGACAGTCTGTTTGGATTCGGATTCGGCTATGGCAGCCCGTATGGTTACGGCAGCCCCTATGGCAGAGGACGTGATTCTTCCTACACAAAGAAGGCAGCCGGTTCCGGTATCGTCATCTCTGAGGATGGTTACATTCTGACGAACAATCATGTTATCTCCGGCGCTGACAGCATTACGGTGTATGTGCAGTCTGCGGATTCCAAGGAAGAGGAGAGCTATGAGGCCACACTGGTCGGCTCTTCGGAAAGCCACGATATCGCAGTTCTGAAAATTGAAGCCAAGGGCCTTGTTCCGGCGGTGTTCGGAGACAGTGATGATCTGGTTGCCGGTGAGCCTGCCATCGTTATCGGAAACCCCATGGGTACCGTTCATGGTTCTGTAACGGCGGGCATTATCTCCGCTACCCAGCATGAGATGACCATTGAAAACACCACCGTCAATGCCATCATGACCGATGCAGCCATTAACCCGGGCAATTCCGGCGGCGGTCTGTTCGATCAGTATGGTCACCTCGTCGGTGTGGTCTATGCCAAGAGCGTATCCGTCCAGCTTGAGGGCATCGGCTATGCAATCCCCAGCAATGAAGTCCGTGAGTATGTCGAAAACATCATCAATCATCGCGATTCCTTCGAGGATCAGACCAACGGAAGCAAGATCATGCTGGGCATCACCATCACCGATGTAACCAAAGAGATTTCCGAGCAGTACAATATGCCGATGGGCGTCTACATCACGGAAGTTTCCACGATGAGTGCCGCTGAGCGTGCAGGCCTCCAGCGTGGTGATATTATCACGGAATTTGCCGGTGAGAAAGTGACCTGTGCAGATGATCTGAATAAGATCAAGGCAAAGCAGACCTCCGGCGACGTCGTTGAGGTGGTTGTTGACCGGAACGGCAAGGAAGTTAAACTCGACCTGGTCGTTCCCCAGCCGACTGAGATGAACACCGAAACCAAATAACCCTGGAAGGCCGTCCGAAAGGACGGTCTTTTTTTTATGCTTCCTCCGCTTATGGAAGGCGGCAGGACTTGATTGTATTTTAATGGGAAATGTGGTATGCTCCAGAAGAATTTCATTGAAGAGCAGAAAGAAGTGATTGAATGCCGAAGCTTCAGAAAATCACATCTGCCAATCGGGCGCAGATGATGCTTGAAGCGCCTCTGACAAAGATTATCCCCCGCCTTGCCATTCCGACCATCATCTCCATGCTGATCACCGCCGTGTACAGTATGGCGGATACGTATTTCGTCAGCCAGATCAGCACCGAAGCCTCAGCGGCGGTAGGCGTGGTCTTTTCGGCCATGTCCATCTTCCAGGCGGTGGCCTTTATGATCGGAATGGGAAGCGGGACGAACCTTTCCCGCGCGCTGGGCCGGGGAGATACGGAAGCGACCAAAACCTATGTCGCCTGCGGCTTTTTCATTACGCTGATCCTGGGCACGGGAATCCTGATCGCAGGGCACCTGAACATCCACGGACTGGTGCGCTTTCTTGGCGCGACGCCGGAAATTGAACCGGATGCCATTGCGTATGCCACCTATATTTTCTATGCCGCCCCTTTTATGATGTGCTCCTTTGCCATGAACAATCTCCTTCGGTTTCAGGGCATGGCCATGTATTCGATGGTTGGCATATCGACCGGCGGAATTCTGAATATTTTTCTGGATCCCCTGTTTATTTTCGGATTTGGTTTGGGAACAGCCGGAGCGGCCATCGCCACGGCCATTTCGCAGCTGGTGTCTTTCCTGATTTTGCTTTTCATGTGCAATACCAGAGAAAACACGATCTCCATTTCCCTTTCCGCCTTCAAACCGACGCCGCGGGTCATCGGCAGTATTCTGTACAATGGCGTCCCCTCCCTGGGACGTCAGGGAATTGCCAGTGTGGCTACCATCCTCATTAACCGGATGGCGGCGACGATCTCCGCGGATCCGGCGGTTGTCAGTGCGGCGATCGCCTCCATTTCCATTGTGAACCGTTTCGTGATGTTCATCAACAGCGCCGTGATCGGATTCGGACAGGGCTTCCAGCCGGTGTGCGGCTTCTGCTTTGGCGCAGGGCGTTATGACCGCGTCAGGGAGGCTTATTTCTTCTGCGTGAAAGTCGCCACGGTCATCCTGCTGGTGCTGGCCGGCATCGCCATGATTTTCAGCAGTTCCATTATCCGGTTCTTCCGCGCAGATGATCCCAAGGTGATTGAGATCGGAACGCTTACCCTCCGCCTGCAGCTTCTTACCCTGCCGCTCTGGGGGACGTATGTGATGAGCAATATGTGTACGCAGTCCATCGGCTATGGCTTTACCTCAACCCTTGTTTCCTCTGCCAGACAGGGCATCTTTCTGATTCCGACTGTCCTGATCCTCCCCCGTCTCTTCGGCCTTTTCGGCCTCCAGATTTCACAGCCCGTCAGTGATGTCCTGGCGTTTGTGTTTGCCCTGTTCATCATGCGAAAAGTCATGCGCGACCTCAGGGAACGGGAGAAACGGGAGACAGAATGAAAAAACAGCAGCGCGAGCTGCTGTTTTTATTTGCGGCAATCATTTGTTATAGAAGGTGCATCCGCCGATGAATTCCCGCAGAATGGAGATGGGCGGGATTTCCGTTTCATCCGTGTTTTCAACAAAGTAGTCAAGGAACTGACGGATCCGCTGAATGCTGGAATAGTGCGGGCTTTCCGAGGGCACTTCATCCAGCATCGAATACACGTGGTGTTTCAGAACGGGAATCTCGTAACTGAGGGTCGTGTTAAAAACAACATTCGCCTCTTCCATGAACGGTGAAATGTACGTGATCTCGCCGATTTTTACATCGTCCCACATGTCAAGGGTTTCGTTGATTCCGGTATTGCGGGTGCGGGCATCTCTGACAAGGCGGCGCAGAAGCCGGATATCCGTGGCCCGGAGCCGGTTGTGATTATCCAGATTGAGCGGAGTCAGGGCGCTGACGTAGATCCGGTATTTGCTCTCACTTGGGACATCTGCACCGATTTTGGGGTTCAGGCCATGAATTCCCTCAACGATCAGGACATCCTTTTCCCCCATGGAAACCATGATTCCCTCCGGTTCCCGGTTCTTGGTATAGAAGGAATACAGCGGGATTTCCACGCGTTCCCCCTGGAGCAGTTCAAGAAGCTGTTCGTTGAATAGTTCTGTATCAATGGATTCAAGACACTCAAGATCCGGCTTTCCGTTTGCGCCGATGGGAATATCCGTGCGGTTCTTATAATAATTGTCAAGGGAGATGGGAATCGGATGCCGTCCGCTGACTTTCAGCTCGATGGCAAGACGGTTGGCAAAGGTGGTCTTTCCGCTTGAGGAAGGGCCGGCAATAAAAATGACCTTGCAGCCAAGATCGGCAATTTCCTCTGCAATGTAAGTGATGGCACGGCTCTGGATGGCCTCACTGACCCGGATGAAATCCGGATAACCCCCGGAAAGGATAATGTCATTCAGGTCAGAGGCGTTTCGGCAGTCCTGAATGCGGGCCCAGTCTTCAAATTCCGAATAGGCGCGCATCAGTTTCGGACGATCCTTGAATGCCCCCTGCGAAATGACCTGGCTCATGGATTTCAGAATCAGAACCATTCCGGGATAGAACAGACGAAGGGAAAAACCATCTATATCACCGGTATTTTCGGCCGTCTGTCCGGTTAAAAAATCGATATAATTCCCACAGATGGTCACGGTGACCGTGTCCGCTTTCCGGAAGCGGAGAAGGTCAACGGTATCCATCTGTCCCTTTTCCTCAAAAAAGACCAGTGCCCGCTCAAGCGGCCAGGTTTCCTGATGGATGGGAAGATTCAGCGCGGAGATTTCGCGCATTTTTTCCTCAATGCGTCTCAGTTTTGTGGCGGAAAGGACAAGCCCGTCAACGGTGACGTAGATGCCGACGCCGAGACTGTGTCCAAAACGAATGGCGGTATCCGGGGCAATTTCATCCATGGCCATCAGCAGAAGAAGGCGGGCAGTTGATTCGTATTTGCGTCTGTTTTTTTCAAAGCGAAGGTCCATTCGGTCACCTCCCGTTTTTTACATAGGCTGCGGCGGATTGTCCGGCCAAAGCACCGGTTGACCAGGCGATCTGCAGATTAAATCCTCCGGTATGCGCATCGACGTCAATGAGCTCCCCGGCGAAGAACAGTCCGGGAACCTGCTTGCTCATCATGGTTCCGGGGGTAATGCTTTTTACATCGACGCCGCCCCGTGTGATGATGGCCTCATCGAGACTGCGCGGTCCGGTAATGGGCAGCGGCAGCGCAGTCATTCCGTTTAAAAGAGCCTTTCGGTCGGCCCGGGTGCAGTCGCCGCCAAACATTTCGGGGTTCAGGCCACAGATGGCGGGAAACAGTCCGGCAAGACGCTGCGGGAAAAAACTGTTGAGAATGGTATTGAGCTGTTTTCTTGAATTCTCGGTCAGTTCCCTGATCAGCCGTTTATCCAGTTCTTCCGGTGTCATTCCGGGCTTCATGTTGAGCGTAACGGCGGTATCCTCAGCATGATCGGGCATATGAGCACTGAGGGTGAGGATCAGCGGACCGCTGATGCCAAAGTGTGTGAACAGGACCTCACCGAGTTCATGATAGATCACCTTTTTGCCGGTTTTTGCGGTAATGGTGACGTTCTTGAGCGTGAGTCCCTGGAGACGTTCATGCCAGGCGGAATTCATATTCATTCCGACAAGCGAAGGAACAGGCGCATAGACCCGATGCCCCATGGCTTCGGCAAACCGGTACCCGTCCCCGGTAGACCCGGTTGCAGGATAGGAAGCGCCGCCGGTCGCCAGAATCAGCGCACTGGAAAAGATGCGTTTTCCGTTGTCCGTGTCAATGGTAAAAAGGCCCTCCGAGCAGGAAATCCGCTCAACATGACTGTTCAGCAGGATCTTTACCCCTGCGGCATCCAGCGCACGATGAAGCGTTTTGGTCACATCGCTGGCTTTGTCACTGACGGGAAAGACCCGGCCGCCGCGCTCAACTTTTGTGGCCAGCCCGAGGGTGTTGAACAGCCGGATGGTTCCCTCATTGTTCAGGTGTGAAAGCGGCGAAAGCATAAAACGGCCGTTATGCGGAATCTCACGGAGAAACTGTTCGGGCTCTGCCGTATTGGTCAGATTACACCGGCCTTTTCCTGTAATATAAATCTTCTTTCCGAGCTTTTCGTTTCGTTCGAGCAGAAGCGTTTTTGCCCCTTCCCTGGCACAAAACAGTGCAGCCATCATCCCGGCGGCACCGCCGCCGATGACAACCACATCATTCCTTGTCTCTTCCGACATATACCCTGTATTCATCCCAAATTCCTTCCATAAGCTGGAAATGCTCGCCCAGCTCTTCCTGATGCCGCAGCCCGAGAGCAACAATCAGCGCATTGATGACCGAGAGCGGTGCAGCCATTGAGTCGACAAAAGAGGCCATGTTTGTTCTGGCGGTAAGGCAGATGGTGCTCGCCTGGGAAATCGGAGACATGGGTCCGTCGGTCAGGCCGACGACCGTTGCGCCGCGGTTTCTGGCAAAATTCATCGCTTCCAGCGTTCTGGTCGAATAGCGCGGAAAGGAGATGGCAAACAGCAGGTCCTCTTCGTTGATCCTTGAAATCTGTTCAAAAACATCCCCACTGGCTTCTGAGACAATCCGAACATTGTCGAAAATGAAATTCAGATAATAACACAGAAACTGAGCGATGGGCGCGGCGGAACGAAGGCCCATCACATAAAGATTCCGCGCATCGGAGATCTTCTGCACGGCATCATCAAAGGCAGACTTATCGATTTCCTCAATGGTGGTCTTGATGTTCTGCATATCCTCATTGAGGACGGTTCCTAGAACTTCGCCCGGGGCGATATCGACCGCCATTTCAAAGCGCTGCACCGCGGTCAGCCAGTGACGGACAAGCTCCTGAAGGGCTTTCTGCATTTCGGGATAGCCCTCATATCCCATTGCCACGGCAAAACGGACAACCGTCGATTCACTGACGCCGACTTTTTCGCCCAGCGTACTGGCTGTCATATAAACGGCTTTGCTGTAATTTTCCAGAATATATTCGGCAATTTTCTTGTGACTCTTGCTCAACCGTTTCCCGGACTGATTCAGATGCCGCATCAGTTCCTGCAAATTTTCCTGCATGGTATTCCTTCCAGACTAGTTTTAAAGTAAAAACATCATATCAGAATGACTGGCAATTTTCAAGATCAGGCAGCGATGCCCCGAGCGGACCGGTCAGGGTCACCTCAGGTCAGCGACAGAAGGGATCCAAGACGAAGGGTTGATTCTCTGTCGGTGGTATTATGCGAGAGTACGGTGAGCGTCGCATAGCCGCGCCTGAGCCAGGAATAATCACTCTCGTCATGTTCAGCGAGTTCCTCAAGCGCTGTGTCCAGCCGATATTCAGAGATAGCGGAGGTCAGCACTGTTTCAATAAAATGATTCTGATAACGTGTCAGCCTGAGCGGAACCGCCTTGAGCCCAAGCGCTCTGTCTGCAGCAGGATAATTGATATTCAGGACGGAATAATCCGGCAGCTGTACATGCATGGTTTTCTCCATAACCGAAAGAGCCAGCTCTGCGGCCAGATGATACGTATCCTCCCTTGATACATCCAATGAAACCGCAATGGCACGTTTTCCGGTCAGTGCACCTTCCATGGCAGCGGCCACGGTGCCGGAATAGAGGACATCAATGCCGGCATTCGCCCCGTGATTGATTCCGGATAAGACGACATCCATATCCGGACAAAGATGATTGAGCGCAAGACGGACACAGTCAGCAGGGGTTCCGTCTACAGACCAGGCGGCTTTGGTGCCGGGAATCTGAAGCTTCTCGGCGGTGAGCGCCCGGGTAAGCGTAACACTGTGGGAGGCAGCGGATCGCTGGTGACTGGGGGCACAAAGATATATTTCATGGCCCGCTTTGCGGAAAGTCTGTGTCAGGGCACAGAGTCCCGGAGCAAAAATACCGTCATCGTTTGTGATCAGGATTTTCATAATACGGAAATTTCCAACCTTTCGCGGCAATTCAGCAGACCGTTGTCAAGAATCTGCCCGGTAAAAAAAGGCGGTCATCACGCCATCCAGACTTTGAAATTCGATTCGGATGGTATAAGGCAATACGTTGCGGAACTGCATATCTTTGGTATTTGACACGGTTGCATCAAAGCCTGCCGGAAGGTAGGCGGTGCCGGCCTGTGCGTGCCAGTTCATGTCAAGAATCACGGTGGGAATCCGAAGAACAATATTGTAAATGGTGCTGCAGACCTGACAGACGCCTCCGCCAAATCCCATTTTGGATTCCCCTGAAAGAATCGGCGCCTCCTTATAGCCGTTTTCAGCCGTATAGGGTCCGCAGATCCGGTTGAAGGAAAACACTTCGTCCGGTGCGACGAGTACCCCTGAAAGCCGTTCGGAGGCGAGATCGATATTGTAAAGCCGTCCGGTATTTCCCTCTTTTGTGGTACTGGTGGAATAGAAGGTGGTGAATGCGTACAGCAGATCTCCGGGCTTTGCCTGCTGCCAGTCGACAAAAGGGGTCAGCGTGAGGTTTGCGGAGGACATGACCACATCCTCCGGTTCCCGCCGGTAAGGAAAGGTGACTTTTCCATCGCCTGCGGTATGGATGGAAAGCCAGCTTCCTTTTGAAACACGGATCGGATAGCGATATCCCTCCGGCAGAAAACTGATGTCCGCGTCCACATGGGCTACCGCAATATGTTTGCTTGTGCCCGGCATGGGACCATCAAAGGGATTCTTCCGCTGAATCATTTCCACGAATTTGGTCAGCACATATCCCGTGCTCTCTTCGTAGGAAATCTTTGTCCAGGTTCTCCCCTTTTTATAGACATCCACAGAAGTGCCTTTTTCGACCCTGCCGAGAACCGGGCTGTCCTCGCTTCCGTATTTATGAACATCCAGCCGCTTTCCGATAATCCCCCAGAACTTCGGTTCCTCGGGGGCCGGACTCTCAGCAAGTGAAAAGCCTGCAAACAGGAAAAGAAGGAGATGAACAAAGAGGATTAATTTGCACATCTGTATATTCTTACACACATTACACCATCCTGAGTTTCAAGGCGCATCTCAATATCATAAGGAAGGACATTGCGCAGACGCAGATCCAGATTGCCGGAGCCGACCGCCGCATCCATGTCAAGAGGTGCATAAAAGATTCCGTAGGCAGAATGCACGGACTGAAGGACAATCTCTACCGGTATCTGGAGGACTGCATCATACAGGGTGGTGGAAACCTGGCAGATTCCCCCGCCATACCCTGTCTTTTTATCGGAGACATAATTCACGATGGGGCCTTTTACATATCCGTTGGATTTTGTATAGGGGGCGCAGTGATCGTTGAAGCGGAATTCAGCGCCGCTGCTGATCCGCATACCGTTCAGCCGCCTTACCCCTTCCGAGATGTTGTACAGCCGTCCTTCTTCATTGGCCGTCGTGGGGGCTTCTGCGTAAAACGTCGAGAATACCGAGATCAGATCGCCGGGCTTTGCATCTTGCCAGAAGCGGACGGGCTCAAAATTGAGGGAGGCGGTTGTCGTAATCAGCCCGATGGTCCGCTGATAAGGAAGGGTGACCCTGAAATGATCATCCAATGCACTTGTGGCAATGACATCTCCGGGATGAAGCGTGCGGATAAATGCACCGGTATAATTGTCGAACACGTCGACATCCTGTGTGACATGTGCCGCATACGGGTAGAAGACAACGCCGGGGATATAGGGACCGAAGGGATCCAGCCGCTTATAGTACCGCAGATGTGAGGAGAGCACGTATCCGATAACCCCGCTCTTTCGAATATGCGCCCATTCTCCCGGAATATCCATGATTTCAACATCTTCACCGTCATAAACCATTCCCACCTGGGAAGATTTCGAATCGGGATCCTTTCGAATGGCCAGATTGACATCGGCAGTGGCAGTATACCGGGGCTCAAAAGGCGGCTCGGGGATGAACTCCTCCGGAATGACAATTCCCTCTCTGGCAGCTTCAATCCCCTCGATTCCGCTGGAGAGAACATAACCGGAAATGCCGTTTTTGACGACATTCATCCATTCTTTGCCGAGTTCGATGATAAATACGCGGTCACCGGAATGAATTTCCTGAAGCGCCAGAGCAGAGCGGTCTTTCTTTGCACGTACAGTCAGATCTTTTGTGGCAGTGCCAAAATACTGCGCGATTTCCTCATCCGGCTGCGCGCCGACAAGAGCGAGATCCGCAATGTTCTTGGAGAGAATATATCCGCTGACATCCGCTTTCTGGATGAGTGACCAGGTGCTGCCAAATTCCGTAATGGAGACGGTCTCCCCTTCCTCAACACTTCCGAGTTTTTTGCCTGAGGTGGAACGTGTTTTTCGAATGGTCATGTTTTTGGTGACCGTCCCGGTATACTCATCTGCAGCAGCGGCAAGTGCCAGGCAGGTCAAAAAGAGAATCAGAGCAAGACGCAACAGTTTTTTCACTTCGAATGGTTTCCTTTCAAATCATCTGTTCAGTTCAGTTTGTATTCTGACACTGAACACATTACATACTATTATTCCCTTCTATTATACGAAATGGTGAATGGATTGTAAAGAAGAATGGTCAGAGGCAAAAGAACCCCAGGAACAGGAAAAACAAAAACAAAAAACTCTCTGCCTGCAGGCGGAGAGTCTTGAAACAGAAATGCGGGCATGCCCCGAAACGACAGGGCCAGTGCAGCGGAGCATCCGGATGGCTGATTACTTCCTGAACAACAGTTTGCCGCAGGCAGGACACTCAAAGCCTTCCCCTTTTTCGGGAAGAAGGTCACCGGTCAACGTCACATAGGATTCGCAATAGGGACAGACGACCGAATAATAAGAGACGCCATCCTCAGAATCATCAAATTCATCATCTTCA
The DNA here is from genome assembly GCA_017626895.1 of Clostridia bacterium. GTDB lineage: Bacteria > Bacillota > Clostridia > Christensenellales > Aristaeellaceae > Ventricola. The sequence goes on along the minus strand of JAGAHV010000013.1, from coordinate 30,398 downwards.
TAGGGATTCTTGTACTGCATCTTTCCGGCTTTATGGTCATCGTCCTCTTTGCCGCTGTCATCCTCTGCTTCAGTCTGGTCAGCACTCTCATCATCAATCATATCGCAGAGTTCAGAAAAACTCCGGTCCAGATCATCGAGATAATCCCCAAGTTTATCAACACGTGATTCAAGCTGCTCTTTCTCGGAGGAAAGCGCTGAAAGCACATCAATAATGCCAAGAAAGAGTTTTCCTTCACTGGTTGCCTCAGAAAGATTCATTCCATCCGTGATGCCTTTTAGATAATTAAGCTTTTCTGCAGAGATACTCATACCTGTCGCCTCCTCTGAACTTCTATATGAGCCGAAGTTTGCTGTTTTCGGCCTAATGCACATACGTGACAAATCGACGCTGAGCGTCGGACCGGCTGAGTCCGGTCTTTCAGCTTTGCTGCTTTTCCGATGTGTGATAAAGAAAACCCTGGTGTTAACCGCTTTGAGATAAAAACTGAAGGTATTTCCCAACAATCAATCAAAAAACGTTCATACACCAGGGAAAATCAAAAACTTAATCAGGCACGCGCCATATAGGATCCATCACGCGTATCGACACGGATTTTGTCGCCGATGTTGATAAACAGCGGTACGGCAATCTTATATCCGGTTTCAAGCGTAGCGGGCTTGGTGGTGTTGCTGGTGGTATCACCCTTGAATCCAGGCTCGGTATCCGTTACCTCGAGAACGACGAAGTTCGGCGCCTCAACGGAGAAAGCATTTCCCTTGAAGAAACGCACGGTTGCCATCGTCTCCTCTTTCATGAACTGGATGGCATCTTCTACCTGATCGCGGGTCAGAGGAATCTGCTCGTACGTCTCGGTGTCCATGAAATAGTAGAACTCACCGTCATTGTAAACATACTGCATTTCCTTCGTCTCAATAGTCGCTCTGGGCTGCTTGTCTGTCGGGTTGAAAGAACGCTCAACAACAGCTCCCGTCATGACATTCTTAAGCTTTGTGCGAACGAAAGCTGCGCCTTTTCCGGGCTTAACATGCTGGAAATCAACAATTGTCCAGACGCCGCCTTCCCATTCAATGGTAACGCCTTTGCGGAAATCACCTGCTGTAACCATTAAGGAATCCCTCCAAATGAATAAAATTAACATGTCCGCGCACCGCACGACACGGACATTCCGTATTGAGCGATGGGAAAGTTTCGATTGATTCTAGCATAGAAAATCAGAAATATCAATACTTTCTGAATACTGAAAGATACGTTTTTCAGCATTTACACAAAATAAGACGGTGGTTTTTGCATTGGCAGGGGTTTATCCACGACCGGAACACGTGTTATTCCCGGGCTGTTTTATGAGGAAAAGATGATCCTTTTCCCGGCCGGGGACTGGCAGAGGCTTTACATAAAACCTGACAATTGCTATAATTCGCGATGCTTCAGAATCTTTACTGACAGATTCCCCTGCTCTTTTTATCTGGAGGACTTGCATGAATCGATTTCAACTGATTGCGCTGGATATTGACGGAACGCTGCTTGACAGCCGGAAGAATCTGCCGGATGCCTGTGTACGGGCCATTCAGGAGGTGACGGATGCCGGGAAAACCGTTGCATTTGCAACCGGCCGTGCGCTCAGCGAAATTCTGGAATTCGAGCCGCTTCTCCCTGAAATCCGATATGCGGTCTTTTCAAGCGGCGCGGGGATTTATGACTTTAAGGAAAAGAAGATGGTGGCGCTGACCGAACTTGTTTCGGAAACGGCAGCGACGATTCTTGACAGTGTCAGGGGGAAAGACGTTATGCCGCAGATTGTCCTGCCCGGGATTGATGTGATTCAGAAAAGTCATATGCAGAATCTCGATCATTATCACATGGGCGTGTACCGTCAGCTGTATGAACATGCAATGACCCTGGTGCCGGACATATTCGATTTTTTCAGGCTGAATAAGGAACCGGTTCTGAAGATCAATCTGTATCATGCAGACCCGGATGAGCGCCGGTCAACGCTTGAGGCGCTGCACAGGCTCGATATTGAGACGGTCTATTCGGAAATCTCATCCATCGAATGCTCTCCCAGAGGTGTCCATAAGGGATCCGGTCTTTTGAATCTTTGCCGTTTCCTTGGCATTGACAAGGCTGAATGCATCGCGGTTGGAGATGCGGAAAACGATATTTCCATGATTCAGGCGGCCGGTCTTGGCGTTGCCATGGGCAATGCCAATTCCCGGGTAAAAGCCGCGGCCCAGCTGGTGGTAAGTGATAATGACCATGGCGGATGTGCGCAGGCGATTCGTCTTTTGTGTGAACGGGAAGCATTTGCATGAAATAATCGATTTGTGGTATAATCGTACAGCAGAAATTCAAGTTGAAAGGAGGTTTCACCGTTCGTATGAGAAAGCAGATGGCAGTACTCGTGATGTTTTTCGCATTAACCCTTGTCCCCGGATGTCTTTACGCAAAGGAGCTCGGGCCTGCATATACGTATTCCGAGCTGCTGCAGCTGATTGGGAATGCCGGACGCGGGGACACCATTCTGGTATCCGGCATGATTCAGGCGGATGAAACCGTTCCTTTAATAACCAGAGAAGATATAGCCATTTGTTCTGCTCCGGGTCAGAAAGCGGTCATATCCGGGATGCATATCCTGGATTCAAATCTGTCTTTTTCGGATGTGGAACTGATTGATTCGCTTGATATCCATGGTTCATCAAAGGTAATGCTTGCGGAGAATGTAAATGTTTCCGGAGGCAAAGATGCGGCAATTCGGTTTAAGGGTGACGGAGAACTGATTATTACCCCTTCCTGCTCCATCACGGCAACAGACGGTGCAAACGGGATCAAAATTGAGCATGAAGGCGGCAGTTTTTATGCGGCACTGGAAGGAACGGTTGTGGGCGGTTCTGCCGACATCGGAGGCGCAGGTGTAATCGTTTCTCCGCTCAATAAAGAAGGCGTTCTGCTGATTGGCGGGGATATTTCCGGCGGAAAAGGAACGGACATTGGCGGAAATGCCGTGAATCTCTATGATATAGGCGGAAATGCCTATATTTCAGTCATCGGCTCCATTCAGGGAGGCATAGGTCCTGTGGGAGGAAATGGCCTTCAGATCATTTCCCCCCGTGATACATCGAATATTGGCATCATTGGCCGGGTTGAAGGCGGCGAAGGAGATGCCTTCGGCGGAAATGCGGTCGTGGTTCTGAATGCGGAGGACCGCAGCTCCATTGCCCTTTCCGGAGCACTGATTGGAGGAAACAGCATCAGCGAATCCAGTGATCCCGGGCAGTCCCTTCTTCTGGTAGGAAACGGTGCACTCAATCATATGTATTCAAACGGGTGTCTGCTTGAAGATGGACAGGTTCTGGCCAGTGTGAAGGCCATTCCGACATCGGATCCTTCCGCCGGACTGCCGGAGACCGGAAGCGCTGCGGACAATGAGACCGGGACCGGCGGGAATGAAACGATTGACCCTAACGGAATTTATGAAGAAGCGAACATGATATCCCCTTCTCCTGAAATGAGTCAGCCTGCACTGGCCTCTCAGGATGGAACAGCAGAGGCATCCGGGGAAAGGGTTTCCCCGATCCTGTCAGAGACAGAGAACAAACAGACTGCGGATGGGACTGATGAGACGAAGCCGGTGCAGCAGATTTCCGGTGAGTCCCTCTCTCCGAAACAGAATGAGACGGCTGAATCAGCCAAAACAGAGTCTGAAACGGTGGGAACAAACGAGGGCACATCCACTGAGCAGAAGGCATCTGAACCGGCGGCAGGATCTGATAAAGATCATACAGATGGCTCAGCGCAGAGCGCTGTCACGGGAGACGAATCCGCTTCAGCGGAACCTTCCGCAGAGACACCGGCCGCGGGATCTCCGACTGAACAGACGGACAGTCAGCCGGAAGGGAATCCGGACGGGGGAAGCACTGCTGATCAGGAGCAGGCGCCTTCCAATCATGATGCCTCCTCTTCTTCAGAGGAGAAACAGACGGCCCCGACGAATGAGGCGGCATCCACCGCTCCTGCAGACAAGGAACAGACCGTACCGGCGAATGAAGCGGCGTCCTCTCCTGCCGAAAAGGAACAAACGGTGCCGGCCAATGAACAGACAGTTAAGACCAATGAAGAAGGCCCCTCCGTTCAGTCCGACGAGGGGAAAATGAGTCAGGAAGATGAGGGATCCTCCTCCCCTTCATCCGGTGAAGAAACCGGCGGGACGGACGGGGATTCGACGGAATCCCTTACAGAGGAGGCAGCCGGTCCGCTGAACGGCAAAACGCTGCCAAACGATCCCGGTAAGGAAAAGACGAAGCCGTCCCATCAGGAGAAGGAACATTCTTCTGCTCAGAAAGAAACGCATCCGGGCACGGAAAATGTGGCAAATCATAACAGCAAGAAGTCAGACATTCCGACAGATTCAGTCAAAAACGGCTTTTTAGGGTGATAAGAGGATTTGTAAGACCCGAAAAAAGGTCTCCATTCACTTGTTCAACAACTGAATGGAGACCTTATTTTTTTTGCGAAACACTATGGATTCTCTGCGTCTGTGTCTGAGGCGTTATGATTGATGACCGGAACATAAATCGTTTCCCCATAGTAAGCCATGCCCTGTTTTCGGGCAGCCTGCTCGATGGTATTCTGCTGCAGGGCCAGATCAAGATCTTTGGTCAGCTGAATGTTTTCTGCCTGAGCGATCAGATAATCATGCCGGGCTTTTTCAACTTCATCCTTGTAATCCGGAAGCCGGGACAGCGCAATCAGTTCAATAAAGATGCCAAGGGACAGAAGAAAGGCCATCAGTCTGAAGGGGTATTTAATATGGATGCCCCGTTCTGACCGGGCTGTTTTGTACCGGGAACGAATATATTTGCTTTTATGAGTAGATGCATAAACCATGATTCAATCATCATCCGGCAATATCCTTAATAAAAGAGCTCTGAGCAAATAACCCAGGATGTACCGGAATTCCCTTCTTTTGTAAAATTCGGGCCTTATAATCAATCAGTGCCGGCGGAACCATCAGTTCTTCTGAAATGGTTTTAACAGGGAGCATTTCCTGTATTTTTTCCAGCACCTCCTGGTCCGGGAGAAGCAGCTCTGCGGTAAACAGATTGGCCTCATGTTCGTAAACGCCGCTGTTCATATCCAGATGAACATCAACAAATTCGGTCGCATCGGCAATATGGTCATGAAGGCACGCATGCCCCATTTCATGGGCAAGAATGATCTCCTGATTGCGAAGACACAGGTCGGAATTGACCGTGATGCAGGAGATGCTAAAACGGCGGATGAAAAAGCCTTTGCATGCATCATGTTCAGTTCCCATCGGGTAATACAGGACCTGGATTCCCATGGCATCGCACATTTCTGCGATTGATAAACCTGAATAACGTTTTCGCAGACCGGCGACAAACCGGATGATATAATCCGTGTTCATATCAGACCCTCTTTGCGGATTCCTGCTTGCAGGTCAGGTATGCAGTCATTAAGGCCTCAAAAAATTTGTCCTTTACCTCCTGCGGGGTCTCTCCCCCGGCAAAAAACACCGTATTGCGCTCAAGGAGAGCGGACATCTCATCCGCAATGGATTCCCCATACTGTTTTCCTGCATTTCGTATCGTCGCTTCAACGTGAATGCCAAACCCCGGATCATCCACGGAATCATTCATCAGGTAGAGCGTTGTCACACCGAGTGCATCTGCCAGCTTTTCAATTTTCTTTTGCCGTGGGACTGCCCTGCCGCATTCATAATCCGTAAAGGAACGGACCGTTACACCGATTCGCTCAGCCAGTTCTGCCTGGCTTAATCCAGCCTTTTTTCGGGCTGCTTTTAGTTTATCTGCAAAACAAGCCATTTCTTTATTTCCTTATGATTTCTGTCTTTTGATTACAGGTCCACTATGATAGAATACACCTGTCGGTAAATGAGAGAGCGTATGAAAGATAGGCCTATTATACGTCTGCTTCATTTATATGTCAATAGGATATGGAAGTTATTCGTGACGAAACTTCCGGTTTTTCCCGGAAACAGGAAGAAACATAGATACTATTCTTCCTGCGCGGTGAGGCTGAACGGGACCGCTGTCTGTCAAAAGGAAAACTGTGTACAGGAGGAGAAAATGTATAATCCATTCACTTTTTATGCACCAACAAAAGTATTCTTTGGACCGGAAACGGAGAAAAAAGCTGGCGAGTGTATTCGGGAATTCAGCGGATCATCGGTATTGCTGCTCTATGGAAGCAAACGGATTGCCGAAAATGGACTGCTGGAAACGGTTGAAAAGTCGGTCCGTGCAGCCGGACTGAAACTCGTCTCTATGGGCGGCGTAGTTCCTAATCCGCATCTTTCCCTGGTCAGGAAAGCGATCGAAACCGGAAAGGAACACAAGGTTGACTTTATCCTGGCCATTGGCGGAGGAAGCGTGATTGATACGGCAAAGGCCGTTGCGTATGGACTGGCGGATGAAAGGGATGTATGGGAACTGTATGAACGAAAACGTCAGGCAACCGCCTGTCTCCCTGTGGGGGCAATTCTCACGATTGCTGCCGCAGGTTCTGAGATGAGCAACAGTTCCGTCATTACCAATGAGCTTACACAGGAAAAACGCTCATACAATGATGACATATCCAGACCACGGTTTGCAATTATGAATCCTGATCTGACCACCGAACTGCCGGACTGGCAGAGCATGAGCGGATGCGCAGACATGATGATGCACACGCTGGAACGCTACCTCTCCAACAATGGCCATATGGAGGTAACGGATGCCATTTCAGAGGGAATCCTTCGCACGATCATGAAATATGCCCGCATTCTGCATGTCCATCCGGAGGACAAGGAAGCAAGAGCAGAGGTCATGTGGGCCAGCTCGCTGTCGCATAACAATCTGACCGGCTGCGGAAATGACGGCGGAGATTTTTCCTCACATCTGCTTGAACATGAGCTGGGCGGCTTCTATGATGTGACCCATGGCGCCGGCCTGACAGCGGTCTGGGGAAGCTGGGCAAGGTATGTGGTTGGTCACTGCCTGGACCGCTTTGTGCGGCTTGCAACGAATGTGATGGACATTCCACTGGGTGAGCCGAAGCAGACAGCCCTGCGCGGCATTGAAGCCATGGAAGCCTTCTTTAAGGAAATCGGAATGCCGGTTTCCCTGCATGAACTTGGCCTGAATCTGACCGAGCAGGATATAAGGATGCTGGCATCCAGCTGTGCAAAAGCCTGCGGCGGGAAAAAGGGTTCTGCCCGTGTTCTCATGGAAGAGGATATGGCGGAAATCTATCGGATGGCCCGATAATGGATAAACAATAACGCGTCCGTTCACGGACGCGTTATTGCATTATTCGACTATTCTGCCTAAATTCGGGCTGATGAACCCTGTCGTTCCATCACGCAGCCTGATTTCATACCAGCCGTTTTCAGAAATGGAAACGAGCGGGAAAACGGAATCAGGTGCGGCGGTACCAATGCGTTCACTGTCGGAGCTGGGGCTTTTCCGGACATTGACGGAACCCTCTTTCTGTGTCCGGATGGAACGTTCGCCGGAAAAACTCACCTCGGCTTTTGCCGTCTCTGTATCCGCGGAGGGCTTTTCCGGTTCGGCTGAGACCGCTTTTTCGGTTTCCGGCTTTGTCTCTTTGGGTTCCTCCTCAACGGTTTCGGCCTTTTCGATGCCCTCGGCAGGGAGAACGTTTAACAGGTAAAGGGCGAGATCGCTCTGATCGGCGGATTCTTCATAATAATTGATGATGCTGTGGTTGGGGACGGCGATGAAAACATCACACACAAACAGCTCTTCCCCATTATTTGTGCGGTTCTTAAAAGCAAAAATAACGCTGTCCATTCCATTGACATTCGCCTGCATGGGCGTCGTATCAGCATATTCGTTTTTTGCTTCCTCAAGAGTGGCGTAGTCACAGGTCAGAAATTCGACAGAATGCCAGGGATTGTTTCTCTGATAATAACAGACCGCCTTGTCATTATTAAGGACTTCCTTGAGTTCAAATCCCTCCGGAAGGAAAAAAGAAAGGCCGTATTCTGAAAGGTCAAGCTTCTCCCCCTGCCCTGCCGTTTCCGAATTGAATGTAAAGGTATAATCTGTTTCGGCGAAAGCTGAAACAGAGAGAACGACCAGCAGAAATAACAGATATGCAATTTTTTTCATGTGATTTCCTATCCTCCATTTTTAGGCATCTGTATCCGGAATGAAATCGGCCGGGACCGATCCTGTGTCGCGCGGTTCATTCATAAAAACACATAGAGTTTGTGTACAGACCGGATTTTAGTTGATTATAAGCGCTGCGGGAGAAAAACACAATGGATAAACCATAAATTTGGTTAAAAATGAACGAGAACCGCGTTTTTCCCGATTTTGGCGGGCTGAATCAGTACGAATTTCGGGGTGTTGGAGAGGTTTTGACAAGAATGTGAATAAAATATAAGCAGAATGGGCAGTATAATAGAATCGATAAAACGATTTTTATTGTCTCTTCTTCTAAAAAAACGTTATGTTTTTCTCTTGGGTCATCCGGCCGTTTTGGCTTGAAGGATAATTGACATATTGCTATAATCAGAACCTAACAGATTATACATGTATGTATGTGATTTTGTTCTGCTTTTGCAGATGCCCGGGAAGTCAAGCAGGGTGCATGCTAGTCTGACAGTGCCTGCCCGAAACCGCTGCCGGATCATGGCCATGGCCGAAGATCCCCCACTGGCTTCGTTCGTATTTTCCGTTGTCTGTGAAACTGGGTTGTCCGAAAGGAGTGTGCAGTCTTTCCAGGATCTGCACGGGTGAAAATGAAAACAAGCAAACGTACAATTTCCGTCGGAGATCAGTTTGGAAAACTCACGGTTATCGAACCAGTCGACGATAACTCCTGGCTTTGCCGGTGTGAATGTGGGAAAACCAAAGTGCTCTCTTTCAGAAGCCTTATTTATCAGAATGTCCGTTCCTGCGGCTGCCTTCGCGGCAGAAAAGAGTCCCTGGTCATTAAACCCGGGATGCGTTATGGAAAGCTGACGGTTCTTGAAAAGGGCGAGCGGATCAACCGAAATCTGGTTTGGATCTGTCAGTGCGACTGTGGAAACAAGAAAGAAGTGTACCAGTCCAATTTGCAGAACGGGAAAACAAGGTCCTGTGGCTGCAGTCAGTATGTCCGTAAGATCTTTGAGAATGAGGAAGACGAAACGGATGATGTGGAGGTAAGTTTCGGCGACTTTTTCTTCGTCATGGATGAATGAACGTGTCGTTCATTTCTGCCGAAGCGAAAAGTTTGACTGCCAGAGTGCCCTGAAATGCACAAACCGGCTTATTCAGCCGGTTTGTTTTTTTGTGTCGCCTGGTCCCTGACGGAGTCCGGTCAGTTCAGGCGGGAGTGGAACGTAAAAAACGATTCTCAAAATCGGTGACGGAAAGCGGGCGGGAAAAATAATAGCCCTGGAGAAGGCGGCAGCCCATTTTCAGCAGTTCAGAAACCTGTTTTTCGGTTTCAACCCCTTCTGTCAGGGTACAGATCTGAAGCTCATTTGAAAGCCGGATGATGTTATTGACAATGATGCTGGCTTTCTGCGTGTTTTCCGTTTTTTCAAGGAACGCCATATCGATCTTAAGCACATCGACGGGCATATCCTTGAGCATGTTGAGCGAGGAATAACCGCTTCCGAAATCATCCATTTCAATGATGAAACCGTAAGATTTCAGTTCCGAAAGGAGGTTCATTCGCTTCTCTTTATCGGCCATCATCACGGTTTCCGTGATTTCAAGACGCAGCTTTGTACGATCTATGCCAAATTCTTCGACGATGCTGAGAAGCACGGCGGGAACGTTCATAAAGTAAAAGTCTTTCGGAGAGATGTTGACGGAAATAAATGCATCAATTCCCTGTTTCTGCCACCGTGCCAGAACGGCACAGGCAGAGCGCCACATGTGCCGGTCGACCATTGCGATAATCCCGTTCTTCTCAAAAATCGGGATGAAGGCAGAAGGCGGAAGGAATCCGTCTGTGGGATGAATCCATCTGACCAATGCCTCTGCCCCCACCATCCTGCCCTCCCGGTCCATGATCGGCTGCAGGAACGGCTGAATCTGATTCTCGGCAATCGCCGCATCGGCCTGATTGGAAATATGCTGATTCCAGAGAACCTTGTGCCGCATGCTGTCATCGTAATAGGCGATGCGCGTCTGGTAGTCCTCTTTAATGGTAGACAGGGCCAGATGCGCCCGGTCGAACATGACGGATGGATTGAGGTCCGGCTCAGTCACCTCATACACCCCCAGATGGATCAGGATGGTATGTTCGACAGGCCCGTTTTTAACGACAAAATTGGAGATGCGCTCCCTGAAAGAAAAGCTGTCAAAAGAGGCGGCAGAAATACAGATGCCGAAGGTATCCCCTGTCAGACGCCCGAACAGGCTTTCCGGCGGAACATCCTCACGGATCGATTCGGCAATTCGCTTCAGAACGAGATCACCAAACTCCGTGCCAAATATATCATTAACAATCTTAAACTCTTTTACATCGACAAAAACAACATCATACAAAACGTCCGGATTATCCCTGATCTTTTTCCGGATGCATTCGTACAGGTATTCCCGGGTATACAGGCCGGTCAGGGCATCGTGTCTGGCGTTGTACAGATCCCGCATAATGGCCTGCTGTTCCGCGGTTTCATCACGGACAGACAGAACCCAGCCTGTATTATTGCCATAACGGTCAGGGAGAGAGCTTTTTTCAATGGTATAGTAACGGGCGCTTTCATCCTCCCCTACGACCCGTTTTTCCAATCTTTCGTTATTAAACAACTGGATCGGCCCGATCAGCTGTTCAAGACGGGTATAGGCATGATCCGGAAGATCGCTGTCAACGCCGGCAAAACGACAGCCGGAGGCATTGGCCCATATGCACCGCCTGCTTACGTCAAGAAAGTAGACGGCGTCGGATACATTGGAAACAATGCCGGCAAGCAGTCTGTCCAGAAGCCGGACAGGCCGGTAATACAGAGAAAAATAGAAAACAAGAATGCCGAATACGGCAAAGCCGATCATGGATTTATCGATGGGCTGCCGTGAAAAAATGTAATAACTCTGCCACATGCCGCCGATAAACATGGCGATCAGGATGCTCAGGTAACGTTCCTGATAGATCTGGGGGGCGTTAACCAGTTTGTGAATAAAAATGCAGACAGCAGAAAAATAGATGCCGTAATCGATGATCCGGTGAAAGGTCTGTCCGAAAAGCGGGATCATCCGCCAGTATGGCAGATGATCGACCATGACTTTGGTGGTGGTAAAAACATGATGGGTAAACGGGTTCAGACAATACTGAATCACATCGACAAGAAGCAGAAGATAAACGGCATTGCGAACCATGCGGTTTGGCCATGTAACCCGGCAGTAGTGAAAACTGAAAAACAGCAGTGCAAGCATGGCCAGGTCCATTCCGACAAAGTAGGTATAGCATCCGATGACAGAAAATGTCTGGCTGGACGAGGTGACGAGAACCAGATTGCCAATGACGGGAGGCAGGAGCGCTAACAGCAGAAAATAGACCGACTTTCCGATCGGTTTCGGGGAATGATAGGAAAAATACGCCCCATATCCGAGGATTGCGGCGAGAAGGAAGAAGATAATGGAAAAGACAGATCTCATGTGTATGCCTCGATCATCTGATGATTTCTTGTTTCAGTCTGCAATAATCCCTCTGAGTATTGGAATTTCTCTCTGAGAAGGATTCATGCTTTTTCAGGCAGGAACGATCCGCATAGTCTTTGTAATCTGGAATTGAAGATACCATATTTGTACAGGATTGTCAATTTAACTGCGGATTTCAATGCGAAAAAGACGGCAGCAAAGCAGAAAAAATCCGATGAACACAGGAAAGAATGTGCACGGTCACCGGCTGCGGCAGTTCCGGACAAATTCATCGAAAATCAGCTGGCACTGGTTATCCGTCTGCCAGGAAAATTCGGGATGAAACTGAACTCCCCAGAGAAACGCGGCGTCGGGACAGTAAACGGCTTCAATAATGCCATCCTCGGCCTCAGCCATTTTCCTGAGGCCGGGAGCCAGTGTGCGTATTGCCTGATGGTGATAGCTGTTCACGTGCATCTCATCCCCGCAAAGCCGGTAAAGCGGTGTTCCTTTTTCGATATGGATGGAATGAACGGGACGGTCATACGGCGGCTGACCGTGGTGCTCGATACAGGAGGGATGCTGTCTGGGCAGATCCTGATATAGCGTGCCGCCCATCAGCACATTGATCAGCTGAATGCCGCGGCAGATTCCAAGGACAGGCTTGTGTTCTTTCAGTGCCTGCGCAAACAGCAGACGTTCAAGCCTGTCCCGTTCCGGACAGGTTTCCCCGCAGAAGGGCTGCATTTCCTCATGGTACATGTCCGGCGAAACGTCTTGACCGCCGGTGAAGAGAAACCCGTCCAGATGACGTGAAAGGTCCGAAAGATCTTCAGGGGCTGCCTCAAGCGGAAGCATGACGGGCAGACCGCCGGCCGTTTGAATCCCCTTCATGTATCCGGGGAGCATCCAGTAGGAATCCCTTTGGGTATCGACCAGCGGAACAAGGCCGATGACTGGTTTCATAATTGTCTTCTCCTCCTCAGCTCTGGTCATTTGCCCGGTGCGCTTTGTCAGTACCCGGATTTGCGCGGCAGGGCCGCCCTACATGCGGGCCTGGCGGTCCCTGCACCTGTCTGGCAAATTGCCGAATTTGAACATGCCCATTATAGTTCAGCTGTCCGGGAAATGCAATGAAGATGAAATGACCGGTTTTGATATATGCATTTTTCGAATTTACAAAAGCTAAAAATTCATCAGAAACGATGTAAAATGCAATTTTGAATGGACGAACATGCAAAACCGCAAAAAACCTCTTGATCTTCCATCCAATCTCGGTTAAAATGGTTTCTGCCAAAATCATTCAAACCGGAGGAATCGGATATGAAAAGAGTTTTGTTGGTTGGTCTGGCGCTTGTGTTTTCGTTTGCGCTGATGACGGGTCTTGCAGAGAAAGAAGTCTATAAAATTGTAACCGATACAGCATTCCGTCCGTTTGAATATGCGGATGAAAACGGAAACATGGTCGGCATTGACATGGAGATTATGGCCGCCATTGCCAAGGATCAGGGCTTTGAATACACGATGACGGCTCTGGGCTGGGACGGATCGATTGCCGCCTGCCAGGCTGGTCAGGCGGACGGCATGATTGCAGGCGCATCCATTACGGAAGCCAGAAAAGAAAACGGCTGGATTTTCTCGGATGGTTATTACAGCGCCACACAGTCAATGGCTGTTGCGCAGGGTTCCAAGATTTCCGGATTCGCGGATCTTGAAGGGAAAGCGGTTGCCGTCAAAATCGGCACGCAGAGCGCGGAATATGCAGAAAGCCTGAAAGATACCTATCATTTTACCGTGACCTTCCTTGAAAGCTCGCCGGATGTCTATCAGGCCGTCATTGGCGGTCAGGCAGCTGCATGCTTTGATGACACCCCCATTATGGCGGACTATATCAAGTCCAACGGGGTTCCGCTTCAGCTGGTCGATGGAACCGCGAACGAAGGTGCAGAGTACGGATTTGCCGTTTTCTCATCTGAAAAGCAGGAACTTGTCGACAAGTTTAATGCGGGTCTTGCCAATATCAAGGCTGATGGAACGTATGATGAGATCCTCAAGAAATATCTTGGTGAGTAACGCATTTTCAGTTTCCGAAGGCACTTCTTAAAAGTGCCTTCTTTTCCTGTCGGCGGCCAGATGCCGTCCCCCCATCTCATCGGATGAGCTGCGGTTAAACGGTCAGGAGCGGCCAACAGTCAAATCCATGCCTCATGCATGTTCCGGAAAGGAGGCACTTTCTTTTGTCAAAGATTCTGCTGTCATACGGTCCTTTATTGTTCCAGGCCATGGGTCAGACCCTGCTTCTGGCTCTGTATGGTCTGCTGTTTGCCTGTGTCATCGGCATGATCGTCGGGATTATGAGTGTTCTGCACAATAAGCCCTGCAGGATAATTGCCATGATCTTTGTCAATCTGATCCGCGGTGTTCCCATGATCGTTCTGGCCTATTTTATCTACTTTGGTGTGCCCTATCTGTTCAACACCATTCTGAAGTTTGATTCCGTTACGCTCTCGCCCCTTCAGGCAGGAACGATCTGCCTTGCCTTAAACTGCGGTGCATACATGGCCGAGATTATTCGGGCAGGAATCGAATCCGTCGATATTGGTCAGATGGAAGCGGCGCGTTCGCTGGGCCTTCCCTACTGGCGGGCCATGCAGCGTGTCGTCCTGCCGCAGGCGGTCCGCACGATGATTCCCAGCATTATCAATCAGTTCATTATCACCCTGAAAGATACGTCCATTCTTTCGGTTATCGGCTTTCCCGAACTGGTTAACACGGCGAAAAATGTGGTATCCAAAACATTTATGTCTTTCCAGACATGGGCAATTGTCGGACTGATGTATCTGGTGGTCATCCTGATTCTGCAGCAGGCCGCCAAGATTCTAGAAAGGAGACTGAAGCGTGGCAGGAGAAGCTTGTAAGACGGGAAAAATAAGCGTTCGGCACCTGAGGAAAAACTATGGATCCCTTGAGGTTATCCGGGATGTATCGCTGGATGTCTCTGAGGGCGAGGTTGTATGCGTGATCGGGCCGAGCGGCAGCGGAAAATCGACTTTTCTGCGGTGCCTGAACCGGCTTGAGGAGTGCACGGAGGGCAGCATTCTGGTAAACGGGGTCAGCATTACGGACCGCGCGGCGGATATTAACCGCATCCGCCGGAATATCGGGATGGTTTTTCAGCATTTTAACCTGTTTAACAACATGAATGTACTGAAAAATCTGATGCTGGCCCCTGTCGACCTCAAACTGGCCACCCGGGAGGAGGCAAAGACGCTGGCTCTCAAAATGCTTGAACGGGTCGGCCTTCTGGACAAGGCGGATGCCTATCCGGATCAGCTGTCCGGCGGTCAGAAACAGCGCGTGGCGATTGCAAGAGCGCTTTGCATGAAGCCGGAGATCATGCTTTTTGATGAACCTACGTCGGCACTGGATCCGGAAATGGTCGGTGAGGTGCTTGAGGTCATGCGTGAACTTGCCGCGGACGGGATGACCATGGTGGTGGTGACGCATGAGATGCGTTTTGCGCACGAGGTGGCGGACCGGGTGATTTTCATGGATGACGGGCTGTTTCTTGAGGAGGGCGATCCGGAAACACTGTTTGATCATCCCCGGAACCCCCGCCTGCAGGATTTCCTCAAAAAGGTCCTATAAAAGAAGCAGGAAGGCGGAACCGTTATCCGGTTCTGCCTTCCTGTTATATTCCGTGCGGAATCAGAGGTATAATGCTTCCGTCAGCGCAAGTGCTGTCAGTGACTGACCATAGGCCATGGGACGGATGAGGATTTCCTCGTAGTGCTTTGCATTCATCCCCACCGCTGTGCCCGCGGACACATTTCCGACGACACCGTCCTTATCCACATAGGACATCAGGCCCTCGACCGCTTTTTTGGCGGCGGGCAGGTAGGATTTGTCAAGATACCCGCAGCGAATGCCGTAAAGGATGCCGGCGGCAATCGCACCAGATCCGGAGGTTTCGATGTAGGAATCCGGCTTGTCAAGGACGGTATGCCAGAGGCCGGACTCATCCTGCAGACGAATCAGGGCATCCACCTGATTGTGCCAGGCGGAAAGAATGGTGCGGCGGTCCGCCTCTTTGAGGCAGTCCCCCATGGCATCAAGGAACGCAACCGCTCCGTACGTGAACCAGGAGTTTCCGCGATTCCAGAAAATACCGCCAAAGTGGTTGTTCATTGTAAAGGTCCAGCCGTGATAAAGGAGGCCGGTGTGAATATCACACAGATACCGGATGTGCAGCAGGAACTGATATACCGCTTCCTGACACCATGCTTCGTTCCCGTACCGCTTCCCCATCTTTCCAAGGAACAGAACCGCCATGAAAAGCGTGTCGACCCAGAGTTCATCCGGATGCCGCATCACGCTGTTCCGGTCGCCGAGAGCGCTGGTCAGGTGTTCAAATCCGCCTTCTTTCGTCCGGGGAAGTTCATTCATGAGGAATTCCGCACGCTTTATACAGATCTTTTCCCAGTCGGGCATGCTGTAACGCTCGGTCAGATCAAAGAGCGTCAGATAGGGAGCGGTCGTGTTAATATTGGCGCTGGGCTGTCCCTTGGTCAGATTCTCCTCCATCCAGTTCAGCAGGAAAGGATCGTAGGTTTCGTTTCCGCGGGCTTTCTGCAGCTGAAGAAGACCGTAAAGACCTACGCCCTGAGGCCAGTCCCATTCCCGAATGCCAAAATCCCGGGCAATCAGTCCTTTCATCTGCTCCTCGCGCGGCGTATCTTTATCCATGGCCATATCCGGAGCATCCAGATTCATGAGCTTTGTGATGACCAGGTCCAGTTTCTCGTTCAGGATTTTTTTGTCCATAAAATCTCCTCCGTATTTTTGTATGGCGCGGCTTTGCCCCGGACTGTCACAGGGCAAGGCGGCGGGAACCCATCGTTTTGAAGTCAGAGCTTTCGCGGGCAGATGGCTGAGGAGAGACAGGGAATCCCCTCTTTGCTGTACATTCCCGGACGGATATCGATTCATCCGGGGGAAGTGTCCATGCCTGAAAGCATCTGCATTCTAGCACACTTTTCCTTTCGGAAAAAGGGCAAATGACAAATTTACCGGCGGATCCGGATGCCGGTCTGGAGAAAGGCAGAGGAGGATTGCCGCCGGTTCGGTATCGATCTGTTTGGTTTTACCAAATGGAACACCATTGACTTGAATTCTGCGCGTGTTCATGGTAAACTTCTCTAAAATGAGATGACTGTATCAGCTTATCTCGGATGTGAATATTTCTTTTTCGGAGGGGTTATGGAGAACAAATTGTTTCGGGAGAAAAGCATCAAAAGAATTTCTTCCCCTGAACAGCTGAATGACTATCTGCACGTGACAAATCCGGGAATCTGGGCACTTCTGATCTGTGTCATTGTTTTGCTGGCAGGTATTTTTACCTGGGCATCGAAGGCATCCATCGAGAGTTTTGTCACGGGGTCGGGACGTGTCGAATCCGGCGTACTGAAAGTCACCCTGGATCAGGTCCCGTCGGGTGTCCAGATTGAGACAGGGATGATGATTAACGTCGGCGGCAAACAGACATCCGTATCTTTCGTCGGAAAGGATGAAAACGGC
Organism: Clostridia bacterium; assembly: GCA_017626895.1. Lineage (GTDB taxonomy): Bacteria > Bacillota > Clostridia > Christensenellales > Aristaeellaceae > Ventricola. The sequence continues at coordinate 13,200 of JAGAHV010000013.1, read as the reverse complement.
AACCTGATGGCAGGCGGAAACATTGAACTCCCGGATGGGATTTATGAGTCCCGCATCAGTTATAATCGTCTGCAGATTCTTTCATTATTGTTTAATTGATCGCGAGGAATTATGAAACAGATGACTATTAAACAGCCGGTGGAGAAGGGATATGCCAAAGTACCGGTGATTCTTCAGATGGAAGCGCTTGAATGCGGCGCGGCTTCTCTGACGATGATTCTGGCATATTATGATAAGTGGATACCGCTTGAACAGGTCCGTCAGGACTGCGGTGTCTCAAGAGACGGCGCGAATGCCCTCAATGTGATGAAGGCCGCGCGCAGATATGGTCTTGAGGCCAAGGGGTATCGGTATGAACTTGAGGCAATCAAAAAAGCCAATCAGTTCCCCTGCATTATCCACTGGAATTTCAACCATTTTGTTGTCCTTTGCGGGTTTTCAGGAAACAAGGCCGTGATCAATGACCCGGCCAGAGGAAACATAAAGGTCAGCATGGAAGAGTTTGACAACTCTTTTACCGGTGTGTGCATTATGTTCCGGCCGACGGAGAACTTTGTGCCCAGCGGACGGAGAAAGACGATCTTTGATTTCGCGGCCAAACGGCTGAAAGGTGCGATGATTCCCATTCTTTTTGTGGTTCTTACCACAATCATCACGTATCTTTTCGGAATCATCAATCCCGGATTCACCCGCTTTTTCATGGATTATCTGCTGACCGGAAAAAATCGTGAACTGCTGGTCCCCTTTGTCCTCTTTATGTCGTTCTTTGCCATCATTCAGATTATTGTCAACTGGGCGAAAACGATTTACAGTCTTAAGATCAACAGCAAACTGGCCATCGTCGGAAACAGTACCTATATCTGGAAGATACTGAAAATGCCGCTGGCTTTCTTTTCGCAGAGGATGGCCGGTGATATTCAGGAGAGACAGGCCACCAATGCGACCGTTGCGGAGACGCTGATTAACACCCTGGCTCCGCTGGTTCTGGACAGCTTCATGATGATCTTTTATCTGATCGTCATGATCAGGTACAGCGTGCTCATGTCCCTGATCGGTATCGGCGCCATGATGATCAATCTGCTTGTCTCCAAAATGGTGGCGGCCAAGCGGACGGAACTTTCCCGTGTCATGGTCCGGGATGAAGGCAAACTGTCCGGAACAACCGTTTCCGGCATTCAGATGATTGAAACCATTAAGTCAAGCGGTGCAGAGAACGGTTTCTTTGAGAAGTGGTCAGGATACCATGCAGCGGTCAATGCAGGCAATGTCCGGATTACCTATATTAATGAGACGCTGGGAATTATCCCGGTGCTCCTTTCGCTGCTGGCTGACAATGCGGTGGTCATCTGCGGTGTCTATCTGGCGATAACCGGAAATTTCACTCTTGGTATGATTACGGCGTTCCAGGGATTCCTGAATGGCTTTATGGGTCCCACGCAAAACCTGATTTCTGCCTCTGAGGAGCTGCAGGAAATGCGGGTCATGATGGAACGAATCGACGATGTCATGAACTATCCGGATGATCCGCATTTTTCAGATGCCCCCATGGACCCCAATGAGAATTACGGGAAACTGACAGGCAATATTGAACTGAAAAATGTAACGTTCGGCTACTCTCCCCTGTCGGATCCGCTGATCCAGGATTTCAACATGAAACTGGAACCCGGGAAACGGGTGGCCTTCGTCGGCTTTTCCGGCTGCGGCAAATCGACACTTTCCAAACTGATTTCAGGTCTCTATGAACCCTGGAGCGGTGAAATCCTCTTTGACGGGAAGCCGATATCGCAGATCAACAGGAACGTATTTACCGGATCGGTTGCCGTGGTTGATCAGGAAATCACGCTCTTTGAGGATACAATCGCTGAGAACATCAAAATGTGGGATGATTCCATCGCCGATTTTGAAATGATCCTTGCGGCAAATGACGCACAGATTCACGAGGATATCATGCGCCGTGAAGGCGGCTATCAGTACCGGATCGCTGAAGGCGGACGAGATTTGTCAGGCGGACAGCGGCAGCGGCTTGAAATCGCCCGTGTACTGGCTCAGGATCCCACGATTCTGATCATGGATGAGGCAACCTCGGCCCTGGATGCAAAAACTGAGTATGATCTTGTGCGTGCGGTAAAAGACCGCGGAATCACCTGCATCGTCATCGCGCACCGCCTTTCCACGATCCGTGACTGTGATGAAATTATTGTTCTGGATCACGGCCGCGTGATTGAACGCGGAACACATGATGAACTCTATCAAAAAGGCGGAGCGTACGCCCAGATGATTGCCAGCGATTAAGAAAGGATTTGACCGATGAGTTGGTTTGATAAGCAAATCCGTCAGCGCAACGAAAGCGATCAGGGTCAGTTTGAGGATGCCATATTTGAAATGGCATCGGTTGTCTGGGGACGTTCGAGAGCCAGTGCTTTCGCAGACAAACAGACTTTGACAAAAGCGGCGATGGATGAAATTGTCAAGTATTTCCATTTTAAGCCTCATGATATTCCGGATACCATCACAGATCCCGATGAGCAGCTGGAACACTGCATGCGCCCCTTCGGCATCATGCACAGGAATGTGCGCCTGACAGAGGGCTGGTACAAAGATGCCTATGGTCCGATGCTGGCCAAACGGACAGATACAGATACCTGGGTTGCGCTTCTTCCGGGAAAGGTTAAGGGATATACCTATTTTGACCAGGAGAGTGGTGAAAACAAACAGATTAACCACAGCAATGTCAAGCTGTTTGCAGAGGATGCCATCTGTTTTTACAAGCCTCTTCCGCAGAAAGCCATCGGCATTCCCGATCTCATTATGTACATGAAAGACTGCTTCTCACTCAGTGATTTTTTCCACCTGATCGTGATCACGCTGATTCTGACGCTGGCAGGAATGCTTCTGCCCAGAATCACGTATCTTCTGACCAGCCTGGTTTACCGGAGCGGCAGTATTCCCCTGCTCATCCATACGGCCGTTTTTGTGGTGATTACACTGGTTGCCCAGCAGGCGATTGCCATCATCCGCGCACTGACCATGAACCGCATCGAAACGAAAACCCGTTTAAGTGTCGAGGCGGCGATTATGATGCGGCTTCTTTCCCTTCCGGCTTCGTTTTTCAGAAAGTATTCCTCCGGTGAACTGAGCAGCAGGATGCGGTCCGTCAATAACCTTTGCAATGTGATACTGGGAAGCGGGATTTCGGTAGGTCTTACCTCGCTGTTTTCCCTGATGCATATTAAGCAGTTTTTTACCTTTGCGCCGGTACTTTCCATCCCTGCGCTTCTCATTGTCCTGACCACCATTGCGGTCAGCTCCATTTCCTCGATCATGCAGGTGAAGATCACCCAGCAGATGATGCAGAACGAGGCCAAAGAATCCGGAATGACCTTTTCGATGATCAATGGAATTGCCAAGATTAAGCTGGCCGGCGCTGAGAAACGCTTTTTTGCCCGGTGGGCAAAGACCTATGCCAAAAGCGCCGAGCTGAAATACAATCCCCCGATGTTTCTTAAGATCAACTCCGTTCTGATCTCTGCGATTTCACTGGGCGGCACCATTGTTCTGTACTACCTGGCGGCGAGCAGCGGCGTTGAACCGGCAAAATACATGGCGTTCAATGCCTCCTATGCCATTGTCATGGCGGCTTTTTCAGATCTTGCCCGGGTAGCGCTGACGGTTGCCCAGGTGAAGCCGATTCTCAATATGGCAGAACCGATTCTCAAGGCGACGCCTGAAATTGCGGAGAACAAGGAGATTCCTACCCGGATTTCCGGCGGCATCGAACTGAATAATGTTTCTTTCCGCTATACGGACACCTCGCCGTGGATTGTGGATGACATGGACCTGAAAATCAAGCCGGGCGAATATGTGGCGCTTGTGGGCCGGACCGGCTGCGGGAAGAGTACGCTGATCCGTCTTTTGCTGGGCTTTGAAAAGCCCCAGAAGGGTGCCATTTATTATGACGGGAAAGATATGAACTCGCTGGATCTGCGCGCACTGCGAAAGAAAATCGGTGTTGTCACGCAGGATGGTCATCTCTTCCAGGGAGATATTTATTCCAATATTGTCATTTCCAATCCCCAGCTGCTGCTGGAGGATGCCTGGGAGGCAGCAGAAATTGCCAGCATTGCCGATGATATCCGTGCGATGCCGATGGGCATGCATACGCTGATCAGTGAGGGAGGCGGCGGCATCAGCGGCGGCCAGAAACAGAGGCTGATGATTGCCCGTGCGGTCGCCACAAAGCCAAAGCTGCTTCTTCTTGACGAGGCTACCTCTGCACTGGACAATATCACACAGAAACATGTGGCAGATGCGCTGGATAAGCTGAAATGTACGCGAATTGTCATTGCGCATCGTCTCTCAACGATTCAGCACTGCGATCGTATTCTGGTGCTTGATCACGGCAAGATTGTCGAAGATGGAACCTACGAGCAGCTGATTGCTGCCGGGGGGACATTTGCGGATCTGGTTGCCCGTCAGCGCCTGGATACGGGTGCATAGTTTTTCCGTTTGTTACTGCCAGAGGACGCGTCTGATTCGTATATACAGTCAGAAAAACGTTCCATCTGGAAGCGCACGCTGTGTGCTTGGGAGAAGAAAGGAGGGGTGAAGGCATGGAACGAAGACTCTTGCAGCTATTTGATTATCAGCGTTTTGCCGGAAATCCCGTATTGCAGAGTATGATTGACAGAACAGAAAGCCGATACGGTATTGTTTCACTGGCAGACGAAGATCTTGCAAATCTTTCTGCAGCAGGCGATTCAGTCATTACCGGCGGATACAAGAAGCCGGAGGACGAACTTAAATGAATCAGAAGCCTGATCTTGAGCAGATCTATAATGCCTATTATGGAAAGATCATGGCATATATCCGAAGCAGGATTTCCAGTTATGCGGTTGCCGAGGATCTATGCCAGGATGTTTTTGAAAAAATTGCCCGTATGCTCGTGAATTATGATTCTGAACGTGCTTCGGTTTCCACATGGATATATACCATTGCCAGAAACAGGGTCATTGATTACTACAGAACCTCCCATCCCTCCTCGGAACTTCCGGAGGATCTGCCCCTGGATTCTGAAATTGATGATGACCTGATCAAAGAAGATACACTGAATGAACTGACGGCAGCCCTTGGAAAACTGCCGGCGGAATTAAGGGATATTATTATTTTGCGTTATTCCAGCAATCTGCCGCTGACGGAGATTGCGGAGCGGATGCATCTGAGCTATGGTGCCGTGAAGCTGCGCCATCAGAAAGCGCTGGACCTTCTCCGGAAAGAGATGGAACAGTAGCCTGTTAATAGACGGATGCAGCATCCCCGGTTTTTCAGACAGAAAGAGGGAGAGACAAGGTTGTCTCTCCCCCTTTTTTGTATCCTGTCCGTTTAAATGTGCCTGAGAAACCAGTCTCTGACAGCCTCTGTCATCCGGTCTAGATGATAGTCATAACAGTGATTATCCCCCGGAATCGTCACGAATTCACAGTCGGTATACATCTTTGCCGCTTTCACGCCGTATTCATACGGAACGGCTTCATCCGCATCCCCATGGACCAGGAGAACCGGTTTGTGAAAACGTTCAATCGACTCCTCCACATGGATCATCTGTGCAACCCGGGCGTAATCGCCCTTCAGCGGCTTGTCGTGCCAGGCACCCAGGATGTCAGGAATATGATCGGGATCAAAGGACTGTCCCAGCAGTTCCCCTTCCCTGGCCTTTTCCGGAATCATCCAGGCCGGCGAAAGCGGCAGAATGCCGTCAAGATGGTCCTGCTCCATGGCACCCAGCAGCATGGTGGTCAGACCTCCCTGGGAATGACCGCCTACATAAAGCTTGGAAACAAAAGGCAGAGACCGGGCATAATTCAGGATGGCCAGACCGTTTGAAAGCCATTTATACAGGGTGTGATCTTCAAATTTCCCGTCACTGCTGCCATGGCCGTACATATCGACACGAAGGGTCGCAATGCCCAGATCATTTGCCGTTTTGGCAAAGGCCAGTATGTGCCGTTCCATGACATGTCCGGTAAACCCGTGAATGATCACAAGAAGCGGCTGCTTTTCGGGACTGTTTTCCGGCCGGTCCAGAATGGCATTCAGCCGGATTCCGTCGTCTAAAATATACATCTTCACTGCTCCCCTTCTGTTTCTGAAAAATGAGTTCTTTACATAACGATATTTTTCTCAGCCAGCATATCCATAAATGACTGGTCTTCCGTTGAGCCGGAAAGGTCATACGCAATCCGGATGTAATAATCTGCACGGTCATAATCTCCGTCCAGATAGGACTCGGTTGCGTTAAATCTGGCAAGCTTGATAAGCTTTTCATCCGGAACGAGGGGGTATCCGCAGGCTTTTGAACTCTGTTCAAGCTGTTTATCGTTTGCCCACTGAAAGGACTTCCCATACATTTTCCCCAGCTGATAGAGGGCGCCGGCCGCAATTTCCTTTCCCCCGTAGCGGCTGCTGAGGGTAAAACAGGCGCGTGCATTCTCCGGCTGTTCTGTCTTCCCATAGTAATAGCCCAGATTGAAATACAGTTCAGCCATGTGAATTCGTGAAAAAGCGGTGTTAAAACGGTCAATGGTCAGTGCATAAAGCATGTCCATGTCATCGTTCGTTTTATACGCCTCTGCGAGCAGAATGGAAGCGTTGTGACTGACGGGATTCCATGCCAGCGCATGTGCCAGGGAGGTAATCGCCTCGTCGGTTCTTCCGAGGATAAGGAGAAGACTTCCGTGCAGAGCCAGCAGATCGCAGCATGGAATCGGTGACTGGTGCAGCTGCCTGGAAGGCTCCAGCATCTCATATACATCCAGTTCAAACAGTTCGCTGAAACTCTGGACATCCGCTTCGGACTGAATATATTCAGTTATCGGCATGATTTTTGAGACAAGCCCGTCAATTTCCTCCAGTGCTTCTTCGAACAGCCCCTGCTCTTTCAGATGAACGGCTTTTGTGTAAATGATCCAGATGTGTTCCAGACTCTTTTCGATAAAATCCTCCACAAGGGAATAAATACCTGGCTGCGAGAGATGATCGGCCATCTGCCCAAACAGATCTGCCGGCAGATCCTCCCCATCCATTTCACCTGTCTGGAGTGCGTCCTGAGAAAGATCCTCAGAACTGCAGATGTCGTCTTTCTTGGGATAATCCTGAATCTCCCGGGGAAGGTCTTCTCTATCCAATTCTGACACCTCCTGACCATCTGAATTACCAGACTGTTTGTATTTGCCTGTTCTGTATTTGATGCTATTCTAGTAAAGAATCGGTTGTTTGTCAACGTCTGTTTCCGGGCACGGCAATGCTATGCACCGGCAGAAAGTGCCGCGGAACAGCCGCATATGGGAGCGTGCCTGAGTTGAAGCAGGTTCAGACATTTTCCTCCAGAATGACAAAGCTCCATGGGGCAAGAACGGCTGCATCTTTACTGATTCCGCCGTTGATCAGGTCATGCATTCCGGGGGTGCAGTGCGCGGTCTGTGTTTTTGCGGAGTAGTTAAAGATGTACAGGATCTGCCTGCCCTCTGCGTTCCGTCCGCTGCGCTCGATGATCGGGAAACGGTTTTCGGAATGCAGCACGCCTGCCTTTTCGCAGGTATTGCGGATAATCCAGGTGAGCATTTCCGGATCCGGCTGACAGCCGAGATAGGTGGCGCATCCCCTGACGCAGATGTGCCGTGTGACGGCGGAATAGCGTTCATAGGCAGGATGGGTGTATTTGACAAGCGTTTCCGTTTCGGCGCAGGGATTCAGCAGCTCCATAAACTGTCTGGCTCTGCCCTGAAGGGAGGCATCCGAGGTGATCAGCCCGACGTCATCCGGAACGGTAAAGTGCTGGTAGGTGATTCCGCAGATCTCACTGAGCCGGTGCGGCTGCCGGTCTGACCAGACACGGTTGTTTTCATCGGCAAAACCGCTCTTGTACGTCATAAGGACATGCCCGCCGTTTTCGCAATAACGGCAGATCTGGGCCAGCAGATCATCGGATGCGGCGTACAGAGCAGGAATGATGACAAGATCATAGCGGGCCATCTCATCTCCGGCATTTTGCGGAAACAGGAAGTCGCATTCCACGTTGTTTTCGTACAGTGCCTGATAAATGCTCATCAGGACGTCGTTATACCGGAACTGTCCGGAAAAGCCGGAAATCGGGAAATAGTCAATGGCGGTAAGGGCGGTATTGCTGACAAGCACGGCGGTCCGGTTCTTTTTTGTCAGTCCCCAAAGATGCGGCGTCAGTTCCCGGAATTCCTTCCCGATCACCTTTGCAGCCCGGTAGGTTTCATTTTCTTCGAAATCGTGGGAAAGCAGTCCTTTCCAGTAGGTTTCAAAGCTGTTGTGAAGGGAATGCCAGTGCCAGTATTCGACCATGACTGCCCCGCTGGCCAGATGAGAAAAGGCCTGCAGACGAAGCTGACCGTCATAGGGCATCCACTCCGGGAATCCCTGCGCCTCGGTTTCCAGTACCAGATAATTCCCGTTTCCTGCGGACCGGGTCAGATCTCCGCCAAAGGCAATTTCCATCCCGGTGAGCCTTGACTGAGACGGATGGTAGATATCGACGCCCAGCACGGTGGTTGTCTTTGCATCCTCAAAGACGTCGACCTCACCATTGAGCCCGTAGGAATAGCCGACCCAGTTCAAATCCGTATTGTGTGTGATAAACTGGTCTTTGCGAAGATAAGGTTCAACGATCTGCCGCTGCCACATCAGGAAGTCTGCTGCGACGGTGCGCAGATACCGTTTAAATTCTGCCCCCAGGCTCCCGTTGATCGTCCCCCGCACATCCGGAACATCTTCCCAGGCATCAATGCGATTGCTCCAGTAGTCAAGACCGAAAGCACGGTTGCAGGCCTCCGTGCTGTTGTTGAATTTCTTTTTCAGATAACGGACGAAACCCTGCTGAACATTCGGACCGGCGGTTCCATACGCCTTGGTTTCATTATCCAGCTGCACGCCGATCACGTTGGGATAATGGATGCAGGTTTCCATCATCTTCCGGATAATCCGCTCGGCGTGAAACAGGTAGGCCGGATGCGTAATATCCATGTTCTGACGGCGCCCATACAGCTCTTTCCCCTTCTCCGTGACGGCCAGAATTTCCGGATAGGCGCGTGCCAGCCAGGAAGGGATCGCATAGGTCGGTGTACCGAGGATGACAGAAATGCCGGCGGCCTGCATGGCCTCAATCACCCGGGTCAGATGAGAGGTATCAAATACGCCGGGCTGCGGCTCCATGGTACTCCATGTACTCTCCCCGATGCGCACCACATTAATGCCGGCCGCTTTCATCATCTGAATGTCTTTGTCCAGACGGTCATAAGGCATGTATTCATCGTAATAGGCAACCCCATACAGCAGTTTATTCATGATTCGCTTTTCCGGGCACTGGCCTCCCGTTACAATGACGGCAGATGCCCGTTCCTTTCTGGTGTGATTGTGATTCCTGGCACGGACCGTGATGTGGCGGTTTTCGGGTAATCTAACCGAAATGCACATCTGATTTCTGGGGAAATTGTATCATTTTCCAGACGGGAATTCAAGGAGCACTTCATCCGGAAGCGGGAGCACGATGCAGACCGGTCAGCGGGAAATGCACAGGACCGGCCAAGCGGTGCACGCTTTTTCTTTCTTTTTCCCACGGTCAATGGTATAATGCCCCAAAGGAGAAGCCCTGTGCCTAAGCCAGGCCTCATGCAGTGCTGCTCCGGCAAGTGACAACAGTGAGGCCTGCAAAAGAGCGGAGCCGGGAAGACTCAATTATTGGCTCATAAGGGAGAACGATCAATTCTATGCAGAAAATGACACAGGGATCCATCCCTCTTCATCTGATTCGGTATGCACTGCCCATGATTCTGGGGAATCTGCTTCAGCTGACCTATAATGCGGTGGATTCCATGATTATCGGGAAATGTCTGGGCGAGAATGCGCTGGCAGCCGTCAGCACCTCCAACCCGATTATGACCATTGTCGTCCTTGGGGTTTCCGGACTCAGTATGGGTGCATCGGTGCTGATGAGCCGGTTTTACGGCGCCAATGATAGCGGGAAAGTGAAGCGTGAGTTTGCCACGAGTCTGGTGTTCAGTGTCATCTGTTCCCTGATCGTTTTTCTCCTGGGACTGGTCTTCGCCCCTGCCCTGCTTCGCTGCATTCAGACACCGGAGGTCATCCTGCCGGAAGCAACGGTTTATCTTCGCGTCATGTTCTTCGGGTTTCTATTTACGTTCCTGTATAATCTGCTGGCCGCGGCCATGAGGAGCCTGGGCGATTCCAAAACGCCGCTGATTTCATTGTCAGTTTCCTGTGGCCTAAACATTCTGCTTGATTTGCTGTTTGTGGCGGTTTTTCGGATGGGTGTATTTGGCGCGGCTATCGCGACGGTCCTTTCGCAGATGGTATCGGTTCTTTCACAGGTGGTGCTGATTTATCGGGAAATGCCGATTCTGCGGCTTTCACGGGAAGATCTGCGGATGGACCGCTCGCTGCTCAGGGAAACCCTGTCGATTGGTTCCCTGACCGCCCTTCAGCAGTCTGCGCAGCCCATCGGAAAAGTCCTGATTCAGTCCGTGATCAATGCTCAGGGCGTGGCGGCCATCGGCGCGTTCAATGCCGTCTGCCGTATTGATGATTTCGCCTGTATTCCGGCACAGAGCATCGGCTCTGCCATCATGACCTGCACCGCACAGAACCGCGGAGGCGGCAGAGCAGACCGCTGCAGGGAAACCTTCCGGAAAGGTCTTCTGATTGCCCTGGCCTATTTCCCCGTCATCTGTTCGGTGACACTTTTGTTTGGACGCGGGATGGTCAGCATCCTTACGCCGGACCATGCAGATGAAATGATCCGGATGGGAACGTCCTATCTTTCCTTAAAAGCCTGGTTCTTCATCATGCCGTGCATCACCAACTCGATTCAGGGTTTCTTCAGGGGCATGACACGAATGAAAATTGTCCTGTTTTCCACTGTACTCCAGATTTCAATCCGTACCCTTTTTGTGAGCATTCTTGTTCCCCGTATTGGAATAACCGGTGAGGCCTGGGCCTGCTTTATCGGATGGATGGTGATGGCGATATGGGAGTTTGCCTACTACTTTGCCGTTCGGGAAAAGATGTACCAGTCTGTCGGAAATCATGCAAAATAGCCAGAAATGAAAGGATCTGAAGGTATGGGAATCGTAGTTATAGGAGCCGTATTTGTCGATGTCAAGGGCTATCCCCTGACCACGTATATTCCGGGCGGACGGAATGTCGGCCGGACGGAACAGGTGCACGGCGGGGTCAGCCGCAATATTGTGGAGGATATCGCCAATGTGGAACTGAGACCGACGTTTGTCAGTGTGGTGGATGAAAGCGGAATCGGCATTGATGTGATCAGAAAACTGAACAACCATAAAGTCAATACGAAATACGTCAGGGCGGTCCCGGATGGACTGGGAACCTGGCTGGCCATATTCAATAACGACGGCGACGTGATTGCCTCCATTTCCAAACGGCCGGACCTGTCACCCATCTGTGATATTCTGGATGAACAGGGTGATGAGATTTTTGCGGACTGTGACAGCATTGCCGTTGAGATTGATATGGACAAGGACATCATCAAACGGGTTTTTGCCTATGGAAAGAAGTACAATAAGGCCATTTATGCGGTGGTTTCAAATATGTCGATTGCGGTTGAACGCCGGGATCTGCTGAAATCGGTTGAATGCTTTGTATGCAATCAGCAGGAAGCCGGGATCCTGTTTTCAGAGGATTACAGCAGCAGAACGCCTGAGGAAATGATGAAGATCCTTCCGGAAAAGATTCGCTCGGCACAGATCCGGAAACTGATCGTGACAATGGGCTCGGCGGGGGCTGTCTATACGGACGGCGGGTCTGAATGCGGATTCTGCCCGGCATGGAAAGTCGATGTAAAAGATACCACGGGCGCAGGAGATGCGTTTTTTTCCGGCGTAACCATCGGGCTTACCTATCATAAATCGCTCCGTGAGGCATGCGAGATCGGTTCAAGACTGGCGGCATCGGTGATCTGCACCACGGAAAATGTCTGCCCCCGGTTTTTGCCCGAGGAATTCGGAATCAGTCTTCCCCACTTTCAGGAATAAAGAAAAAAGACTCTCATCTGAGAGTCTTCAGTGTACCAGACAGGAGTCGAACCTGCGGCCTTCAGAGTCGGAGTCTGACGCTCTATCCAACTGAGCTACTGGTACGTGACCAGTACATTATAGCTGATTTTGGATTTTTGTCAACCTGTTTTTTATTATTTTCAAAATTTGGGATCTGTACGGAAGCGGTTAAGGAGCAGAGGTGCAGATAACAGTGAAGGAGTTTTCTTCTTATGAATGAAGAAATTGCACGGAAACTGCTTGATGTCGGACAGGCCTTTCATCTGCCGGGTTCTTTCTTTTCCTTTGAGGAAATCATGAACGGAAATGTGAACAGAACGTATAAGGTGAATTATGTAACGGATGACGGAACCGGGATGGCGGCAACGCATCCCTATCTGGTTCAGAAGATTAACTCCTATGCGTTTCGGAATCCGGAAATCCTGATGAGCAATATTGAAAGGGTGACGGAACATATACGGGAGCGGTGTCCGGATAAAATCTGTCTGCATTTTTATCATACGCAGCAGAACGGACAGACGCGGGCATATCTTGAGGACGGGGAAAACATCTGGCGTGTATACACGTATATTCCCGCGGTAACCTATAACAAATGCAGCGATACGCAGATTATCCGGAGAGCGGGCGAAGCCTTTGGGGATTTTCAGATGGCGCTCAGTGATTTTGATGCATCGCAGCTGTACGAAACCATTCCGGATTTTCATAATACCAGAAAGCGGTATGAGCAGCTGATCCGGGATGCCGGGGAGGATCCCTGCGGACGTCTCAGGGAGGTCCGGGAGGAACTCAGTTACCTGCTTTCGGTTCAGGATGAGGCCTGCTGCCTGACGGATCTGTATAACGCCGGGAAACTGGCCCTCCGGGTGACGCACAATGATACCAAAATCAATAACGTGCTGTTTCATCCGGAGACCGGTGCGCCGCTGGTGGTGATTGATCTTGATACGGTCATGCCCGGGCTGATCGGCAATGACTTCGGGGATGCGGTTCGCTTTGCCGCAAACTTTACCGAGGAAGATGCAGAGGATACATCAAAAACTGGCATTGATCTGAATATCTTCTGGGCTTTTGCAGATGGATTTTT
>JAGAHV010000151.1:0-11008 GCA_017626895.1 Clostridia bacterium | reverse complement strand
GCGGAGGTTGACTGGGTGCACTGCGTAATTGGCCATCGCCGGAACCGCTATTTTCCTGAGTTGGTACAGGAACTGAAATGCTGCGACATTATTTCGGGAAAGAGTGCAAACGATAATGCCAATGCGACGATGATTACTTACCTGGACGGTCTTTTCGGAGAGGTAGGTTCTGAGAGTGCTGACAGGATCTGCATTGGGCTGCTCCTGCCTGAAAGGCTGAAAGACCAGTTCTGTTTCAGGACGGTTAAAGCGTTGGCTGCCTTGACGTTCGAAGGGAGTGAACGAGTATGGCTGTAGACTCTACGATTCCCTTACAAAAGGGAAATGCTGCCATCGACATGAATATTCAGATGGCAGTGGACGATCTGTCGGCTATCCTCCATAAACCCGTTGAAGAAGTCTTGCCACAGTTTCTGCAATCCAGAACGTGTGCCGTTCTCTATGATCGGGAGACAAAACTTTGGTGGGATGGGCCTTCTGCGATTGTAGAATACTATTTGGAAGAGATTGATGGTGGCACGAAGGAAATTTCGTAGATTAAACGGCTGTCAGTCTGTTTTGTTCTGCGTTCCGAATGCGGAATAGATTCTTTGCAGCCGGCGTTTATCGTGCCGGACCACTGGCCGACACAGATAAAAGAATGACGCAGCAACAATCGAAAGAGGAAGCAGCAGTTCTTCGACGCTGACATGAAGGAATGCATGACTGGGAGAAACAATCTGATTTGCGACAAAGGGTAAAAACTGAGCACAGCAGGGTTTATTGGATAAAAACTGCCGGACGAGATACAGCCACTTGTTTCAACCAATCTGGTTTTACCGACTCAGATGGATGAAAGCAAGTGGCGTTTCTATACGTGCAGTTAAACAGGTCGTCGCTGGGGAAGGCCGGGTCAGGACTCCATAAAGTCCAGAGTGGGCGCAGGGGTTTCACGGGGAGGCTGTTCGTCAAAACGGTGTCCCTTAAAGTAGTAGACATCATCCTCCTCGTTGATTTCCCGATAGACCTTGCAGGGTGAGCCAAAGGCCACGACGTTGGCAGGGATATCTTTTGTCACGATGCTGCCCGCACCGATGACCGAATTGTCGCCGATGGTGACGCCTGGAAGAACCACGACATTGGCACCAATCCAGCAGCCGCTTCCAATTTTAATCGGGAAGGAATACATGCCATCGCCCCGGTGTTTGGGCGAAATGGCATGGCCGGTGGTGCAGAGCGTCACGTTCGGGCCAAACAAAGAATGATCCCCGATTTCTACCTTCCAGTCGTCGATGATCGTCAGACCCTGGTTGAAGTAGCAGCCCTCTCCGATGGAGGTATAAATGCCAGTCGTGCACTTCATGGGAGGGACGATCCAGACATTCTTTCCACACGATCCGAATATTTTATGAACCAGCTCCATGCGTTCTTTGTTGGCATCTGCAGGCAGGGAATTATACTGTTCCACCAATGCACGGGCGCGGGCTTGAAGAGCCATGTTTTCATCGTCGTCAAGCCACATGTATCCGGCTTTCATTCTCTCTTGTTCTGTCATGAAAAAACTCCTTATAGTTGTGATGAATGCAGGGGACGAAGTGTTCCTGCAGCGACGAAATCATTGTAAATGAAAGGGAATGGCTTTGCAAGGACAAGCTTGAAGCAGAGATCATGATGTAGTTTTCGGATGAGAAAATCACGGATTGTGTTATATGGTGCATCTCAATCCCGTTTATATGCTGGCTGTTTCAAACGAATAAAGACCTCAGGGATGGCCTGAGGTCTTAGCGTTATTGTGTATTGAGCAGATGATTGCAGATAGCCTATTCTCGTCATCCGGAGAGATTCATGCTGGACACCTGCTTAACAGGATGTACCAGTGATTCCCCCAGGATTCACTGATTGGATAGTCTCTCCGATGCAGACCACAGGATTTATTGATTACGCATCCGTTTTCACGATTTCATAGCCAAATGCGTTCAGATACCACCAGATCTGATCCATCAGATGGAAGTCATAATTGATCCGGTCCTTTCCGGTCAGATCCCGGAATTGGATCAGTCCATCCATTGTGGTCAGGTTCCCATGGTAGCGCAGATCATAGTTTTTCCCGTCGTTATCCTTCAGAATCTTTTGAATGAAATCAGACGATTGAAATTGTTGTATAAGCAGAGTAAAATCCTTTTATCCGGCCAGTCACAGAGAAAGGAACGCATGAAAAATGGATTTGTAAAGATGCGTTCTGCGGGTATAGGAGCGTGAAACGGGAGGTCCCTGTTCTGGACCAAAGGGCAGAAAAAGGGAACCGGGAGTATGTCAGAAATGCTTCTGCGGGAAAAGGGTTCTGTGAGAATTGCCGAATGAAGATCAGGGGAGGAATTGAAGCGGATGGACGGGCATTTTACAGCCTTTATTTCCTATAAGCACGCACCCAAAGACAATGCGGTTGCGTCGGAAATCCAGAAAAGACTGGAACGTTTTCATGTTCCGGCAGCGATTCAGAAAAAGACAGGAAAGAAGACGATCGGCAGGATTTTCCGGGATAAGGAAGAACTGCCGATTACCAGCGATTTAAGCGATGTCATTAACCGGGCGCTGAAAGATGCCGACTTTCTGATCGTGATCTGCTCGACCTCAACAAAACTGTCCACCTGGGTTCCCAGGGAAATCGATACGTTTTTGCAGTGGCATTCACGGAAACGGATCCTGGCGGTCCTGGTAGACGGCCAGTCCAAGGACGTGATTCCGGACCAACTGCGTCGGGAGACGGTTGTGCGGACAGATGCGGATGGGAATCGTGTCGAGGAAGAGGTGATCTATGAGCCGCTGGCCTGTGATTTCAGAAGCGGCATCAGGGAAGCCGGGCGGACCGAGATCCCCAGACTGGCGGCGGCTCTGCTGGGCTGCAGTTATGATGACCTCATGATGCGGGAACGTCAGTATAAACGAAAGCGGAATCTGGCCATCGGAATCCCGATCTTCTGTGCCATGGGGATTGCCATTGCCTATCTCATCTGGAGCAACAGGGAGATCTATAAGAATTATCAGCAGGCCCAGGCCAATTACCAGCAGGCCATGATCAACCAGTCAATCTATCTGACGACAGAATCAAGGCGGCTGATGAGTGAGGGGGACCGGCTCAAAACCATTCAGCTTTTGCTGGCGGCGCTTCCTGGTGAAAACGATGACCGGCCGCTTGTTCCGGAAGCACAGGCAGCGCTGACAGAAGCGCTTCATGCGTATGTGCCGGAGCGGACAGGGGACAGGACGACGCTTGCGGCGGTGGCAGAGTTTTCCATGGATGGGGAGATTGAGGACTACAAAGCGACCATGGATGGACGAATGCTTGTCCTTCTGGACAGTTTTGGGCATGTGGGTGCCTGGAAGGTAGATGAAAAGAGCAGAACGCTCACTCTGGAAGCGGAAACGGTCTACGAGACGGAACTACTCTCGAATACGCAGGTCCTGATTCGTGCGGCATCCGGGCTCGGTGTCTATGATCTGCAGACCGGAAAAGAGCTTTGGCACTATGAGCAGGAGGATGCCCGCTGGGAAGGAAGCCGGATGTGCGTGTCTGCTGACGGAACCCGGATCTGGGCAGGAATCAGTATCAGAGGCGAGCAGCCGGCTTCTTACAGAAACAGGCTCATCCAGCTGAATGCGGAAAATGGAGAAGTTCTGTGCCGCACGGAGAATCTGGAAAGAGATGAAGCAGATGCGGAAGTCCAGCAGATCGCCTGCTCCGCGGATGGAAGCCGCGTCGGGGTGGCGCTTGTCCGGAATACGGATTTTTTCAGTGCGGCTGATGTCGATATTCTCCTCTTTGACCCGAAAACAGAGACGCTGGTACAGGCAGAGAAAACGCGGGAATACAGCGTTGTCAATTCGATGTGCTTTATCGGAGACTGGCTGGCTGTGATGGCTTATCCGAAGCCGGACAAAGATCCGGCAGACTACGCATCGATTATTGGAACGGACATGCAGATGTCGCCGGGCGAATTCGACGTGTTCCTCTGTGATGCGGAATCCGGAAAGAGGCGGTGGACAAGTACCTGCATGAATTCTCAGCTGAATCAGATGCGACAGGGAAAGTCGCTGCTTTTTGAGGAGAAAACTCAGAAACTCATCTGCTTCTATGCGAACCAGATGACCATGTTTTCAATGGACAGCGGGGAGAGGATGGATCAGATCGAATTTACCTCGGCGATTCTCTCTTACCGGGTGCGAAGCAGCAGCGAATCAAACACGCTGCAGATGTATCTGAAGAATGGAAACATTGGTGCGGTTCAACTAGATAACGGACCGGAAAAGAAGGGACAGGGATATCAGTTTTCCTACTTTGATTATGACATCGAAAGCTTTTCCTATATCAATCAGCCTGAGACAAATACCGTCGGGTATCTGGTGATGCCGGACCGGACGAGAATCTGGCATTGCAGGGAAGTGTCGGACGAGGATTTTGTCCCTTATGAGGATTCAGCGCTGCCTGCGTACACGATCATTAAGAACAGAGACCAGTGCGGAGACATCCTTGCCATGCTGGATTATGATGCGCACCTGTTCCTTTGTGACCTTTCGGGCGAGCGGAAAATGCAGACGGTTGATCTGACGGATAATGTCGGTGTCAGCCTGCTTGGCGCGGATCCTGCAGCCGGTGTGTTCTGGTGTTCTTCTTTTGATACGCTCTTTGCGGTGGATGGGAAAAATGGCGAAATCACCGAATACGGGAGCCGGGAAGAAGGAATTGAGGATCCATGTCTTCTTCAAAATGGGCGCCTTATGTATTGGCGGAATGCATATCCGAAGGTACAGCTGATCACTGCCGATGCAAAGGATGGACGGCTGGATGAGCGGGTCATTTTTGAGGGTGAGGAGTCTGCATACTTTACCAGCATACGGCCGGATGAGAAAATGGCGCTTCTGAATAAGGGGATTGGTCCTGAACTGGTACTGGTCAATCTTGATAAGCAGGAGCGTATCGATCTTAAGGAGGCACTGTACAGCAGACCGGTTCAGGCGGTCTGGCCGGAAACGGACAGAGAGCGGGTGGCCGTCACAGACGGAAAGGAGGTTCTTCTCTTTTCCGGGGAGGGGCAGCTGCTGATGAAAGCCGCTGAACCGGGCATAGAGGTGGTGTCGATGAGTACATACGGGGATCAGCTGCTTGTTCTCTATGAGGGTGGGCTGCTGACACGTTATTCCTGGGAAGACGGGAAAATGGTCGGGTGGACCAATATCTCCTGTTATGCCAATGATGAGTTTGATGATTCTGCGAAATGGCAGTTTGAAGGGGATAAACTGGTTCTTTTGCGCCTGTACCCACACGATTTGGCTCATGTGATTGATCTGGCCACCTGGAAAGAGGAAACATATGTCCTTCATGCACTGGCCTATGATGCGGTCCGGAACCGTCTGATCAGCTATACGACAGATGAGAAGAATCAGGAGAGAATCGGGTATTTCCCGCATTATACGGTAGAGGAGCTTCGGAGAAAGGCGGAGAAGGCGACAGATGGATATTCCCTTACGGATGAGGAAAGAACGATGTATGGACTGAAGTGATTTCCCATGAGAAAAGGTCTGGTGCGTTTTCAGGATCATTACAAAAGGAACGATAGATACGAAGGGGTTGTATATCGACTCGGTACCTGCATAGAAAAGCAGAAAAGGATGATGGAAACCAATCGATCTGTCTTATCCGACATGTCGGATAAGACAGATCACAGGGATGATCAAAGACTACTGGAATGAGACGGAAACCTTTGAGGCGCTTGCGGAATATATCCGGCGGGAGGAAGAGGGCTTAAAAGATGCAGCGGCACTGCTCATGGATGGCGGCAGGCTCAGGATAGATACGACAGCTTATCAAAATGACATGACCACTTTTCACGGATAGGACGATGTGCTGTCTCTGCTGATTCATTTTGGCTATCTGGGGTATGATGACGAACGAAGTGAAGTCTTTATTCCTAACCGTGAGATTCTGGATGAATTCAGGACAGCAACAAGAGGCGCTGAATGGGTCGGAACATTTGAGCAGTTTGCTGTTTCCCATGAACGGGTAAAAGCAACATGGCAGTAATAGTGTCGCTGAACTTGTGGAAAAAGGTATAATAAGGCTGGAAACATGCTTCTTGCCAGTTTTAGCGGTAACCGAAATGGTAAAAACGACGGTCTGGAATTCAGGAATCATACCTGCGTGATTGAGAGAGCATAGACTGGTATTGGGAAGGCTCTTCAGGGTCATTCCTGTACGCCACAGATGGATCCACAGCTGGAAGGAAAGTCAAAATATCCGGGAGACGGGCAGAAAGGCGCGGAAGAAACAGATGGAAATGAACGGATTAACGCTTGAAGCAGTGCAGGAGCTTACCCGACAGGGAAAAACCAATCAGATCAAAAAGAAACGCGGAAGCGGAACCGTTGGAATCATCATTTCCAATGTGTTTACGTATTTCAATGCGATATTCTGCCTGTTGGCCGTGCTGCTGATCATGACAGGCTCGTTCAGGAATCTGACGTTCCTCCCGGCGGTGATTGCCAACGTGCTGATCGGCATTGTCCAGCAGATACGGTCCAAGCGGGTGCTGGACAAGCTGGCACTGCTGGACGTTTCGGAATATACGGCCATACGGGATGGAAAAGAGGTGAGCGTTGCCTCGGACCAGCTGGTTCTGGGCGATGTGATCATCCTGGAGAGCGGGAAGCAGATCCCGGCGGATGCGGTGGTATTGTCGGGGGAGGCGGGCGCCAATGAGGCACTTCTCACCGGCGAGGCGGATGAGGTGGAAAAGACGGCCGGCAGTGAGCTCAAATCCGGGAGCTTCCTGATTTCGGGAATGGTGACGGCGAAACCGATCCGGGTCGGCGCAGATTCGTATGCGGCCCGGCTCACAGAGAAGGCGAAAGAGGTAAAAGAAGCCAGATCGGAAATGATCCGGGATATCGAACGGATTGTTCTGGTAGCCGGCATTGTCATCATCCCGATTGGCCTGGCGCTGATGTACCAGTCTATGGCGGTCAACGGCAACAGTTTTCAGGCGGCGGTTGTGTCAATGGTTGGCGCGGTTGTCGGGATGATCCCGGAGGGGCTTTACCTCCTGGTGACGGTGGCACTGGCCCTGAGTGCTATGCGTCTCGCCAGGAATCAGGTGCTGCTTCATGATATGAAGAGCATTGAAACGCTGGCGCGGGTGGATGTTCTTTGTGTGGATAAAACGGGGACAATCACCAGTGATGTGATGTCCCTCAGCGAACTTTTTGGGGCTGAGGGGGAGACGAAGGAGGAACTGCAGGCGGCAAAGGCGGTTCTCCGGGATTATATAGAGAGTGTTCCGGACCGCAATATCACCATGAGAGCGCTGCGGGAGGCACTGCCCGGGGGAAAGCCTATGGAGGGAGCCGATGTGACACCCTTTTCCTCCCGGACAAAGTATTCCGAGGTCAGGACGGAACGGTGCACCTATCGCTTTGGCGCTCCTGAGTTTCTCCTGTCAGAAAACCAGCTGGAGGCGCATCGGCGAATCATTGAGGAGCGAACCGGGAAAGGGCAGCGGGTCCTTGTGCTCACGGCCCAGGGGCAGCCGATTCTCTTTGCCGTGCTTCATAATCAGATCCGGGAAAATGCGAGGGACACCTTTGAAGGCTTTGCTGCACAGGGGGTGCAGATAAAGGTGATTTCCGGCGATAATCCGCTGACGGTATCCAAAGTGGCAGGGGAGGCCGGAATTGAGAACGCGGATCGATATGTGGATGCGGCGACGCTGGATACAGAGGAAAAGCTGAAAGCCGCGGCCATGAAATATACGGTCTTTGGACGGGTGAATCCTGAACAGAAAAAGACGCTGGTGGAGGCACTGAAAGAAAACGGACTGAAGGTTGCCATGACCGGTGACGGGGTAAATGACATTCTTGCGATGAAAGAGGCAGACTGCTCCATTGCCATGGGCGGCGGAAGTGACGCGGCCCGGCAGGCGGCGCAGGTGGTCCTTCTGGATTCGGATTTCTCCCGCATGCGGGGAATCGTCTCGGAGGGACGCCGGAACATCAACAACATTACGAGGTCTGCGACGCTGTTTCTGTACAAGAACATCTTTTCCGTGCTGCTGGCACTGTATTCGATTTTGAGCGTGTTTTCCTATCCGCTCAAACCGACGCAGGTGTCCCTGATTTCTCTCCTCAATATCGGTGTTCCGGCGTTTTTGCTGGCGCTTGAACCAAACGAGAAGAAACAGCAGGGACGATTCCTGGCCAGTGTGCTGCAGGGGGCAATCCCGGCAGCACTGACCTCCTTTGTTGCAATTGCGGCCATGGTACGTTTTTCCGGACTGTTCAATATATCCGCTGAGGATGTCAGCACGGCCGGCACCTATCTGCTTTCGGCGGGCGGTTTCATGATTTTGTGGAAGATTACCCGGCCGATAAACCGGTGGAGGGCTGCGGTATTTGTCCTTTGCATTGCCGGATTTATTTTCTGTGATACGTTTCTGTACCGGTTTTTCGATTTGCCGGCCTTATCGGCACATGCGGCGGCACTGTGTGCGGTGTTTGCCATTGCCCAGGTGACCATCCTTCGTTTCTTTACGGATTTGCTGAAATGGGGCGTACAGCAGGCACATCGATTCAAAAAAGAGAAAAACCCGGTTCATTAAAGCTCGGAGCCCGATGAAGAGACCGTGAAATGCACCTTATATTCGGGCTCTGTAGAGGAACGGCTGTCAGGCTTTTTGCAGCGAAAAACATGAACAGAACGGAAGGAGCAGAATGTTAGAAGCAAAAGAGATTACGCGCTCACTAAAAGAATATCGCGACGTGGTCGAGGTTATGAAAACAGCCTTTCCTGAGGAGGAACAAACGTCTGTCTGGCTGCTGCGCCTTTTCGGGCTCAGAAAAGACATGCATTTTCGGGCTTATTACGATGAGCAGCAGTTTGTCGGCTTTTCGTTTGTTGCTGCGACAAAGGCCATGGCGTTTATCCTCTACATTGCGGTCAGGCCGGATCTTCAGTCAAAAGGGTATGGAAGCCGGATTGCTGAGGCGATCCAGAAGGACAATGCCGGCCGTGAACTGTCTTTGAATATGGAATCACTCCACCCCGCGGCAGAGAACAACGGTGAGCGTCTTCGCCGATATCAGTTCTATCTGAAAAACGGATTCCATGATACCGGTTACAGGCTGCTGTACCGCAAGGTGAATTACATGATCATGAGCAAGCTGGACAATTTCCATCTGGCGGAATACAAAAAGGCAATGGGAAGGCTGGGCGGTATGATAGGCTCTAAAATCAGTCGCGTTCAGTGACACAGTCGTTTCCGGGACAATGCGCGCCGGATATTCATGCTTGTTGTCGCCACCTGGGAATCTGACCGGGGTGATTTTATGGGGAAACAGGCAATGAACATCACAAACCAGAAACGTTGAGATCCGGCACACGGAATTCATGCACGTCCAGACGGACCGGATGCCGCCTTCCGGGAAAGACCGGAGGAGGCAATTGAGACGGCGATGACAAAACATCGGACACTGGTTGTTCAAAAGACCGGATGGGGAAAAAGCCTGGTTTACTTCATTTCAACAGCAATCAAGCGGTCAGAGGGTGCAACACGGATGAGTCTGCATCCTGTTCTCAGGGACAACCGGATGGACTTTGCGCAGGGCATGGGTTTAACCTGTGCTGTCCTGAACAGTACGGTCAAAAAAGGAAGTAATGAGTGTTTTTCCATTATTCAGCAATGGAAGAATGGTCAGCCGGATGTTCTTCTTTATTGGAGTAGTTACAAAAGTTTGGTACTGGTTGGACGGGAAAACAGCACGAAAGAGTCCCTTTCAGGCGTATCGTTTTCATCTCTGAGACTTTAGAAGGGATACATTCAGCCGAATCCGGGAGTTGAGGAGGCGAAGCGTTTGAAATCAGCTGAAACAAAGTTGCTGTTTCTTCTCATTTTCTGCTTATTCCTGATTCGACAAATCCAGGTAAACGTACACCAGACGAAGAGAAAGAACCGTGAATGATGGACAAAGAAGACCCTCTGCACCACCAAAACCTATCAGCATGAGGATTGGAGGGGGATCTTCTCAATTCGAACACACATTACTCAACTATCGCGGAACTGGAAGGATGAAATCTTGTAAGTGCATTCAGTCGTTCAGATGGAATAAGAGGACAGTCCGCTGTAATGATCACCGGCATTCTTTTGCCTGCTGCATCATATGTTTCTGGGACTGTTGGTTTCATCTCCAGGGTAATGGTAAATGCCCCGGTCCCTTTAGGAAGAGTCTTTATGAGCAACGACTCGGTCTTTTGGCACCACTAATTTTCCGGTGCTCATATTTGACAAATCGACGCTACGCGTCGAGCCCGCTCCTCTTCTCTGCTTGGAACTGGCCCTTCGTGATCTTCCCGGAGGATAAGCTTATTCCTCTTACCGTAGACATAAGCTCTGCCTTCCTTAAATTGGATTTTTCAGAGTACCAGGACCATCGGTCTTTCTGTCTGCCATACGAGTTTGTCGGTCGAGGATTGCGTTAAGAAGTCGTACCGGGATTAACGTTCTGTCATCAAGAGCCACCGAGTACTCAGCAACCAGTTGCTCATCTGTCTTTCCCATCAATCGGAAAGTTTTCATTTTTGCCTTATCCCACACAAAGCTGTCATCCACGGTATAGAAGAATAATGGAACACGGATGTCGGAAAGTATGTCCGTTCGTGTTAGCGGACAGCAGTCATAGAGAAAATGAACATGAATCGGAATGACCGAATTCACTGATGATTCGTTCTGCCTGGTTTTTTCGTTCAACCATTTCCAGCGGTGGATGCCTGAAGACCGGTGGATACGGATTTGACATTGGTTTTTCACCCTTGCACAAAATAATGCGGATGATTTACTGCCGTTTTTTTGTTTACTGTCCGTTTACTGTTTCAAAATCGTTTACTGTCTGTTTACTGTTCTGTCAAGATCAGATGATCTTGCGTGTGCAAAACAAGTGATCACAGTCCCTCAATCTCGAACTGTCATGGCCTGCAATCAATAAG
>JAGAHV010000150.1:0-6601 GCA_017626895.1 Clostridia bacterium | reverse complement strand
TTCCAGAGCTATGCGGTCTGGCCGCACATGAATGTATTTGACAATGTGGCCTATCCGCTGACCATTAAGAAGATGGCGCGCAATGAGATCCGCACAAACGTGGAACGGGTGCTGGAAATTGTGCACCTCAGTCAGTACGCGGGACGTTTCCCCAACCAGCTCTCGGGCGGCCAGCAGCAGCGCATTGCCCTGGCACGCGCGCTGGTGGCGGAGCCGAAGCTGCTCCTTCTGGATGAACCGCTGTCGAACCTGGATGCGAAGCTGCGGGAATCCATGCGCTTTGAGATCAAGGAAATCCAGCGGAAACTGGGAATCACCGTCATCTACGTCACCCATGATCAGACAGAGGCAATGGCTATGAGCGACCGCATCTTCCTGATCAACCGCGGCGTCGTGCAGCAGAGCGGCAGCCCGGAGGAAATCTACAACCAGCCGGCGAACCAGTTCGTGGCGGATTTCCTCGGGAAAGTGGATTTCTTCAAGGGCGTTGCGGAGAACGGAAAAATCACGTTCCCGTCCATGAATGACCAGACCCTTTCCTATGACGGACCGCACAGCGGCAAAGTCGAGGTGGCGATCCGGCCGGAGAATCTGTTCTTTGATGACACCGGCATTCTGAGAGGAACGCTGGAGGCACAGTACTATCTGGGGGATGTGGATGACTGCCGTGTTCGCATCGGCAACGAGCTGGTTCGGGTGATTGCCAACGGATTTGAATACCGGAAGAGAAAAAACGGTGATCAGGTGCGCCTCAGCGTACGTGATTTCATGGTATTCAAGGATGATGGCACACTGCAGAAAATGCTGGAAATTCAGACTTAAAGGAAGATGAAGATGACGGAACGAATTCGAAGCCTGTTTCACCGGATGATTGAGTTTGACCGCGGAGACCCGGACCTGATTCAGCACTTTACCAAGGTGTACAGCTATGCCAGCCTGATCGCGCAGAGCGAACAGCTGGAGGCACATCTGACAGAGGTGCTGGAGGCAGCGGCACTGGTCCACGATATCGCGATTCCGCTGTGCAACCGGAAATACGGAAGCCATCCGGGGAACCTTCAGGAACTGGAAGGGCCGCCGCTGGTCCGGGAGCTGCTGCGGGATCTGCCTTTTGATGAGGCAGAAACCGGGCGGATCTGTCAGCTGGTGGGGGAACACCATACCACTGTGCCGGTGGATGGCATTGACCATCAGATCCTCCTTGAGGCGGATTTTCTCGTGAACAGTTTTGAAAACAGTTATACGGCCGAGAAAATTGTCTCCGTTTATGACCAGGTTTTCAAAACGGCGGCCGGCCGTTCGATTTACGCGACTATGTTTAACCTGCCCCGGGGGCACGCAACAGAATGAAACGTACACGAAGGGGTTTTTACTCTTTTTTAAAGGTACATGAATCTCTATAATGAAAAGGGGAACGGGACCTCAGACACACAGCCTCAAAGAGTTCCGGCACCTTAGACAGGTTTGTTTTCCAAGACCAGATGTTCGGAAAGGAGACAAAATGAAAAAAATCTGATGTGCCTCTTAATGGTGGTTCTTTGCCTGGCCTGCGCCTGCGGACTGGCGGCAGATAAAGACCATACCTTTAAGAAAGCCGAGTACAGAGTCAATTTCGGGTCATTAGAGGATTACTTCACCATGTCGTGCTATCTCATGGATGGGGTGGATGACATGCTCTGGATGGAGATGCATGACTGGTGCGATGTCATGAACTTCCTGTATGGTGAGCAGAATAATGATCCGAAGTACAGTCTGACCCTGGCGACTGAGGGGAATAAGGTCACCCTTGAACGCGAAAACGGGTATCTGATGGAAATGGATTTTGATGCGGACACCATCACGTTCAATGATTACAATGGCTTCATGCATGATTCCACTGACTCTTCTTTGCTGGACATGCTCTCGACCAGCGGCTATTCCTCTACCGGCGAGGCTGAAATGTTTGAGCGCGTGGCCGTTTCCTCCTTTGACCGGTACGGTGATGTAAAGGTACTGGAACTCGAGCCGTATGGAATTGAGATGGTTGCCAAGGACGGTTTTTATGTCCCGCTCCAGACGCTGAATGATTTTCTCATCGCGCCTCACCTGCTGATGAACTTCCTGTTCAACGGGGAGGAACTTTTCCTGGTGACCTCCAATATGATGGGCAGTGAATACAGCGGCTATACAGAACTCGGTGAGCGTTATTACAGCGTAAAGCCGCGTGAGAGAAGCCAGGAACTGGCAGACTATGGCTATAATGAACTCTGCCTGATGCTGGATAATATGTACGGCCTCAAAGAGGTTCATGATATTTCCAACTTTGATCAGCTGTTCTGGCAGATTGGCTATGATGAGCCTCTCAGAGCGCTGGATTCACAGGACGCTGACACGGCCCTCGCCACGTTTATCGAGTACTATCTGGATGATGTGCATTCTACATTCATTAATAAGTCCTGGATGACCGGACCGGAGTTCAAGGATACGGCTTATGGTCCTTCCAGAGAGAAATCCGACAACAGCGATAAACGCCTGAAGGAAATGAGAGAGGCTGTCTGGGGAGATGACTTCCATTATTACCAGGAAGTCGGAAATACGGCCTATATTACCTTTGATGAGTTTGACTACGAGGGGCCTTCCGCTTATTACGCCATCAAGAACATGGATGACATGCCCAATGACACGGTTGGCCTGATTATCTATGCTCATAATGCCATTTACCGCAAGGACAGTCCGATTGAGAATGTCGTCCTGGACCTGAGCATCAACGGCGGCGGCGCGGTGGATGCGGCGATTTTCGCCATGGCCTGGTACCTCGGCGAGGCACCGCTCAGTATGAAGGACATTTCCACCGGTGCTCTTTCCAACCTGCTCTATCATGCGGATACCAATCTGGACCGGAAATTCGATATCTCGGATACGGTCATGGACAAGAAACTGTACTGCATTATTTCCCCGTCCAGTTTCTCCTGCGGCAACCTGGTACCGGCTGCATTCAAGTCCTCCGGCGTTGTGACGCTGCTGGGCCGTACCTCCGGCGGCGGAAGCTGCTCGGTGCAGCCGGCATCGACGGCATGGGGAACCATGTTTAACTATTCAAGCCCCAGGCGACTGTCCTTCCTCAAGAACGGCTCCTTCTACGACATTGACCAGGGCGTCGAACCGGATTTTGTGATCAATGACATGTCCAAGATCTATGACCGCCAGGCGCTGACGGATTACATCAACCACCTCTTCTGATCAACCGATCTGACACCGCGTGTCAGTACATGAAATGACAAAAACGACCGCAGGCGCGGTCGTTTTTTGTTTACATTTCTGAGCCAGGACGGTACCTTAGAGCGCAAGAACAAATCAGCACGGTTTATTTCGCAGGCTCTTATCCTTTTCGGATCAGGCATTCCTTTCCCTGAAAGGCGAAACCGTATTTCAGGATGTTTTCCACCGGAATACCCCGGGCAAGAAGGCCTTTGTCATAGCGCTTTTCCTCAATCTGACGAAGGGCATTCAGGGCGGTATCCGCGAGGCTCTTTTCACCCTGGCGTCTGTTCAGTACTTTAAATTCCATGATGACGGCGGTTCCCTGTCCGTCTTTGGGTTCCATGATGACATCATAGCGGCCATATCCGCTTTCCTGGTTGGAGGTGAGCAGATAGTTCTGATGATTCTCTGCAAGCAGGCCCAGTATCAGGCCATGATAGAAATTTACCGGATTTTTTACCGACGGATTGTTTCCGCCATCGAACGAACTCATGGAAGTCAGCATGAGATCATTCAGGCGTTCCTCCAGGCTTTCTACATCTCCCCGCAGCATGTCCTTTGTAAAAATGGAAAGTCCGCCTCCCTTTTTGAACCAGTTTTGGAACAACTCCTCAAACGTCAGTCGAACCTCCAGATTGGTCAGGGTCAGGGTATAAAGGGGTTTGGCGTTCGTACGAACGGCCTCGATTTTTGATATGACTGAACCACCTTCAGATATCCGGATGCCAGCAGGAAACTCCAGACTGCCTCCGGGTTTGTATCCAGCGGATTATAGAACATCTGTTCATCTACAGGGACGGTCACGTTTCCGCCTTTCAGCAGATTTTCGAATTCGTGCTTGATATCAGGACCGCCTTTTCGCAGCAATGTTCCCACCAGTCCGTTTTCACTGGTGTTCGCCCAATAAGTGTCAAACTTCCCTGTAGAGAGGAAGCAGGTCACAGCCCATGGATTGTAGAGTTCCGTGCCGCCAAAGGTAAATCCACCGTACCAGTTTTTGACGTCTTGTTTGTTGTTTTCTGTGTATCCCTGTCTTTCGAGAGCGGCAAATACTTCTTCCTCCGTGAAGCCGAAAGCGGCTGCATACTGTTCAGATGTGGCTGTTACCGTCACCAGATGATTCATGTCTGCAAAGACGGATTCTTTACTCAAACAGGTAATCCCTGCCATAATGCCCCGTTCCAAAGAAGGATTTGTTTTAAAGGTATTGCTGAACAGCGTTCGGATAAAAGGGGTCAGTTCATCCCGGTAGCCATTCACACAGGCTTCCTGGTAGGGCGTATCGTATTCATCCAGAAAAATCAGAACCTTTTTCCCCAGATTTTTCGGAGCAGCCTTGAAAGCAGATTCAGAGACATGGCGGCATCCGCATCGCTCATTTTAACCGTAATCTGATCCAGTGCTATTTGCTCATTTCGGTCCAGCTGTTCTGTCTGATACAATTCAGGATGCTCTGAAAACTGTTTTACCAGCAGCTTTTTCATTTGAATAATCGTGTTGACATAGGAGGTCTCCTTAATGCCCGCAAAACTCAAAAAAATGACCGGCCACTGTCCCTGCTGTTCCCGCATGGCGGGATCCTCCCAAACGCTCAGACCTTCAAAAAGATCTCCACGATCAGCGTATTTATTTGAAAAGAAGCAGTTCAGTGTGGACAAATTCAGTGTCTTACCAAAACGCCTGGGGCGGGTAATCAGGGTAACATCATCTGTTCCCTGCCACCATTCCCGGATGAAATCTGTTTTATCCACGTAAAAACCATGGTTCATCCGCAACTTTTCAAAATCCTGCACGCCGATACTGATTACCTGCTTCAAGTCACGAAAGCTCCTTTCTATATTTGCTGGCATTATATCATCCGGCACTGCCGAAGTACAGGAAATTGAGCGGCAGGGCACAGAAACTGCCGGAAATGAAAAAGGAAGCGGCTTCTGCCGCTTCCAACGGGAAATGGTGTCATTACGTCAAAGATGACTATGCACCGGTTTAACGGACAATATTGAAGATTTCAATCAGACGGTCCACAAAGGCATCCGGGTAAGCACCCTCAATGGGGGCACCCCAGACATCACCGTTGTAGTCAACAAAGTAAGTGGTCGGATAACCTCTGACCGGGAAGATCTGTGCCATATTGGCCGGGGGAATAAGGTTGGTAAAGGTGACGCCATTGTCTTTCAGAATCTGAGCGGCCTTTGCCACGTGTGCCGGATCAACGGCGTTCTCACAGATGCCAACGACAGCAATGTTGGTCGAGGCAAGCTGGGTGGCGATATTCTGGAGAGCGGCCATTTCCTTTATGCTGGCAGGACTTTCGGTGCCCCAGACATTGACAAGGGTGACGAAGTTGGAACCAAAGAGATCATTGCTGAGGACGTTGATGCCGTCCAGAGTGGAGGCCTCAAAGTCGACATGGCCGACGACACTGAGGGCCGGTGCGGCAGGTGCCGGAGCGGATACCGGTTTGGCGAAGATGTTCCTGGTCGTCAGGTAAGCATCCAGGACAAAGCCCTGCAGACCGTTTTCACAAACCACATACGCCCAGTTCAGATCAAGAGAACGGCCGTATACGATGACGAGTGAACCATTGGGAATCAGACCGACAACATGATAGTCGGTGCCGGGGCCGGAGCGGACATTGAGACGGCCGCCGCGGGTCGCAACACGGGCACGGTACGGATAGTTCCGGGAATCGGTTTCGATCTGGACAGCCAGTTCCTGCGGAATCTGGACCTCAACGAGCTCAACCGTCTCATCGACAAAGACAATCGGATCGTCAATGTAGATATAGCGCACGACTTCTTCCGGATAAATGATGATCTCCGGATCATCGTCTTCCTGTACTTCCTGATACTGTTTGCGCAGGGAATCGTAATCAATCTGGTCATCATAGTACTCGGGGCCATAGGGAGAATTTTCCGGCGTTACGGGAATATCGCCGCCGCCGCTCGTGCCCTTTGAGTCATCCGGCTCTTCGGCAGGTGTTTCGGGGATGTCGCCGCCGCCGCTCGTGCCCTTTGAGTCACCCGGCTCTTCGGCAGGCGTTTCAGGGATGTTGCCGCCGCCGGTCGTGCCATTTGCATCATCCGGCTCGTCAGCAGGCGTTTCCTCGTACTCACCTTCACCGAGGGTACCTGAATCCTGATCAGGGACGTCGTAATTTCCCTCAAAGTCGCCGCCGCCAGAATAGGTATCATCCGAATTGTCCTCAAAGTCGCCGCCGCCTGAATAGGAATCGTCTGAATCGTAAAGATCCTCGCTCTCGTCATACAGGGTTGTGCCGTCGAGCTCATACAGATCTTCTTCCAACTCACTGTAATAATTGGGATCCTCGGACCATTTTGAACGCGAAACAAGGGCAAAG
>JAGAHV010000149.1:0-7216 GCA_017626895.1 Clostridia bacterium | reverse complement strand
TTTATTCCGGAAGCATAATTAATGTACGGGTATTTCTAGGCTGTTGAAATTAGATTTGCAAATTTGCATAAGCTTTTATTATACACCCGAATTTGCAAAAGTCAATACTTTTGTTCATGTTAATATTTTACAGTTCCTTATCAGAACCTGCACGCCAAAAAGGCCCAGGAGAATCAGCAGCAGAAACGGATAAAACCCAAGATCGTTAAATGACATTCTGTTCACCTTAACGGTTCAGACCGCTCTGCCGAATCTGCCCGCTCCATCTCTTCCATGATACGCAGCAGTTCATCCGCGAACATCCGATGCCCCTCCGCATTGAAGTGTCCGCTGCCGACTGCCGAATTGATAAACCCGTAAGGAAGCACATTTCTCTGCTGATACTCCGTCTGAATCCGGTCGCTGAGATCCAGAAAACCGATCCCGTGCTGATGACAGAGTTCATCGAACTGACGCATGGTGCTCACATCACTCCATACCTGCAGCGATCCGTCTGCATTGATGGAAGCCTTCGGATGATAGGCAATAATGATTTTCGTTCCCGCCGCCTGTGCCAGATCATGCAGCTGCGACAGAAAGCGGCTGACTGCCTCGGCGCTGTTTTTGGGCGCTGCATCCGGCGAATCGGAAATATTGTCCGCATTGTCTCCCTGCGCTCCGGCCTGCGATTTCCGGTAACTCTCCAGCTGCGAATACAAAAGGCGCAGATAATGGTTTTTCTGCACCAGTTCATACACTCTGCTGCGTTCTGTCCCGCCCGTTTCGTTTCTGCGCAGGATGCTTTCAAACTCATAATCCGGGAAGATCAGGTTCACCGTCTCAATGATCGTAAACCGGGCCGGATGGTATTTATTCAGGGCTGCCGGCAGATGCCGCATACAGGTCAGAAAATCATAATTGGACAGGCCCACATTGTACACGGCGAGGTCCGGCAGACGCTTTCTCAGAATGGCCGCGGTGCTTTCCTTCTCGGGAACCTGCAGCGCTTCCATATGCGAGGAGCCGATGACCAGAACATCTACCGGATCCCCGGGGAGATAGTCCGATTCATTGATATACCCCTCGTTGTTGGTCCGGCCCGCGGCAAATCCCTCCGTTCCCCGGGAATAAAACGCATGTCCTGCCCAGCGAAAATCTGTCACCCCGTCCGGATCCTCCAGCCGCGCCGGCAGATGATAATACACCATGCAAAACAGCGTCAGCGCCTGAAATGCCAGGATGCCGGAAAGACAGATCTTCCCTGTCACTTTCACTATTCTTCCCATCATCAGATTCCAAAAAGCTCCTTATCATAAAGCTCAATCATCCCGATAGCGGCATTCATCAGAAAGACCACATTCCGGTTTCCCATGCAGGGCGCCGGCTGTGTTTCCGTAAAGCGCGTAAAGTCTTCCGCTTCCAGCCGACAGAGGTCCCCGTCAAAATCGTCCGTTTCATAACAGAGGTGATACGGCGCATTCTTATAGTGTTTCAGCAGCCCGTAAACCGGCGATTCCCGGTCCATGGGCTGAATCAGTTCAATCCGGATCCCGTCTTTCTGCATAAACGCAATCAGCGCCTGGCGTATGCCGTCCTCTGCCGGCGGCCTCACCACCGAATACCCCAGCGTTTCAAAGGCGCCTATGCTCTTATTCATGCTCTTCACAAGATAACCCACATGATGGAAAGTCAGCATGCTTAAGAACCTCCTGTCCTTTTTCTGTAAAACGCTGCATTTCCCTTTTCGAAGAATTCTACCACAGATCCAGGCCCGTTTCAATTCTTCGCGCAATGTCCATGATCCCGCGATTCAGGATTGACCATTCCGGAGAAAAAGGGTACAATGCACCGTAATTGCCCGTTTAACTGCAAATGGAGGAAATATGGATACTGCCTTAATACTTATGAGCCGGCTCCTGTCCATGATGCTCATGGTCATCGTCGGCTATCTCATCGTCAAGCTGCACGTGATTGAAAGCAAGGAGGGGCGCACCCTTTCAAGCCTGGTCATCTACGTCCTGCAGCCCTGCCTGATCTTCCGTTCCTTCCAGATCCAGATCACCCCTGAACGGATAACCGGCTTTCTTGCCGTCATGCTGGCCGGTTTTGTGATTTACAGCGTCTGGATTCTGCTGACTTCGCTGCTCCGGCGGCCACTCGGCCTCAACAGCATTGAAATCTGCTCCCTGATCTACGGAAACGTCGGCAACCTGATGCTCCCGCTGATCAACATGATGATGGGGAGCGAGTATGTTTTCTACGCCAGCGCCCTTCAGGTTCCCTTCAATCTGTTCGTCTGGACCCACGGCTTCTCCTCCATCAGCGGAAGACGGCGGTTTGATTTCCGCTGGATCATTTCAAACCCCAACATCATCGCCATGGTTCTGGGCCTGCTCTTCTGCCTGTTTCAGCTGCATATGCCCGAAGTCGTTGACACGGCCATGTCCGGCCTTGCCGGTATGGTCGGCCCCTCTTCCATGCTGGTCATCGGCATCGTCATCGCCGGAAAGAACCTGCAGCAGGTACTGGCACTGAAGCGGGGGTATCTGATTTCCCTCGGACGTCTGGTCCTGATGCCGGCCGTGGTGCTGATTCTTTTCGGCCTGACCGGTTTTCTCACCCGGTTTCCCGGCCTTTTCAAGGTCATGACCGTTTTCTTTATCTCCACCTGTGCACCGCCGGCAGCCACCGTTTCCCAGCTGGCCGTCCTTTATAATCAGCATCCCTTTGAATGCAGCGTGTATAATGTTCTCTCCATGTTCGCCTGTGTCCTGACCATGCCGCTGATGCTTCTGCTGTTTCAGATGCTATTCGGGACCGTTGCCTGACCAGCCCCATAGGGATTCTGCCTGATTCCCAGTTCCTCAAATACCCGGCAAAGCCTTTTGATTTCCTCAGGCCTCAGCTTCTCCGGTGCCCGGAGCTGCGCATTATCCAGCAGGTCCGCATCTTTCAGCACCTCGTCCATGGGCCCGTCCGTTTTTCCCAGATCATCATGGCGGAGAATGGCGGAATGGACCAGGCACAGCACGGACTCATCCTGTTCGCCCAGTTCCCTCAGAAACTGCACCGCCCGCTCTGCACCAAGGGCAGCATGATTGTCATAGGAAAGGCGTTCATAGGCCGCCAGATCGTGCAGCTGGCCGCACACGGCTGCCAGTTCCGCATCCAGCCCCCGCACCCGGGCCAGCAGGGCCGCCAGGGATGCCACCGCATGGGAATGGCTGATGGCCCGGATCCGCCAGGCTGGGTCCTCGATCCGGTCATAGATCTCATCTGTCAGACGCACGACGCGGTCCCTGTCCATTCCGCTGCCTCCTCAAACTCACTCACTATCCGCCCGGTTCCGGCACCTTCCGCAGGGAAGGTGCTTTTTCGTTTAATATCGTCCTATTCCTTCAGGATGGCGGTAAAGTAGATCTTTCCGTTATTCCACTTCGCGGTCAGGGAACCCTTATAGTGTTCCACCAGGTTCTCGGCAATGGACAGTCCGATGCCGTATCCGCCCTGATCCGCATTATGGCTCTCGTCCTTTCGGTAAAACCGCTCAAAAAACAGATGATAGTCCACGTCTTTCCCTTCCTTATAGTCATTGGCGACCACAAGGCTGATGCCCTTCCCGCGCTTCTGAAGGGTCACCTGAACCGTTCCCTCCGGATCGCAGTACTTGATGGCATTGTCAAGGAGCAGTGAGGTCAGCTGGCGAATTTCACTCTCCACCGCTTTCATCGTCACATGCTCCTCTACGGACTGTGTCATCGTCTTATGTTCATTTTGGGCTACCGGTGAAAATGTCTGGATGGTTTCAAGCACCGCCAGTGTCACATTGGTTTCCGTCCGGTCTCCCTTTTCCTTTTCCTGGGTTCGGGTAATCAGCACCAGATTGGCAATCAGGCCGCTGAGCCGCTCCACCTGACGAAGGGTGCTCTGCGTCCACTCCGATTCCCCGTCCAGCATCTCCTGCATTTCCGTATTGGCCTTGATCACCGCCAGCGGTGTTTTCAGTTCATGGCTGGCATCCGTGATAAACTGCTTCTGCAGCTGGGCATTCTTGAGTTCCACACGGATCGCACTGCCTGAAATCAGCCAGACGATCACAAACGTTACGATGACCCCGAAGCCGATCATGATGAACACCGAGTAAAGCAGCCGGTCATTGGCCCGCACCTGAATCCAGCTGTCCAGAAAGACCACAATGGAGGACCCGTCTGCCTTTTTGCCCACCTGATAGTAATACGACCTGTACCGGCCGAATTTCCACCGCCGTTTCAGTGCCGCCCGGCCGTAACTCTCCGCTTCCTCCTCCGTGACGCTGGAAATGTGGTTGTCCAGAATCTCCACCAGTTTTTCATCCGCGTCAAATTTTACCGCAAAATACCGGGTGGTATAGCGAAATTCCGGAGACCGGTAGACATTTTCTTCATCGCTGTTCACGATTTCCGAAAGAAAATGGAACAGCGAGTAGTCATATCCGGCCTCCCCGGGTTTTATCGGCTCAGCCGGCGTGATCCGGCCGTCATTCTCGATCAGGTAATCCAGAATGTTCCGGATGTTCTGCCGTGTCAGCCAAGCATTGGTCAAAAAGATTAATCCGGAGATGCTCAGCATGACACCCACCAGTGTCAGCATGGCCGAACGGATGAAATTCAGCCGCAGTTTCCGAATCGTACTCTCGCTCATGCTTCCTCCAACATATAACTCCCGTTCTTTTCACCGCTGATGGTGATATGGGACGCAACTGCATCCAGTTTTCCGCGAAGATAGGAGATATACAGCCAGACCATTTCCGGAGTGGCATTGTCCGCGCCGTTCCAGATATGGGCCATCAGGAAATCCGTGTCCACCCGGTGTCCGGCATTGCGTACCAGCACCTGAAGCAGTTCAAATTCCTTGACGGAGAGGTGCACCGAATTCTCACAGGTCAGTTCAAACTGCTCCATGTCCAGGGAAAAATCCCCGTAACGGAGCGTTTTTTCCAGATACACCGTTTTCCGCCGGGTCAGCGCCCGAACGCGGGCCATCAGCTCTTTCATGGCAAAGGGCTTGGGCAGATAGTCATCCGCTCCCGCATCGAGTCCCGCCACCCGGTCATCCACCTCTGCCTTGGCCGTCAGCAGGAGGACCGGCGTCATGTTGTCATAGGAGCGGACCTCTCTGAGCACCTCGATCCCGTTCTTTTTCGGCATCATGATATCCAGAATCAGCAGATCATATCCGTTTTTCTCAAGGTATGCCAGTGCTTCCTCCCCGTCAAAAGCGGAATCCACATCGAAGCCCGCGTGTTCCAGTGCAACCGTCAGCACACGGTTCAGATCACGCGTGTCCTCCGCCAGAAGAATTTTCAACTCCGTTCGCCTCCATAATCATATCGCGTATCGTCTGCATGGATACATCCGTTGATGCCAGCTCATTGGCACAGCGCCGCAGTTCCTCCACAATCAGGGCCGTATTCTCGCCCAGCTGTTTCTTGTACTGCAGCTGATGATCCAGTGCCGCCCAGGTATCCATGGAAACGGTCCTCAGCTGAATCTCCGCATAGAATCCCTCCGGAATGCGCAGAATCAGATGAAGACTCCGATACCCGTTGGGTTTTGCCCGCCGGATATAATCCTTCTCCGCTGCAATCCTGACCCCGGGAAGTTCAAGGATCTTCTGTCTGAACAAATACACATCATTGAGGAAGGCGCAGACAACCCGGATGCCGATGGCATCGTATATCTTTTCCGTGGCTGATTCCACGGTTTCCGGAAGATTCCGCCTGCGGCACTTGTCCCGCATGCTTTCCTCGCTTTTAATCCGGCTGAGTACGTGATCCACCGGATCCATACCCAGCTTTACGGTCAGGTCCTTCCGTATATCCTCAATCTGGTCAAGGAGCCGCTCCATCGCCGATCTCATCGCCGGCTCCTTCAAACCATATATGCTTTCCAATTTCATTCACTCCCTTGCAGATATCAGTCCAGCCGATGCTTCTCCGAAATCTTTTTGGACAGGATATACAGGACAACAATAATCCCGATTGCCACAATGAAAAGCAGCGGGTTGTCAAAGGCCCGGACGAAGCTCTCTCCGAACAGTCCCAGCAGGGCAATCATGATCAGCTTTGCCGCATACAGGGTCAGCAGATACGTTCTGGGCGAATACTCCGACATCCCGAAGGCAAAGTTCACAAAGGCTGAAGGGGTAAAAGGCATAATCAGGATCGTGAACAGTGCCGGCACACGGACCGTTTCTACCAGACGCTCGGCCTTTCGGATCACCTCATACCGTTTTTCCATGCGACGGATCAGCCGGCGCAGCACGATCCGCACAAAAAAGAACACAATCGTGCATCCGATACAGGTCCCAATCCAGGAGGCGGCCACCCCCAGAACGGTTCCGTGGGCCGCAATGTTCAGTGTCACAATCGCCACCAGCGGAAGGGGCGGAATCAGCGCTTCAAGCGCCGCCAGAAAAACAGGAGCAAGCAGTCCGAAACTCCGGTAATTGTCAAGCTGCCGCATCCAGAAAGCGAGAGTAAACACCGGATTGTTCATCCAATTTCCTCCCATTTCCCGTCCGGACCGATTCCGCGCAGAATCCGCATCACACCGTCCTCATCGTTGGAGGAGGTCACAAAGCGGCAGACGTTTTTGACCTCCTGTGTGGCATTCCCCATGGCAAATCTGAAATCAGCACTCCGGAGCATTTCAATATCGTTCATGTAATCCCCGAAAGCCATGCATTCCCCGCGGGCAATGCCCATCCGGTCCATGGTCTGCCTGAGCGCAGATCC
Source organism: Clostridia bacterium (assembly GCA_017626895.1). GTDB lineage: Bacteria > Bacillota > Clostridia > Christensenellales > Aristaeellaceae > Ventricola. Next base: position 462 of record JAGAHV010000149.1, on the reverse strand, counting down.
CTTGTTCACTCCGGGCTCCATCAGGTCAATCCAGTCCTTTCCGGAACAGGCATGGAGCACCGGAAGGGCCGCCCGGTCCAGTTCACGGGCAAATTCTTCCGAATTTCCCTTCGGCAGATACAGCGCCACCTTGGCCACCGGATCCTGCCGTGCCGCCCCAGTCAGGTCATGGCACACCTTAAGATCCCTGTAAAACCGGTGGATTTCGCGCCATTCTGATGCCCCCACCTCCGGCACATAGGCACAGCCGGCAGAGGAAATGACCGGCACAACACCCTGATGCCCGGACAGAAAGGTCAGAATGGCACTGACCATCGGTAAAGGCATCGGCTGGGAAAACAGCAGCTGTTCCCCCTTGTATACCATAGCACCATTGTCACAGAGGTACACCATCTGCCAGTGTTCATCAAAATAGTGCCGGAGTCCCCCGCGGGGCCGCCCGCTGCCGATAACCGTCAGAAT
>JAGAHV010000148.1:0-10876 GCA_017626895.1 Clostridia bacterium | reverse complement strand
GGGGAGTTTGTATTCTCCGCGGCCCGGCTGGATCATGGACACATTTACGGCATGTGCAATGCGCTGACGGAGGCAGGTGCGACGCTCAAGTATGTGTGGGATCCGGACAAGGAAAAGGTAGACCATTTCATTAAGACCTATCCCCAGGCGATTCCCGCGGAGAGCGAGGATCAGATCCTGCAGGACAAGGAAACCATGATGGTGGCCGCGGCAGCGGTGACCTCCGAGCGCGGTCCTTTCGGCGTAAAGGTCATGGAGCATGGAAAGGACTATTTCACGGATAAGGCACCGTTTACCACCACCGCACAGCTGAATAAAGCCAAAGAAACCGTGGCCAGGACCGGGAAAAAGTACATGGTCTACTATTCCGAGCGGCTCCACGTGGAAGGGGCAATTCTGGCAGGATACATGGTGGATGCCGGCGAAATCGGAAAAGTCATCAGCGTGACCGGCTTCGGACCGCATCGCCTTGGCGCCGGGAACCGTCCGGCATGGTTCTTTGAGAAGGAGAAGTACGGCGGCATTCTCTGTGATATCGGAAGCCACCAGATTGAACAGTATCTGCATTTTGCCGGTGAGGAGGATGCAGAGGTGACGATGGCCCGGATTGCCAATTACGCGCATCCGGAATATCCGGAACTGGATGACTTCGGCGACTGCACGCTGACCGGAAAGAACGGAACCACCAACTACTTCCGTGTGGACTGGTTCAACCCGGACGGCCTGAGAACCTGGGGAGATGGCCGTACCTTCATTCTCGGAACGGAAGGATTCATCGAGATCCGGAAATACATCAACCTTGCCGCGGAGAATGTGAGCGGCAACCATGTGTTCCTGGTCAACGGAAAAGGTGAACAGTATTTTGATGCCACCGGCAAAACCGGTTTCCCGTTCTTTGGCGGGCTCATTCTGGACTGCCTGAACAGGACGGAAAAGGCGATGACGCAGGCACACGCGTTCAAGGCGGCGGAGCTGTGCCTCAAGGCGCAGGAAAAGGCTGAAATGATCAAACCGTGACCGGACAACAGAAAGGAATAATATGGCACTTCTTCAGGTAGATTACAAATCGAAAACAATGGCCCGGAAAGTTCACTTTAATGTGATTCTGCCCAGCGATATAGAAGGGTGCAAAGGGCCTTATCCGACACTGTATCTGCTCCACGGCATCTTTGGAAACAGCGGCAGCTGGCTGACCTCGAGCTGCGTACAGCGGTATGCGGAGGATAAGGGCATCTGTGTGGTCATGCCGGACGGGGAAAACGGCTTTTATCTGAATCATCCGGACTACATGAACTGCTTTTCCACCTGGATCGGCAGAGAACTGGTGAGAGCCACACGGGCGATGTTCCCGCTTTCCACGGAAAGAGAAAAGACCTGGATTGGCGGCTTTTCCATGGGCGGATACGGTGCGCTGCGGAACGGGCTTAAGTATGCAGACACCTTTGGCCGCGTGATTGGATTTTCCTCAGCCCTTATTCTCGATGAGGCACGGGGCGTGAAGGAGGCAGAGGGACTGACTAAAAATACACCGTATCTGCGCGCCATGTTCGGGGACCCCGACAAGATTGCCGATTCTGATCTGGATCCGGTTTTCCTGGTGCGGACGCTGAAAGAGGAAGGAAAATTCATTCCGGCACTGTACCTTTCCTGCGGGGAGCAGGATACCCTGCTGGAGGCAAACAGGCACTTTATCCATCAGCTGGATGAAATCGGTGTTCCCTATACCTGGCGGACGACGCCGGGGGATCATGACTGGGATTTCTGGGAGCAGGAAATCCGGCACGTGATCTATAACTGGAATCCGTAAGCGGGTCAGTCTGCAGAAACAGGGAAAATCATAAAGAGACAGACAGGCACGAACCGACCTTCGTGCCTGTCTTTTTTGCGGTTTTCCTGCGGGAAACGATGGGGAAATGAGCGGAAAACAAAAAGGCCCTTTCGGCTGCTCGATGCAGAAACCGGCTGTTTCCTTTTGTGGGGTGCGGATCAATCTGAGGCGGACAGTTAACGGAAGATTCGACAAAATGACGATTCCCGGGAATCCGATGCGATGGTTTCGGATTCTCGGAATTTGGTTTTCTCCGGGAACCGTCCGGATAAGCGGTGTTCTACTGAAAATGACAGACTTTCTGTACGGCCCGACAGTTTTTTAAGGAAAAAGAAACGGAAATTGTGAAAAGACTTGACGTAACGGGGAAGTTGAAATAATATACAGTGAGTCCAAACAATTTGCCTGAAATAAGGGGAGGTTCTCATGGAAAAGGCGAAAGTATATTTTACAGATTTCCGGACGGAGATCGGCGTCAGTCAGTGTGCCAAACTGCAGAAACTGATCCGGGCGGCGGGAATCGGCAAGATTGATTTTGAAGGCCGGTTTGCAGCGATCAAGATGCACTTTGGTGAGCTGGGGAACTGCGCATTTCTCCGCCCGAATTATGCCCGTGCGGTCGCGGATGTGATTCGGGAACTGGGCGGGATTCCGTTCCTGACGGATTGCAATACGCTCTATCCGGGCAGCAGAAAGAATGCCGTTGATCATCTCAAATGTGCGGAGATGAACGGGTTCAATTCCGTGACCACGGGCTGCCAGACGATTATTGCGGATGGCCTCAAGGGAACGGATGAGGTAGAGGTGCCGGTCCCCAATGGAGAGTTCTGCAAGACGGCGCTCATCGGACGTGCCCTGATGGATGCGGATATCCTGATTTCCCTGACCCATTTCAAGGGCCACGAGGATACCGGATTCGGCGGCGCGCTGAAAAACATCGGCATGGGCGGCGGCAGCCGTGCCGGAAAGATGGTTCAGCACAATGAAGGAACGCCCCGCGTGGATCCTGAACGGTGCCGCGGATGCAGAAAATGCGCCAAATCCTGCGGCAGCGATGCCATCTCCTACGGGGAGAACCATAAAGCCTGGATTGATCCGGATAAATGCAAGGGCTGCGGCCGCTGCATCGGTGCCTGTAATTTTGATGCGATTGAGAATATCAATTCCTCCGCCAATGAGCATCTTTGCTGCAAGATTGCCGAATATACCCAGGCGATCTGTCATGACCGGCCCTGCTTCCATATCAGCCTGATTATGGATGTATCGCCCAACTGTGACTGCCATGATGAAAATGATGCCCCGATCCTGCCCAATATCGGCATGCTGGCCTCCTTTGACCCGGTGGCACTGGATCAGGCCTGCGTGGACCTGTGCCAGAAGGCAACGCCGGTGCGGAACAGTCAGCTGGGGGACAACCTGGCCAAACCTGACTGGCATCATCATCATGATCATTTCACGGACAGCAATCCCAATGTCCGCTGGAAGGAAATGCTGATTCACGGGGAGAAGATCGGACTTGGAACCCGGGAATATGAACTGCATGTCGTTCGTTAACGGCTGAACACGTTAAAACAGCAATCCCCTCAGATTCCGTACATTTCACGGAATCTGAGGGGATTTTCGGTGGTTTATCTGATTCTGGCCATTTCATGGTTGGAATAGGCGGGATCATTCGTTACCTCACGGATGACGTGAATCCCCTTCGGGAACGAGATCTCCTGATCCCGGCTGTGGAGCTTGATTTCCATGATGGCGGTGTCCGGCAGGTCCGGGAAGATGTCAATCTCGTAATACAGTCCGCTGACGCTCAGACAGTAACGTTCCTTATGGATCGTGCGGTAAGCGGGATCTGCCTGCACCATCAGGGAAAGATACTCTTCCTGCGAGAGGCGTTCCTCCTCTTCCACCACTTTCATGTCACTGAGTTTCCTTTTCCGCTTCTTGAAGTAGATGTAATGGCCGTTGGATCCGCGCTGACGGATGCGCAGCTGTTCGGTATTCTCATCCGTTTTCAGATACGTCTGGATGATGTCCACCCGTTCACAGTTGGGCAGGGACTCAAGCACACGGGCTTTGGGGCGTTCGATGAGGAACTTCCGCTGAACCTTCATCGGGTCCGATTCGCCCAGGTAGGTGGTTATTTCCTGAATGAGCCGGAGCATCTTCTCTTCAAATTCGGTGGTGTTGTCGATAATCCGGAAGTACGGATGTCCCGTCCAGGCAGCAATCAGCTTGTCATCCAGTGCGGCAGCCTCTTCAACCGTTTCCGTCCGAGCCTGGTTGTTTGAAAGGGTGTAGTATTTTTCCGCGCCTTTCGCTGCAGTGACCAGATGGAACACCGCGTCATACTGATCCCGCAGTTCCACTTTTCCGACCTGCAGCTGCTTGAGTACCCAGCTGAATTCCTCCGCAGTCATGTACGCACAGTTATCCATTGCGGCTCTGTCACAGACAATGAGAATCTTGTTGCTGGTCATGGTCCGGGCAATTTCGGTAAATGCGTTTTCTTTTGCTCCCTGCAGCTGAATCAGATGCAGCTGATAATTCCGGTTGGAATGATTGAGCCATGGTGCGGCGCCGCCGTTGATGAGCTGTGTCGCGGTTTCATCGACAAACAGAACCACATACCCCAGCTTTGTAAAGGCGTTCTGAATCCAGCTCATGGCCGTGGTTTTTCCTGCACACGGGCCGCCGGTAATCACGATCTTGGTGATCTTTTTTGCCTCGGGCGATGAACGGAGCAGTTCATCCAGAGAAACCTCAAGTGCGTCGGCAAGCCGGCTGACGACGTCAAGCCCCGGTTTTCCTTTTCCATTTTCCCAGTTTGAAATGGTTTTGCTGGATACCCCCACTTTTGCGCCCAGCTGAGCCTGGGAAAGATGGACTTTTTTTCTGAGCTGAGTCAGAAATTTACCGAATTCAGCATTTTGCATGTCTCCACCTCCGTGAAAAGTATAGTCCATCCTCAGGACAGATGCAAGATGATCCTGCGCTTCCTTGTTTCCATTATGGCGGTATGGGGGAGGAGGGATCATTGCGGATGAAATGAATATCAGAAGTCCGGAAGACCCGCTGGACCATTAACCGTTTACTTTTTTCCCGCAAAAATAGACCTCTGCAGGTTTGTTAAAGCTGAATCCCTCCGCCTTTGCCGTCAGCAGGTCGTTGTCAAACATAAGGAAATCCGCATCTTTCCCTTTTTCAACAGAGCCCTTGTGATCCTCTATGCCAAGCTGCTTTGCGCCGTTTATCGTATATCCGAGGAGCATTTCCTCAATGGTCATCTGCTCATCGCTGGTGGGATACGGTCTGAGGGTCCAGTCGGTTTCAGATGCTCTGCTCTTCTCGTTGATCCACCTTGTCATGCCCACCTCCATGCCAAGGAACGGACTCCAGTTGTTAAAATCACCATAGTGGATATCGTCGCTGGACCATGTGACATTCGCACCGGTTTTCCAGACCGACTTGCAGCGGTACATCTTGTTGGCACGTTCCTCACCCAGCAGTCTGGACCAGGTCTCAGAAGGATCTCCGCCCATGTTTCCGGCATGCCACCAGGGTGTATAATTGGCGTTAACGCCCAATTTGGCGAAACGGTTGAGATCCGCATCGTCCTGAATCTCAAGATGTGCACAGGTGACTTTCACATGGTACTTATCCCCGAGGGCCTTCTTTGCCAGTTCCACACCGTCAAGGACGTTGCGGGAGGCACATTCACCGACGGTGTGCAGGTGCAGATCAAATCCTGCCTCATTCAGCTGAAGGAGAAGCTCATAGATCTGGTCCTTATTGAAGGCAGCTGTTCCCGTGTCGCCGGTATCCGCATAAGGGGTTACAAGGGCGGCGGTTTCAATCTTCAAGGTACCGTCATTGAAAATCTTTAAGGTATGCACCTTCAGGTGTTCCGTATTATATTCACGGTTAAACCGTTTAAGCGTTTTCAGTGCCTCCGGAACCTGGCGGGGCTGTGTGATCACAAAGCAGCCGTCGATATAAACAGGAAGTTCGCCATCCTCATCCAGTTTCTTTAACCGTCTGTAAACCCGCTCATGAAAATCATTGCATTCCGGAATACCGGCATCAAAGACACCCACCACCCCGGTGTTTACCGCGTAATTAATGAAGCGCCTGAGGGCGGCGTCGATCTGCTCATCGGTCAGATTTTCGGAGCCGTCCAGCAAAAAGGGCGTTTCCGCAGCCGCTTCAAAGATATTGCCGGTTACGTGTCCGTCCTTACGCACATAGTAGCTGAGCCCCGGTACGGGATCAATGACATCATCCGTAATCCCATGACGCGCAAGAAGTCTGGAATTCACCCAAACGCTGTGTGCCTCACTCTCCAGAATCATGACCTCACTGTCGGGACAGACCGCATCCAGATCTTCCTTTACAATCTCCTCGCCATGCAGGAAAACACGCTCCAGAAGGAAACTGTACGTTTTTTTGCCCGGATTGTTCTTCACATAATTGGCGATAAAGTCAAAGACTTCCTTCTTGCCGTCACACGCGAGATACACAAACTTATCCCGATACTCCGTTCCGACGGGCATGGTAACATGAACATGGCTGTCGATGATTCCCGGCATGATGAATTTTCCGTGAAGATCCTGTACCTCACCTTCAAACTCCGACAGGCCGGCGTCATCTCCCACATACACAAATTTACCGTCTTTTACCGCCAGGGCGGTGGCCAGCAGGCAGTCCCGGTTCGAGGTAAAGATTTTGGCGTTCCGGATGATCCAATCTGCTTTCATAACTGTTCCTTTCATTCTGCTGATTCGTTACGTGAATGGCCAACGTGTTAAAAGGCATTGTTAGGCTTTCTTGCAGGTGTACACCCATTTACCTCCTGTCAGTGTGCCAAGGACGGGCGCATCCTGGATATGCTCGGGATCGCACTTCGTGATATCCTCACCGAGTACCACAAGATCCGCCTCCTTGCCGACCGTAATACTTCCCAGCCGGTCATCGCAGCGCAGCTGATAGGCCACATTGATGGTGGTTGCTTCAATCATCTGTTCAACCGTCACGCGTTCGCCCGCACCATGCAGTGTATCCGGGCGGCCGGGCAGCTGACGCAGCACCCCTTTCTGGATACCGACAAGGGGATAAGCCGGATTGACCACCGGATAATCACTGGCAGAGGTTACCGTAACGCCTGCATCAAAGAAGGCTTTCATGGGAAGGATATTTTCCGCCCGTTCCTCGCCAAGCACCGAGGCCATCATCTCAAAATAATCCGGCTCCTCATCAAACCAGTGAGGATCTGTCACCGCGATCACATGCAGTTTTGCCATGCGGGGGATATCTGCCCGGTCCACCACCTGAAGGTGCGTGACGGCATCCCGGTAATCATGCGTTCCTGTCTGTTCAAGTGCCTTTTCAATCGCATCCAATGCCATGCAGAGTGCGCCGTCTCCAATCGCATGTGCATGTACGGTAAATCCCAGTTCGTGGGCTTTTTTGTATATCCGGACAAGGGTTTCCATATCAAAACGGAGCTGCCCGTGATGGTTGTGCTCGACAGACCACGGGTCCGTATACGGCTCTTTCATATAGGCGGTCGACGGGGTCCCCGGCATGGTGCCATCGAGCTGGACCTTGATATTGCTGATCTCAAACATGGGACCCTTCGTCTGGTCTCTGAGCTTTGCTGCATGTTCGATCTCCGCCAGAGGGTCATGCCCTTCCGCCTGAAAGACCTGATAGGCGGCATAGACATGCATGTGAAGCTTCCCTTCCATATCCAGCTCATGGCAGGCAATGGCGGCATTGTCGGTCGTATCCCAGTTGATGATGGGATCCAGAATCAGGGTCTCGCCATTTGCCAGATACTCCTCCTGATAATGCAGGAATCCTTCCTTGTACTGCTCAACCGAGAATACGGTCAGTTCCTTCAGCAGATCCATCGCCCCTTCGCGGAAATACCCGGTGGGATTTCCCTCTTCGTCACGGGTGATGATGCCATCACTTTTGTCCGGCGTGTTTTTGTCAATTCCCAGACGGTCCATGGCCGCATGATTCACCCAATACGAATGATGACCAATGTCCGCAAGAACGATCGGTTTGTCTGTCAGGCCGCTCAGCAGATCTGCGGTCGGACCGTTTGGTCCCATATCCGGTGTGGGGACGAAGCCCGAGCCCTGAATAATCTCCAGTTCCGGGTGTTCCTCAATAAACGCCTTTATTGCAGACAGATGCTGCTGTAAGGTGTCCGTGTGTTTCAGATGGACAAAGAAAAGTTTTTCCGTTCCGCCGGGAGTGATATGACCGTGTCCCTCTCCAAATCCCGGGAGAATGATTCCTTTATCAAAACGGATCACCTCAGTGTCTTTGCCGATGTATTCCTTTACACCTTCTTCATCGCCCACATAGGCGAACTTGCCGTCCGAAATCGCAAGTGCTGCAGCGCCTGGATTTTTCTTATCAGCCGTATAAATATTACCATAGATAACAAGATTACTTTTCAACATATCAAGCTCCTTTATGAGCCGCAGCCTGGTCTTTCGGCGCCGCGACTTTTCTGATGCTCATATTTGACAAACTGCCGCTGTGGCGGCAGGTCCTCTCCTTTGCAGGCTTCAATGTTGGTCGTTTGCCGGAGTTGCTTTTGTCTGAGGCCTGGATTTGACAAACTGTCGCTGCGCGACAGGGCCTTCTTTGCAGGCCTCACAGTAGATCACTTGCCGGAGCAGCATTGCCTTTAAACAGGCATTAAGTGCCTCCTGCACGGCAATCCCCGGGGATTGCCGTGCAGGAGGCGGATCCCTGATCATACAGGAAAGAGCCCTTGCGGGGCGGGAACAGTCAGATGAAGTCTTCCCGCCAGGCGGCCATGGGCAGAGTGAAGTGCTGCATGGGAATGCTCTTAAAGGTCAGGCCGTGATCACGCAGTACCTGCTCCAATGATTCGATGATGCCGGGGATTTCGTACATGGCCAGGAAGTCGACGCGGAATTCCCCGCAGTGCTCAATCACATTCAGGTGCAGGGTGTTTCCGGCCGCAGGCTGGCAGAGGAAGCGGATGTCCGTCATCTGATCCGCATAGGCGGTTTTGTGCATGGAGCCGATGTAATCGAGATAGAAGGTGTCGTGGTTTTGCGTCGTAAACCTGGCGGGCTTGCTCACCTCCTTGCGGAAATCCGTGGCCTGTTCCATGCGCGCACGGTACATCTGACCGGCCACGTTGCAGATGGTGTGGAATATGTCCGGGTTCATCTGCTCTTTCAGCATGCTCCGAAGCTGGACGGCGCGCTGGTCAAAGGGCAGCGCGTCCATGGGCGTGCCGCTGATGGGCAGCTGGATGCGGTTGGAGCAGTTCTTGAAGGTCTCCTCGCATCCCAGCTGCCGCCGGATAGAGATGGGGATGAGGGCAACTACGGGGGCGTTAATATCGGGATGCTGCCGCCGGATGGCCTCGTCCACCAGCATGGACAGCATGATGGAGGGGGAGGCGCCGTTGGTCTTTACAAAGCGCATGAACTCCTCGGAGGACAGGCGGAAGCCGTACTCCAGCACCTTGCCCGAGTTATTGCGGACGAGCTCCGGCAGATGATAGGCCACGGGATCCTCCCGCGGGGGCATGGAGAAATCCGGGGAGACCTCATACTGCTTTGAGAAGGGATCGAAGAATTCCGCCTCCGTCATCTGAGAGCTGTCGGAGCGGATGCCGCACGGGTCGTACTCCACGCCGTCCTTCATGCAGTAATAGTGATACAGCACGGACTCCATGAAGAGATAGATTCCCTGACCATCACAGAAGCCGTGGTACATGCTGAACCAGGTTTTATGGCCATCCCAGGTAACATCCACCATATGATAATTGGTTTCAATGCCGCCCACACGGCGGATGCCTGCCAGCTGCACCGCTTCCATGGGCAGCGGGTTTTTGGCGTAGTAGACTGCGCCATGCTCGACGGACAGCGTGTCAGAGAAATAGGGCATCCGCTGAATGGTCCGGTCCAGGGCACGCTGGAGCAGCCCGCCGTCGACCGGATCCCGGTGGGTAATCTCCACCGTGTAGACGGGAATATCTACCGGCAGATAGACATAGGGGCTACTGGAAAGGGCCAGTTCCTTTTTTTCGAAATTGGGACGAGCTGATTTCATACGGGTTTTCCTCCATTGCGGGCCTTTTCCTGAGTGGCTTTGTCCTGGCCCGGATCTGACAGACTGTCGCTGCGCGACAGCGCCACTCCTGCTTTTCATCTAAGCGTCATTGCCGCAGCCGTTATCGTTTTCGGCTTTCTCAGCGGGACAGGACGCCTTCCCGCCAGGCACAGAGCGGCAGTGTGAAGTGCTGCAGGGGAAGGCTCGTAAAGGTCAGACCGTGATCGTGCAGCACCTGCTCCAGCGCTTCGATGATGCCGGGAATTTCGCACATGGACAGGAAGTCGACGCGGAATTCCCCGCCGTGCTCAATCATATTCAGGTGCAGGGTATTTCCGCGTGCAGGCCTGCAGAGGAAGCGGATGTCCGTCATCTGATCCGCATAGGCGGTTTTGTGCATGGAGCCGATGTAATCGATATAGAAGGTGTCATGAGAGACTGTCGCAAACTTGGGTAGCTTTTTCAGCTCCTCAAGGTAATCCGTGGCCTGTTCCATGCGCATGCGGTGCCCACTGGCGAGCATGTTCACGATGGCGCGGAACAGGTCCGGGTTCATCCGCTCTTTCAGCATGCTCCGAAGCCGGGCGGCGCGCTGGTCAAAAGGCAGCGCGTCCATGGGCGTACCGCTCATGGGCAGCGTGATGCGGTTGGAGCAGTTCTTGAAGGTCTCCTCGCATCCCAGAAACCGCCGGAGGGATATGGGGATGATGGCAGATACGGGAGCGTCGGCATCGGGATGCTGCCGCCGGATGGCCTCATCCACCAGCATGGCCAGCATGATGGAGGGGGAGGTGCCGTTGGCCTTCACAAAGCGCATGAAATCCGCAGAGGGCAGGCGAAAGCCGTAATCCAGAATAGGGCCCGAGGTATTGGGGACCAACTCCGGCAGGTGATAGGGGACAGGCTCCTCACGGGGCTGGGGCATGACGAAATCCGGAG
>JAGAHV010000147.1:0-30732 GCA_017626895.1 Clostridia bacterium | reverse complement strand
TGAGAAATTGACCAATTTCGGTATCATTCATAATATCTGAAGAAAAGATCATATTCTCTCTTGCCCAGGCAGGGTAATGCTGCATTACAGCAGATTCCTTTGAGATCATGTAATGAGCAAGATCAAGGATTTGACTCGCAGCGTCTTCACCGAACACACCAGCCAGAGTTTCCGTCAGTTTGGAAATAACGGATGCTTTCTCAATCCATCCATGCAATCCTACAGCAATACTGTCAGCTAACCTGGGAGGATCTGGAAGTTCAGGAATGTCCAAATGAAGGAAGTCCCTGCGATAAGAATCATTAGCGTAAAAGAACTGGAAGGATGAAGCCGAAGGGTCTGGAACTTTCCCTATGCATTTTTTCTCATGACCAGTGTAACCACGACTTCCAGGTTCTTTAACTTTCTCGCCCGGCGGAACATACTCGTTGGAGACATTGATGTATACAGCGCCAGATTTTTTGTTCCCAATATAGGCACCCTTTGGGAACGGAAATAAGTTGTCAGTTTCCATCCGTATTTTTGACATGTAACCACCTCCGTGCGAGCCTATATTATAGGCTCGCAGTGGAGATGTCAAGTGGATATTTTGTGGCATAAAAAAACAATAAGAAGCCTTTAAAATAAAGGCTTCTGCAAATTATTCGGACGAATTCTGTATAAAGCGAGCCTATAAAGCTAAAGAAGTTCGGGCAGTAATAATATCTGTCTCCTTCTTCATCTCTATCCACCTGCCTTCTTGCTCTCATAGGTCTTGACCATGTCATTCCTGTCACATCAGCTTCATGATCTCCAAGAATTCCGATAACCTATATGCGCCTTCAAACCCGGTATCCTTCTCGTCGAAAACCATGTAGTACTTATAATCCGTTCCGGCACATTCCGCCCATTTGCGCCCCAGCCTGACCTTGCGCTGGCTGTCACTGTTATCCCGATCGTCACCCTTCGTCTCCACGAGGATGATCTTTCCTGCTTCAGTCCGAATGATAAAATCAGGATAGTGGTTGACGCTGCCGTTCAGGCAGAAGCCTGTTCGTTCAATGTTCCTGTACCACCAGGTTACATGCTGACGTGTCTGAACTGCGCCGCCAGTTTGCCCGGCGAAGTATCCAGATCCTTCCGGGCGATTATCAGTTATCGCATCTTTTCTTCTCCTCTTCAATCACAGGCTCTCATGAAAGAATCCATTGTCCTTTCTTATCGCTGCCTTCCCTTTTCAAAACAGCAGCCTCCTGAAACTCTTTCAAATATCTTTGAATTGTTCTGTCTGTTGTACCAACCACCATGGTCATTTCACTAATTGTAATCTGAGGATTATCCTGAATAGCATAAATCAACCTGGTTGCCGCTTCACGTTTCTTCTTGCTGTATCCTTCAAGAAGTATCATGGCTTGTGGCGACAATTTTTCTACGACATTTTCTACGACATTTATATTTTTTGAACTGTCGCAAGCAGCAAGCTGTCGTCCTTCTTCTTCGGCCTTCACTGCGGCAAATTCCCCATTGATATAAGCTGTTGAAACAGACACATGATCCAGCGGAAAGAAGCATAGACAGTCAGTTCAGCTTCATGATATAATGACTGCTGTGAAATCACTCCCCTTCCCCTAAAGAAACGGCCCTGTCGCGCAGCGACAGTTTATCAAATCTGGGCCAGAACAAAGACGCTCAGGCAAATGATCAGAGTTGAGGCCTGCAAAGGTGAGGGCCTGCCGCCATAGCGGCAGTTTGTCAAATATGAGCAGCGGAAATGCCGCGGTGCCGAAAGACCAAACTGCGGCTCATAAAGGAGCAGGACACCGTCCTCCCCGGCAATGGATTGGCCGGGAGGATCGAGGAAAGTAACATGCTCTCCCATTCGGATTGCTTTTGCCGGGCATGTCAAGCTGTAACGTTCTGTCGTCCCTGTGCTCCTCGCAGGGTTCTGCGGGAACGAAACAATCACAACAGGAGGAACAGAAATGATCAAGAATATTCTGATCGTCACCCTGGACGCGATGGAAAACGACGATCGGGCACTGCGGTATTTTTCCATTAAAAATGAGTTCGGGCAGGCCTACTGCGGTGCAGTGCAAACCATGGAAGCAAGCACCAAATATGTCCTGGCCTGTTTTCCCATCGACGACATCGTTGCCATCGGAGATGATCCCTCCGTTTTCAAGCTGTACCAGACGAGGATCGGGCAGTATATCGACGACGAGAGTCCGGATCAGGAAATCTGTGCATCACTGCTGCCCCAGGAAGAGCAGACGAAGATCATCGACTTTATTCAGCAATTCCAGGAGAAATACTCACAGCAGGAACCAAAACGAATGAACCGTTTCTTTGGCGAGCTGGCATGCAATCCCCCATTGTATGAGCAGTTCATCCGTGCGCTTTACGACACCTTTCCCTTCATTCGGGATAATCCCAGATCCCGTATAAAATGGATTCAGAATTATCTCTATCAGCAGATGCGGTCCTCTGCCAAGCTGGATCTCCTTCAGATCAATGAAAAAGTCAATATCCGTTATGTACCCGCTGAGATGATGACGAAACATGAGTCCTTGCTTAACGACATTCTGGGAGTCAATCAGGATGTCATCGACGGAAAAGATGAAGTCCATCTCTATATTTCGCTGGACAACGATTCCACGGTGGACGGAATCCTTCTTCTAAACCTGCTGGATATCCTGGTGACCACGCCCGGAAGCAATGTGCATTTGAAAAAGGTTTACCGGGTTTATGAACCCTCCGGGGCGATGACGGGAAAGATTGAAGACCATACAGGCATCAGTCTCTCTACAGATCTGGTTGCCGCGGCTCACGCCTTCCTGAATTACAGCAAAACAGACATGCTCGTGGACTTCTGGGAAAAGTACGGAGAGAAAGAAAATACGCGGATCAGCAGCATGATTTATGCGGCACGGCATGTCGATATGGGAATCTCCATGTGTAACCTGTCAGAAGTGCAGGAAGGCATCCGGCGGCTGCGTGAGATTTTCAGCGACACGCGTCCGTGGAAGGAAGACGGGAAATTCGGGATCCTCTTCGGCCTCATCGCTGAAAGCATTCAGGCAGATTACAAATCCCTGCTGGAGGGCAGCGGCCGAGTTTCCTTTATTGAGCTGATCAAATGGGCCTATCGGCATCAGCTGTATCAGCAGGTTCTGACCCTGGTCGAAACCTATGCACCGGGCAATCTGGTCAAAACCGGCGTCTTCTACTACTGTGCCGATCCGGACGATGTGAATGCGATTACAAAGCTGCTGGCACTGCAGCGTCTGGATATGAAGTCATACGAACTTTACAAGTTGGATGACGTCGAACATTACTTTATCAAGTACTATGACCGGGACAGCGTCAAGCTCACCGGTTCCAGAAATGAGGACAGGAATCGCGTCTATGCCTCCATCCGCACTCAGTCCATCCAGACGCAGGATATGTCCAGAATCTGTGGGCATACCGCCTGCGACAATCTGGAAACCGTACAGAACCTTCTCTATGCCTATTATCATCTCGGAGCAGTGCGCAATCAGATCAGCCATGCCATGGAGGATGAGATGGCCGAGCGTCGTCTGATTGTCTCTGAAAACGACATCAGCTCCGCCGTAATATCCATGCGGGAAAGCATTGAGTATTTTATCCTCAGCTATGAAAAGGCCATGGCGGAACTGGAAGGCAAAAATCCGAAGATCGTCCTTATTTCCCCCGAAGATGTTCGTCTCGTTTCAGAGCATCTCCGGCACGAAAGATTCCCGTCAGACCGGCATTCCCATGGAAACGGGAGTCCCCAGAAAGACAATGGACATTCTGCGGCCGCTCCCAGGACGGACGCTGGCGCATCGCAGAACACGGCCGGCAGCGCGGCAGAGAAACCGTCGCCTGACGCATCGGAAAACACGGGGGCAGCTAATCAGTGAGATTCCCCTGAACAGAATCTGCGCCTTTGGTTTCTGAGCGGAGCGGCGTTTGGAATCCTTAACGACAGTCTGCGCCCACACAACAAAAATGGAGCCTCTGAAGAAGCGGCAGCAAAATGCCCTTCTTCAGAGGCTTAACGTATACTGAGGAGCACACGCCGGGCATCTGACCGGTCTTATCTCTTCCCGATTTCCCGGTCCTCCTCCGTCAGAACCGAGTGGGCCTTGATATAATCCACGATTTCATTCACTGTCGTAAAGGCCACGCCGACAACGGAATCTGCGGCACCGTAATACAGGGCAATCCGCCCGGTTTCGCCATCACAGAGTGCTGCACACGGGAAACAGACATTGGGCACAAATCCCCGTTCCTCATACTCTGTCTCCGGCGTCAGCAGGAAATTGCTGCAGCGGTACCGGACCACGGAAGGTTCATCGAGGTCCAGGATTGCCCCGCCGATGGAGTACACCAGGCCGCTGCAGGTGCTGGAGGCTCCGTGATAGAACAGCAGCCATCCCTCGCTGGTTTCGATCGGGGCCGCACCGGCGCCGATCTTCACGCTTTCCCACCAGGCGGTTCCCCTGGCCATGACATGCCGGTGCTTTCCCCAGAAGGTCATATCCGGACTTTCGCTCAGAAAGATATCCCCAAAGGGCGTATGTCCGCTGTCCGATGGCCGTGAGAGAAGCAGATAATGGCCGTTCACCCGCCTTGGGAAAAGAACCGCATTCCGGTTGTACGGAATAAAGGGATTTTCCAGCCGCGTAAACGTGCGAAAATCGGTGGTTTTGGCCATCCCGATGGACGCCCCGTAAAAGTCCTGACACCAGATGATGTAGTACGTATCCTCCACCCGTACCAGCCGGGGGTCATACGCATATCGGGGCATGAAAGGTTTTCCCTCATCATCCACGAAACAGATGGGATCCGGATCCACCTGCCAGGACAGTCCGTCACGGCTGTGTCCCAGATACACCATTGGGATCCCGTTCACCTGTTCCCCCCGCAGAACCGCCACGAAGCCATCCTGCCAGGGACAGACCGCACTGTTGAAAATCCGCGCCAACCCCGGGGGCCGGATTGCGCCGGATAACCGGATTGCCCTCATAACGCCAGATCGGCGCGTCATGACAATCCCCTGCCGGCCTTTCCTGCCAGGGAATATTCGGCAGCGCATCGCATTGACAAGTTACCATCTTTTCTCCTCCATGTTGGTCATTGGTAAAATGGCCTCTCGCGGCCCGGATGGGCCATTACGCGGGCCTCAGTTTCTCAGAGGCACCTCCGCAAACTCACCGGAGGGGTTCAGTTCCGCGACAGCGTCAAATCCGCAGGCCTCAAGAAGTGCTTCTGACTCCTCAAAATAATAGGTGACATGAGCAGCACTGTGGGCATCGGAGGAAAGGAGCACCCGGCCATGGCGGCGCCTGATTTCCTGCAGCCAGAACGCCTCCGGGTAAGGAACGGAGCGCCACCCCCGGGACATGGCACCGGTATTTACCTCAATGACTTTTCCGGCATCAAGGAGCGCCTCAAGGGCCGTACTGGCGGCCTTCCGGTAACGGCTGCTCTCCGGATTGAACAGGTGCAGCCGCTCATTGAACTTCAGCAGAAGATCAAAATGGCCGCAGATCCGGACGCGGGGATCCGCGGCCACTTTCATCAGTTCCTGAAAGTAGCACTCGGCGGCTGCATCCGCCTCCCCGCCAAAATCAATCCGCACCGTCTCCGCCAGTTCATCCGGCGTATTGTCGACACTGGGCGGCACCTCCCTGACCGGCAGATGGTGTACCGAGCCGATGACGTAATCAAAGGGCGTCAGGTCCACCTGCGTGCTGAGGACATCCCACTCGATCCCGCACAGGACACGGAAATCCGGCCACGCCTGCCGGAGTCCGTCCATCTCCCGCAGGTAGTCCTCTACACGGTCCGCCGTGCAGGTCCAGTCGTTTGCAAAGGGCATCGGGCTGTGCAGGCTGATGCCCCCGGCGGCAAGGCCCTGTTCCCGGCAGGCGGCAAGCATTTCCCGGCAGCTGTTCCGCCCGTCGTCCCAGAGCGAATGCATATGCAGGTTCTGTCTCGTCCTCACCGCATCTTCTCCTGTTTCACCTTGTGATCAATGACATGGCGTCCCGCCATCTCGCGGCGGATGTCCTCGAGGGTAATCCCCTCCTCAATCATCAGGACCATGACATGATACATCAGGTCCCCGATCTCGTAGATCGTATTCGCCTTGTCGTGATCCTTGGCCGCGATGATGACCTCCGTGCTCTCCTCCCCGATCTTCTTCAGGATCTTGTCCGCTCCCTTGCTGAACAGATAGGAGGTATAGGAGCCCTCTGTCGGATGTTCCTTCCGGCCCCTGAGCATTTCCATCAGGTCCGCGTACTGGAAGGCCGGCGGTTCATCGCCCGTATACACCGGTGCGGTAAAGCAGGAATCCGTTCCCAGGTGACAGGCCGGTCCATCCTTGCGCACCTCCACCACCAGCGCATCCCGGTCACAGTCTGCCGTAATGGAGACGATGTGCTGGTAATTCCCGCTGGTTTCCCCTTTCAGCCACAGGGCCTGGCGGCTTCGGGAGTAGAAGCAGGTCAGGCCCTTTTCCATGGAAATCTGAAGGCTCTCCCGGTTCATGTACGCCAGGGTCAGTACCTCCCGGGTTTCCGTATCAATGACAATGGCCGGAATCAGGCCCTGCGCATCAAATTTGAGTTCATTCACATCAATCATCCTTATACCCTCCTGACCAGGATTCCCGCTGCGTCCAGTTCCGCCTTGAGATCCTGAATGCTGACCTCACCGAAATGGAAAATGGACGCGGCAAGCCCGGCATCCACCTTTGGCACCGACTGAAACAGCGTGATAAAGTCCTTTATTCCGCCGGCACCGCCCGAGGCAATGACCGGCACCTCTGCAAAGTCACAGACTGCGCTCAGCATGGGCAGATCAAACCCGCTGCGCACCCCGTCCGTGTCCATGGAATTCAGCACGATTTCGCCGGCCCCCTCGTCAATTCCCCTGCGAATCCATTCAAGGGCGTCGATGCCGGTATCAATCCGCCCGCCGTTCCGGAACACGTGAAAAGCACCGTTCACCCGGGCACAGTCCACGCTGAGCACCACGCACTGGCTGCCGTACCGCTTGGCCGATTCCCGGATGATTTCGGGATGGGTAATGGCGCCGGAATTGACGCTGACCTTATCCGCGCCGCTCATCAGGACGCGCTCAAAGTCATCCAGGGTGGAAATGCCGCCGCCCACCGTCAGCGGAATGAAGATGGTGGAGGCCGCGCGTCTCAGGACGTCCGTAAACAGCTTCCGCCCCTCTGCCGAAGCCGTAATATCATAAAAGACCAGTTCATCCGCCCCGTTTTCCGAGTAATGGGCCGCCAGTTCCACGGGATCTGACACATCGGCCAGTCCCTGAAACCGGACCCCCTTTACCACACGGCCATCCCGGACATCCAGGCAGGGAATAATCCGCTTTGTAATCATCTTGCCACCTCAACCGCCTCTTTGAGATCGATCCGTCCCTCATAGTACGCCTTCCCGATAATGGCGCCGTACATGCCCAGATCCCGGAGACCGCGAATATCCTCCAGATCCGATACCCCGCCTGAGGCGGTCAGTTCAAACGCCGGGAAGCTTCGCATCAGGTCCTGATACAGCGTCCGGTTCGCCCCGCTGAGCATCCCGTCCCTGGAGATATCCGTGACGATGAGGCCCTTTGCGCCCTGGTCACGGAGTCTTTCGCACAGATCCTCAAAGCGGATTCCGCCGCTTTCAAGCCAGCCGCTGACCGCCACCATGCCATCCCGGATATCCACCCCGATGGCCACCCGGTCCCCGTATCGTTTCAGCATTTGCCCCGTAAATTCCGGATCGCGAACGGCAATCGTCCCCAGAATCACGCGCCAGATGCCGCATTCAAGATAGGTCTCAATGGTCTTTTCGCTGCGGATTCCGCCCCCGATTTCCACTTTCAGACCGGACTCACCAGCCAGGCGGCGCACACAGTCCGCATTCACCATGGTTCCATCCCGGGCGCCGTCCAGATCGACACAGTGGAGATACCGGGCACCGGCTGCCGCAAAACGGGCCGCCGGTTCCAGCGGATCCCGGGCATACACCGTCACTTTCTGATAATCCCCCCGCTGAAGCCGGACAACCTGTCCGCCCAGCAGGTCAATGGCCGGAAAAATCTCCATATTTCCCTCACATTCTGCAGAAATTGCTCAGCATCGCCAGCCCGATCCGTCCGCTCTTCTCCGGGTGGAACTGGGTTCCCAGCACGTTGTCCCGGGCAACCGCCGCCGTCACCGGAATGCCGTATTCCGTGCGCGCAATGGTCCACGGATCGCAGTCCACGGCGGAATAGCTGTGGACAAAATACACACAGGCCCCCTCCGGAATCCCCTGAAACAGCGGGTGCGGCTCACATATAAGCGCATTCCAGCCGATCTGGGGAACCTTGAGGTTCCCGGGCAGACGCGGCTGCATGGCCGTGATCCGTCCGGGAATGAGACCCAGGCCCTCATGCTTGCCGAATTCGTCGCTGGTGTCAAAGAGCATCTGCATGCCCAGACAAATGCCGAGAATCGGCGTCCCGCGCCGGGCCGCCTCGAGGACGGCCTCATCCATGCCGTGCACGGCCAGCTTCTGCCTGGCATCCCCGAAAGCGCCGACGCCAGGCAAAATAAGCTTGTCTGCCCGGCGTACCTCTTCCGGTGTCCGGACAATTTCCGCCGCCTCCCCGATCATCCCGAAAGAGCTGACCAGTGAGAACAGATTCCCGACACCGTAATCGATCAGGCCGATCATGCCAGCACCCCCTTTGAGGAGGGAACGGCCCCGTTCAGCCGCGGATCCGGCGCAACGGCCTCCGCAAGGGCCCGTCCGAATCCCTTGAACATGGCCTCCGCCACATGATGGTCGTTTTCCCCGGCCATTTCCTGGAAATGCAGGCTCATGGGACAGCTGCGGGTCAGCCCCAGGAAAAACTCCTTCACCAGCTGCGTATCAAACGTTCCAATCTTCTCCGCCGCAAAGCTGACCTGCATGTGAAAGGAACTGCGTCCCGAGAGATCCAGCGCACACAGCACAAGCGCCTCATCCATGGGCAGAATCATGGATCCATACCGGTGGATGCCGGCCTTATTGCCAAGACACTCCGTCAGGCACTGCCCCAGAACGATCCCGATATCCTCCACACTGTGATGGTCATCTACCCACGTGTCGCCCTTGCACCGGATGGTCAGGTCAAACCGGCCATGCACGGCAAAGAGCGTCAGCATATGATTAAGAAACCCGACGCCGGTTGAGATCTCGTTCTTGCCGGTTCCATCCAGGTTCAGCTGACACTCGACATTTGTCTCAGCTGTCTTTCGGGTAATCTCCGCTTTTCTCATTGCCTTTATTCCTTCCCTGATGTCACAAGGTCACGGCATGCATCCACCAGCTGCTGCATTTCCGCATCGGTTCCAATGGTAATCCGCAGCCAGTCCTCCGTCCGTCCGCCCCTGAAATGACGGACGAGAATGCCCCGCTCACTCAGCTTTTCCCTGACAAATGCCGCCGAAACAGCTGCCGGCCGGGCAAAGATGAAATTGCCCTGAGAGGGCAGCACGGTAAAGCCCAGGCGTCCAAGTGCCTCGGTCGTATAGGTGCGGCTGTTCATGATTCTGCGGCAGTTCTGCTCATAATAGGACCAGTCCCGGCAGGCCGCCGCACCGGCCGCCTGGGCCAGACGGTTGACGCCGTACAGGTCCACCGCGTTGCGGATCCGGGCCAGGTCGGCGATCAGCTCAGGGCTGCCCATGCCATACCCCAGACGAATGCCCGCCAGGGAACCGGATTTGCTGAATGTCCGGACCACCAGCAGATTGGGAAAGGTCCGGATGAGCGGCACCACTGTTTCCGCGCCAAAGTCCACATACGCCTCATCCACCAGCACCACATGGTCCGGATTGGCCTCAAGAATGCCGGCAATCTCGGCCCTGGTCAGTGCCAGACCGGTGGGCGCATTGGGGTTGGGAAAGACAATCATCCCCCCTGCCCGGTTGTAATCCGCCGGACAGATCCGGAAATCCTCCCTCAGCGGGATCCGGCGCAGCGGAATCTCATAAAGCGCCGCGAAAAGGTCATAATAACTGTACGTAATATCCGGCAGGACTATGGGACAGTCCGGACCGGCAAAGGCCAGGAAGGCCAGCTGCAGCACCTGATCCGACCCGTTTCCGACCACCAGATTTTCCGGTTCAACACCCTCTTTCCGGCTGAGGGCCTGAATCAGGTCCGTGCAGTCCGGATCATTGTAGAAATTGAGTCTGGTGCTCTCCGCCGCAATGGCCTCAAGCACACTGGCAGAAGGCGGGAACGGCGACTCGTTGGTATTGAGGCGAATCACGTCATTCCCTTCCTCATGCGTCCCCGGTACATAGGCCGGGAGAGACCGGTGATTTTCTCTCAGATAGGATTTCATCACGCCTCCTTCCCCCGGATCAGTGCCGCCCGGGCATGCGCCTCAAGTCCCTCCGCCCGGGCAAAGACGGCAATGTCCCCGGCGACCTGGCTGAGCGCATCCTTTGTATAGTAGGTATACTGAGTCTTCTTGATAAAGTCATCCACCCCCAGGGGGCTTGAGAACCGCGCGGTTCCGGAGGTCGGCAGGATGTGGTTGGGCCCCGCCAGATAATCCCCCAGGGATTCCGGACAGCACCGTCCCATAAAGACGCTGCCGGCATTGATCACCAACGGCAGCAGCTGCTCGGGATTGCTCACGAACAGCTCCAGGTGCTCCGGTGCCAGCTCATTGGAGAGGGCCACCCCCTCCTCAAGGCTCTCCACCAGGATGATTTTTCCGTTATTGTCAATGGAGGCACGGGCAATCTCCTCCCGCGGCAGCTGCAAAAGCTGCCGTTCCACTTCGGCGCAGACCTCCTCGGCCAATGTCTCGCTGTCCGTAATCAGCACGGCCGTCGCCAGACGGTCATGCTCCGCCTGCGAAAGCAGATCCGCCGCCACCCAGGCCGGATTGCTCTCACCGTCCGCAATCACCAGGATCTCACTGGGACCGGCGATCATGTCAATGGCCACCTGCCCGAACACCTGCCGCTTTGCCTCGGTCACAAACGCATTGCCGGGGCCGACAATCTTGTCTACCCGCGGGATACTCTCCGTTCCATACGCCAAAGCCGCCACGGCCTGTGCGCCGCCCACCGTGAACACCCGGTCCACGCCGGCCATTTCCGCGGCAGCCAGAATGGCATCCGGAATGGTTCCGCCCGGTCCGGGCGGGGAAACCATGACCAGTTCCTCGCAGCCGGCCAGCTTGGCCGGAATGGCATTCATAAACACCGACGACGGATATGCCGCTGTTCCTCCGGGGATATAGAGACCTACCCGGGCAATGGGGGTAATCTTCTGTCCCATGTACACCCCGCTGCCCAGATCCAGTTCAAATCCCGTCCGGAGCTGCGCCCGGTGATACGCCGTAATGTTGTCCCTGGCCAGTGTCATGGCGTGCAGGAGATCCTCGGGAATCCGGGCCAGGGCCGCGGCTCTTTCCTCCCGGCTGATTTCAAGCTTTGAAAGTGTCACGCGGTCAAAACGTGCGGCATACTCAAAAAGCGCCGCATCCCCGTTTTTCCGCACTGTCTCAATGATTTCCGTCACCGTTTCCCCAACGCCGCTCTTCGCCATTGAACGCATGAGCAGGCTGTCCTTGCGGCACTCGCCCGCCTTCATTATCCTGATCATCGCAAAGGACCTCCTCCGTAGCTTGCTCTTTCGGCACCGGCGACTTTCCGGTGCTCCCGTTTTTTAATATGGATAAACCTGTCCGGATTTAATCCTTTTCCGACAGGCAGCTCTTGAGACCATCCAGCACATGCCGGATTTCATCCCCTTTGAATTTAAAGCTTGCCTTGTTGGCAATAAACCGGGCACTGACCGGAACCACCGTTTCCAGAACGGAAAGGCCGTTTTCCCGCAGGGTCGTTCCCGTTTCAACAATATCCACAATCACATCGGAAAGACCCACCAGCGGCGCCAGCTCAATGGAGCCGTTCAGGTGAATGATTTCAATTTCCCGGGACTGTGATTCAAAATACCGGGACGCGATATGCGGAAATTTCGTGGCCACCCGAAGCGCCCGGGTATGCGTATCACGAAACGCATTCGGCCCGGCCACACACATCCGGCATTTGCCCATGTGCAGGTCAAACAGTTCATAGACATCCGGTTCGTATTCGAGGAGGATATCCTTGCCCACAATCCCGGCATCCGCCGCGCCGTGTTCCACGTAGACGGAAACATCCGAGGGCTTGACCAGGAAATACTGCACCCCGGCCTCAGGGTTTTCAAAAATCAGACGGCGGTTATCCTCAAGGAGTTCCGGACAGGGATAGCCCGCCGTGGCCAGCGCCTTATAGGCTTTCTCCCCCAGCCGTCCTTTCGGCAGGGCAATTCTCAGCATTTGTCCGTTTCCTCCTCTCCAAGGATGACGGTTTTCCCGTCTGCGCGAAGCCGTTCCGCTTCAAGAAACGCCGCTTCGGGATCCGTGCCCAGCGGGACAAACTGAACCGCTTTTTCCGGCATTTCCGGCATGCAGCGGTCAATCTGATTCAGGTAGACCGCAAAGCCGATTCCCTGTCCCTGCCGCCCCAGACGGCTGAGAAGCGGATCATACTGACCGCCGATGAGCACCGGCGACGGAATTCCGTCGATAAACCCGGACAGTGTCAGGCCGTTATAGTACTGCATGTCCCCCAGAACGCTGAAATCCAGGTTCAGCGTACCGGACCAGACGCGCTGCGAGAGCCTTGCAATCTGTTCCAGTTCCCGCATGATCTGCAGCGTGCTCTCCGGCAGGGGAAACGCGCTCAGGCGCTCAAGGGCGGGGATGACCGGTCCGCTCAGGATGATCATGAGATCCAGCAGGTCGCATGCCTGTCCGGGCAGGGCCTGCCGCGCGGTAAAGTCCTGCATGCCGTGGCGGTCCTTCCTGCGGATCATCTCAAGGACCTCCGGATAATCCGCCTCCTCAATCCGGGCAAAACGAAGCAGTTCCTGCACCAGACCCATGTGCGAAATATCCAGGGCGTACCTGTCCGAAATTATGCGGAGACTCTTCTGCGCCAGAAGCAGGATCTCCGCCAAAGCCGCCGGTTCGCAGTTCCCGATATATTCAATGCCCGTCTGCATGATTTCCTGGAACCGGTCGCCGCCCCGGGGAACCCGGTAGGCGCTCTCCGAATAGCATACCCGGACCGGTTCCCGTTCATCCCGTGTATTGCGGACAACGGACAGCGTAATATCCGGCTTGAGGGCCATCAGGCGTCCGTTCAGGTCCGTAAACGTCAGAACGCGTTCATCTGTCAGGAAATTCTTATTCTGCACATACAGTTCATATGCCTCAAAACGGTTGACCTTGTAAATCCGGTAGCCATACTGACCATACAGTGCACGAAGCCTGGCCGAGAGAATTTCATCTGCCCGCATTCCGGCTGTGATTACACTCATTTTTTCTCCTTCAGGCGGTCCAGAATCATCTGATAGCCGCCATCCCCATAATCAAGGCATCGCTTGACGCGACCAATCGTCGCCGAGCTGACGCCCAGTAATTCCGCTGCCTGCAGGTAGGATTTTCCTTCACTGATCAGCCGGGCGATTTCAAGCCGCTGCCCCAGGTCCCGGATTTCCTTATTGGTACAGAGGTCCTCAAAGTACAAGTAGCATTCATCCAACGTTCTCAGTTCCAGAATCGAACGAAAAAGCTCATCCGTCTGTGCATCATGCTTCAGTGCCATTCAATTTCCCTCCATGTTCTTGTTTTCCTGAAAGCCCTGATAGTTTAGCACGTTACTATATGAAAGTCAACGGCGAATTTCCCGTCCTAGGACCACCAGTTCCGCCGAACCCGCTGCGGTCTCTCCGGCACCCGGATCTCCCCCAGCACCTCCTCCACGCGTCCGCGGATGACAAGGGCCGCCTCCCGTTCAATTTTCAGCGGATCCTCATTGATCACCACCAGGGCTTTCCCGTGAAAATAGGAAAGACAGGAGGCAGCCGGTTCTACCGTAAGACTTGTCCCGGCGACGATCAGGAGATCACTGCGGGCAATTTCCCTGCAGGCGCCCCGCATCACCAGCGGGTCCGGTGCCTCCCCGTACAGCGTAATGCCCGGCCGGATC
This sequence comes from Clostridia bacterium, assembly GCA_017626895.1. Taxonomy (GTDB): domain Bacteria; phylum Bacillota; class Clostridia; order Christensenellales; family Aristaeellaceae; genus Ventricola. Next base: position 16,634 of record JAGAHV010000147.1, on the reverse strand, counting down.
ACGCCCCCGCAGGATTGACATCTTGGAACATTTTCCGACCGGAGAACCGCGTCAATTGAACAGGTGCGGCCGCATTCCATGCATACATTGTCATAAATGCTCCCGTGAAGGGGAAAAACGGCCCGGCTCCCCGCTTTCTGATGCAGTCCGTCAATGTTTTGCGTCACCACCGCGGAGAGGCAGTTTTTCCGTTCCATCTCCGCCAGTTTCAGATGTGCCTGATTGGGAACTGCATCCGGAAACAGCAGATATTTCCGATAATACGCATAAAACAGGTCCGGATGAAGATGGAAAAAAGAGGTCGACAGGATCATCTCCATGGTCAGTCCCTCGTATTCCGATACCTTTTCAAGCCCGTTTGCGCCGCGAAAATCCGGAATATGGCTGCCCGTGGAGACTCCCGCTCCGCCAAAAAACACAATCCGGGACGCTTTTTCTATCAACCGCTGAAGTTCTGACAACTCTGTCACTTCTGTCTCCCCTTTCCGGTTTTCATTGCCTGAGCATCGTCACAGGTGCTCCGATATGAATACCTGCCCAGGCATGGCCGCTGTCTCACCAGTGACCGCATCAAATCAAATCTTTAAATTCCATCTTTATCATGCTATAATATGGAACGATATTGGGGAAAATGTCTGCATTCCTCTGGATATGCCGCTTTTCCCGCTATTCTTTCAACTTATATCTGGACAAACGCAAAAGTCATTCGCAGCAGATGATCTTAACAGAGAGGAGAAAACGGCATGCCAAAAAGGAACCGGCCATATCTGAACAATCCCCTGCCGGATCAGGCATTTCCGACACAGGAAGATTCTGTTGATCCCTCTGTTTCTCTGCCTCAGCACGATTTAGCGGAAACCGTTTCTCCACATATTCCCCAAAAGCCGGAAGAAGAGATCGCTTCTTCGTACATTCCTCCGGAACCGGAAGAAGAAGCTGTTCCTTCCCACACGCCTCCGGAGCCGGAAGAAGAGGTTGTTCCTTCCCATACGCCTCCGGAGCCGGAAGAAGAAGCTGTTCCTTCGCACTCGACTCCGGACCCGGAAGAAGCTGTTTCTTCCCGCACGCCTCCGGAACCGGAGCAAACCGTCATTTCCGGGAGACCGGCAGAGCCGGATTTGCCCCAGGAAGAAATTCCACTGAAGCGTCGTAAATCCGCTCACAGCGCCCATGCAGTGTCAGACTTTTCCGACAGCTTTGACCCGGGCAGGCTGTTCGGGAAACAGGAGCCGAAAAAAGCCGTCCCTTCCGTTTCCGGCACCATCAACCAGGAATGGCTGAATTCAAAACGTCAGGCCGGTTTCATTCCCACCGATTCGGATTCCGGGGCCGCCAGCCAGCGCAAGCGTCTCAAACCGCCTTCCGCCCTGATCGGCAGGATCGAACCCATGCTGCATGAAGTCCGCGAGAAGCTCAGCGGCAGCGAGGAATCCGGGGAGGCTCCCGGATACAGACGCTCACCGGGCATGCAGGCAGGTTCCGGCTATGTTCCGGAGGACACGCCTCCGAAAAAGCGCACCGTTTCCCGCAGCCGGGCCAGTATCCGTCAGGAAAACCAGTCCGCCGGCTATGTCCCCAGGGAAAATGATTCCCGGGACAGTGGCGGCATTACCCTCTTCGGGCATCACATTTCCTCCAATAACATCCGCCTGATCCTCATGGGCATATTCGGAGCGGTTGCGCTCTACTCCCTGATCATGATCGCCCGCATCGTATGGCGAAGCATTCGCACCTCTCAGGTAAACCAGGAATTGTCTCAGCGGCACAGTCAGCCGGCGGAAACGGATAATGTCGACATTCCGTTTACCATTTACACAGAGGAAGATTCGGAGGACAGCGCAGATTCCGGCGAGGCAGACAGCCCGGATGAGACGGTTGTCGCCGCCGGAAACGTAACGGATGAAAACGCACTTTCCGCTGATTCATCCGAAGGTGAGCCGGAAAATTCCCCGTCTCAGGAGCAGTTAGCTGCTCAGGCAACGCCCACCCCCGCGCCCCTTGTCCTTACGACAAAATTCCATCAGATCGGCGGAGATGCACTGCCGGAGATGGCCTCTTTGTACAAGGATAACCACGATCTGGTTGGCTGGCTCAATTTTCCGGACATTCTGGATCTTCCGGTTGTCTACAAGGATAATGTCTATTATCTGACCCATGATTTCTACAAAAAGAAAAACACTTCCGGCACGCTGTTCCTGGATGAGAATCATCCCTTTAAGGAAAAATCGCAGAATCTTCTTTTGCACGGACACAATATGCGGGATGGCAGCATGTTCGGACGTCTCACCCAGTATAAATCCAACCTCAGCTTCCTGAAGAATAATGCCTTCTTCACCTATTCCTCCCTCTGGAAGAAAGAAGAGTACGTCATCTTTGCCGTTCTTCAGGTTTCCCTGAATCCGAAGGATCCCACCTTTTTCAATTACTTCACCCATCCGACATTCCGTTCGGATATCGAATTCATTACCTATATTTCAGACCTCATGGACCATTCCATGTACGCCATCCCGATCGATGTAAAGCCCAGCGATGCCCTGATCACCCTCTCCACCTGTCTTGAGGATGACCGCCTGGTCATCGTTGCCCGGAAACTGCGCAATGGAGAATCGCGGCATCATCTGAAAGAAATCGTTCAAAGTGCTGCCAAGCTGTAGTATCCTGCACGCTGAAACAAACAAAGGCCGTCTCAGACGGCCTTTGTTTTATGGCAATACAATCTTCGGTTCATCCGGATTGGCACGATAAAGAACAAATCGTTTTCCTACCGTCTGCACCGGTTCCGCATGAAGCGCCTCGCAAAGCGTATCCAGTGCTTCCCTTGCCTCGATCGGGCTGTTCTGAAGCACCGTTCCCTTCACAATCTCCCTTGCGGTCAGGGCATCATCTGCCTGCCGGATCAGATTTTCACCAATGCCCTCCTTCCCGACATGCAGAATCGGTTCAACGGGATTGGCCAGTCCTCTCAGATAAGCCCTCTGTTTGCTTGTAATCATCTTTTCTCACTCCACAAAATCAAATTCCATGTCGCCAAAGACGACGGTATCCCCTTCCCCGGCCCCGATCTGCCTCAGCGCATCAATCACACCGCGCGCCCGGAGAGTCCGGTGGAAGTAATTAAGCGAATCCTGTTCGCTGAAATTGACCGAAGCCAGCAGCCGGTCGCAAAGCGGTCCGTAAACCTCAAAGGAACCATCATCCCGGCGGCGCACTTCATAGGGATTGGTGTCGAAGATCTCCTCGACCTCCTCCGCCTCATACACACGGATCTCCGGCAGTGTCGGAAGGATCCGCACCACTGCGCCCATCAGCTGATCCAGTCCCTGATGTGTCGCGGCAGAGATCGGATAAACCTCAATATCCGTTCCGTGCAGATGCTGACGCAGCCGCTCCAGATTTTCCTCTGCCCCCGGCAGGTCCATCTTGTTGGCGGCCACAATCATCGGCTGCTCGGCCAGTCCGCCATAAGCCGCCAGTTCATCACTGATCTGCTCAAAATCCTCCACCGGGTCCCGGCCCTCTGAGCCGGAAATATCAATGACGTGCAGAAGGAGACGCGTCCGTTCCACATGACGGAGGAACTGGTAGCCAAGGCCCACACCATCGCTGGCCCCTTCCACCAGCCCCGGAATGTCTGCCATGATGAAATCCACCCCATACTGCCGGCAGATTCCAAGATTGGGCTGCAGGGTCGTAAAATGGTAGTTGGCAATTTTCGGTCTGGCTGCCGTCACAGCGGCCAGGAGACTGCTTTTCCCGACATTCGGAAAGCCCACCAGGCCTACATCGGCAATGCTCTTCAGTTCCAGTTCGAACTCACGGATCTCCGTTTTCTGTCCGGGATTGGCAAATCCCGGTGCCTGGCGTGTGGCCGTTGCAAAGCGGGCATTTCCCCAGCCGCCATTGCCTCCTTTCAGAAGCACCCGGCTTTCGCCGCTTTCGTGCATATCCGCAACGATCTTCCCCTCCGGCTGCAGGCGTACAATGGTCCCCACCGGCACCTTGATCACCAGATCACTGCCGGATTTGCCCCGCCGCAGGGCGGAGCTTCCATTTCCGCCGCTTTCTGCCTGGAATTTCCGCTGAAAGCGGAAATCCATCAGGGTATGCATATTCGGGTCCGCATAAAGGATGACACTTCCGCCGTTCCCGCCGTCGCCGCCGTCCGGTCCGCCGTTCTGGACAAATTTTTCGCGATGAAACGAGACTGCTCCGTTTCCGCCGTTTCCTGCCTTGGCAGTTATTCTTACCTGATCTACAAACATTTCCTGATTCCTTCCCGTTTTATCGCTCACCGGCTGTTGGCCCAATTCAGTTAGTACCCAGATCTGCCGTATCACGTGGAATTATACCCTGACCCTGTCATTCCGTCAAGCATCTGCCCGCCTCTGCCGAGCTCCGACTGTCAGTGTGTCTCGCTTTTCTCAATAAACCGTTCGATCTTTTCTGCCTTGTCATCAGGGTGCTGATCTTTTCCGCAGCCTTTTTCCGTTTCGACTCTGTCTTTGGTGCTGCATCATTGCTGCTTCGTCCCTGGATAGAGTGAAAATCCGTGAACAGGTACATCCTGCGTAATTCCCTTTCATCTGCTCAAACAGGCACCTTTCCATTTTGGAAGCATTGTTGACTTTTGCGGACAGTTAAGCGTTTCAGGCAAAAATCATCCGAAGAATTTAGTGTTTATTGACAAGTTTTGCTGTAATCCTGATTTGTTATTGCTTTTCAGAAACAAAAGTGGTATTATCCTTTACCGGCATATCCTTGTTCTGCACAAACAGTTGCAGAGCCAGAGTCCAAAAGGAGGTGAAAAGCATCATGAACAAATATGAGATCATCTACATCATTGATGCCAACGTCGAGGAAGGTGCTCGTAAAGAGCTGATCGAGAAGGTAAGTGGCATCATCACCGCCAACAACGGTGAGGTAGTAAAGGTCGAAGAGTGGGGCAAGCGCCGTCTTGCCTATGCCATCGATTACAAGACTGAGGGCTATTATGTGTACGCCGCATTCAACGGTGAAGCCGCACTGCCCAAGGAACTCTCCCGTAATCTCGGCAACAATGAGAGCATCATCCGTTCTCAGATCGTCAGGTTGATCGATAAGAAGCACAGCGTAAAGCCGCGTCCGGTCCGTGCAGCCGCACCCGCCGAGGAAGTTGAAGCTGCTGCTGAGGTATCTGTCGAGGCAGTAGAGTCCGCTCCCGTTGAGGAGTAATCTCCCCTGTCTCCCCCGAGAAATGTTATTGTAGTATTGACGAGGCTATACATGAACAAAGTATATTTAATTGGTAATCTGACCAGAGACCCTGAGATCCGGACCACAACCACGGGCATTCAGGTCTGCAACTTCAGTATTGCTGTCAATCGCCGCCGTCGTGCCGACGGTGTTCAGGAAACGGATTTCTTTAATATCGTTACCTGGCGTCAGCTGGCGGAGCTGTGCAGCAAATATCTGTCCAAGGGCCGCAAGGTAGCCGTTTCCGGTTCTATCCAGACCCGTACGTACGAAGCTCAGGATGGCTCAAAGCGCAACGCATTTGATATCGTTGCCGACGAAGTCGAGTTCCTTTCCTCTCAGAATGCATCTACATCCTCGGGCGAGTATCATCCAGCTGCTCCCGCTGCACCTGCTGCCGCCGCTCCTGTGGCCCAGCCGGTCAATTATCCGACTCAGGATTCTGAGTTCAATTCGGTAGCAATTGAAGATGATGACCTTCCGTTCTAAAATTTGCAGAGATTAAAATGGCCCCTGTGGCCTGAAAGGAGAAACTCATGTCTGAGGATCGTCAGGCACGTCATCCCCGCGGGAATCGCAAGCCCCGCAGGAAAGTATGTGCATTCTGTGTCGATAAGATTGAATACATCGACTATAAAGAGTTCCGGGATCTGAATTCCCGCATGCGCAGAAACATCAACGAGCGCGGCAAGATTCTGCCCCGCCGTATGACCGGCACCTGTGCAAAGCATCAGCGCCAGCTGTCCGAAGCGATCAAGCGCGCACGCGCCATTGCGCTTCTTCCGTACAGCGCCGAGTAACATGCTCACCCCTCTTCCGCAAGGAAGAGGGGTTTTTTCAGCTGAACAAGGGGAGCCGTCCGGCTCCCCTTAGGTTTATTTCGTTTCTGTCCCGACAATTTCCAGTTCGATTTCCGCGCGGACTTCCTGATCAGGCATTGCCCCCTCCGCCGCTGCGGCAATGGTTACTTTTCCCGCTGGACAATTCTTCTTCACCGTTACGGCTCCTTCTCTGCTGACGCTGACAAAGTCGGCCATCTCAGATTCCGCAACCGACCAGGTGATCTTTCCGTTCGTCGGCTTTTCCGGTATAAGAACGGCCTTAATCTTCCGGCTCTTTCCCGCCTCAATCCGGGTTTCATCGACACTGAGCTCCAGTGCGGTCACAGGAACCGCCACGGTCACATTGAACGTTGCTTTCTTCTGGCTCCCGTCATCCACGGTCACCGTAATCACACTCTTCCCCGCTGAGAGAGCGGTCACCAGCCCGTTTTCATCGACAGAGGCAACCTTTGCATTCGATGAAGCATACTTGAACTTCTGCAGTGCCGTATCCGGCAGCGCCGCGGCACTGATGCTGGCCGTCTCTTTTCCCTCCAGGAGGAAAAGTGCCTCACGGTCAATGGACGCCTCGATGCCGGATGCTTTCGGATGAATGACAATCGTCGCTGTCGCCGACTGTGTCGGACAGTATTGACTGGTATAGGTCACCGTAAGCTCCTTTATGTCATCCAACGTGCCTTTAGCCGTAAACGTATCTTTCTGCATGCTTCCGTAATCCTGCAGACTGCCGCCATTGTAACTGATCGACCAGTCGACCCCGGCATTTTTCATCTTGCTGTTGACAAGGTCTGGATTGGCAAAAACCGGTTCAAATGTAATTTTCTGTCCGGCGGCAATTTCGCCGCCCTGGATCGTGAAGGCAAAATCTTCTTCCTTCAGCGTATCCGAACAGATAATGGCCAGCTGCTGATAGCTCTGCAGAATATCATACGCAAACACATAGAGCACCGGATACCGGCCTTCCTCATGCGCGGTAAAAATCGCTTTCTTATCAGACTCGGTCACCAGATCAATGTTCTTCCTGCCCGTCTCATGTGAATAATTACTCGTCCAGTTGTTTTTCTTATCCGCTTCGACCATTGCAAGATATTCCGCCTTCTCCGGATAGGTCGTGATAAAATCATACAGGTTAACCGATTCTCCAGGTTTGACAAAGACAACCTGCCCCGTTTTTGGATCCCTGGAGTCCGGAATCCGTTCCGTATGAATGGTCAGAACTCTCTGCGCATAGTGTTTCGCACCCTCAGCCACAATGCAGTACGTCGCTGTTTCAGGATCAGTATTAAACAGCATGGACTGATCTAGGTACATCACATCTTTTTCGACATTCACCAGCTTTTCTCTTCCCGGTTTCACACTGACCGGCGTCACAGAGAGCTTTGTAACCTTTTCATTTCCTTCAAGCGTAAGCGATGTTCCAAAGTACTGCCAGTATCCCCATACATTGCCCTGCGGCGTAATATAGAACGGATTGTTTTCCCACATGTCCAGTGTATAGCTGCTTTCCTCTGAGAATTCACCCTTTTCTTTTGTACCGGTATAGCCGAGAATGGTCAGTGTAAGCTCTGCCGCCTCCAGTTCCGTTTTTTCCGGTTTTGCCCGAACCGTCACCGTCCCCACTGCATTTTCGCCAATGGAAAGAACTCCCTGCTCATCAATCGAACATGCCTCATTTCCCTCTGTGCTGAAGATGATCTTCTTTCCTTCCGCTTCGGTCATCAGCGGCTCGGCTTTGATCTGAACCGCCGTACCCGGAAATGCCCCGGATTCTGCCGAAAGCAGATAGGGGTAATCCCCTGCATAGACGGTCATCTCAGTGTCTTTCCCAATATTTCCATTTATGCTTTTGAAGGTACATGGATAAACGCCTTTTTCATGGAAGATATACACGCCATATCTGACTTTCTCAACTTTATCGCCCACTTCACCAGGAAATACAGAATAAGAATCGAATGAAGAGTCGTCCAGCAGTTCTTCGAACATACTGTCCAGCGATACCTCAATGCCCAGCGGCACCTGCATAACAGATCGACTCACGCGGGGCCCTTTCCCATTAAACCATTCGATTTTAATCGGAAATGTTTCATCCAGATAGTACTCCTCATTTTCCCCGGTCATGCGCAGCACCGCCTCACACGGAGCGGATATTTTGTCTGTCTCACCTACCCACAGTGTGTATTTCCCTTCACCGTTCTTCACGATTTCAAAAAGATCCCGAATAAGCGGTTCTCCCTCTACCAGTTCAAGTTCGAGATTGAGTGATACCGGTTTTGTGAGGCTGAACATATATCCAAATCTGTCTACACTGACATCGAAATCGCCATCCGGAAGAATATACAGCGGCTTTTCACTCATGAACTCTTTTTCGCCATTAATAGAAACCTTTGTTTTTCCTTCCGCCAGGCTGCCGACAGCCAACAGCACCAATCCCAGAAACAATGCCAGAAGAATGTGTTTTCTCATAAGTCCTCCTGTCAAACAAACTGTTTTTCCCTGTCAAATTCCCGTCAAAACAGATCTTCGTCTCTCCTGCACCAGCCAAATCCCCGGGAACTTTTCATCCTCTTTGTTTCCGGAAGAATTCCCTGCCGTAAAATCGCCTCCTTTCCCTCTTCATCGCCTCTGATCCTGGAAGGACGGCCTGGCTGTCCGGATCAGACACTGTCCGATTCTCTGCGGATGTGGGCACGTCAGGACTTTCCGAAAGATCCTCTTTGTAAATTGATTATATTTTATTCATGATATCATTGTCAATCCTTACTTCTTCCGGGAGCTCACAGGAAACCGGGCGGATAAACCCTGTACGCAAAAAAAGCTGTCCCCCATGGGGGACAGCCGTTTTCATCAGATCAGGTTTTCCGAATCGTTTGTCACAGAAAGCTCTTCCACATTGCGCACCGCCCAGCGGGCAATCACAAGCTCTGCTTTCTGTCTGCCAACCTCGATATACAGCGTATCATCCTTGATACCGGTAATCTTGGCATGAATGCCTCCGATGGTGCAGATATTATCGCCTACCTTCAGATTTGCCAGCATCGCCTTGGCTTCCTTATCCTTCTTGCGCTGCGGGCGAATCAGGATGAAGTAGAAGACGACAAAAATCAGAATCATCGGAGCCAGCTGAACCGCATAATAAATAAATGCAGAAGGACCGCTGACCGCAGCTCCCTCAGCTGCCGCAGCAGCATCGCCTGCAGCTGCACCGGCTGCAGCTGTACCGGCAGCAGCCGTTTCAGCAACTGCAGTTCCAAACAGCCTCAGTAATTCACCGCTCATTAGAATAGAACACTCCTTTCAAATTAAGCATTCACATTATAGCGTTTTTTATGCAAAGAAACAATCCCCATATTTCCGCAAATTCATTCCGGGACAGAGGTTCCAAAAGAGAGCTGCTTCATTTCCTCTTAAATACGGGCCAGTCTGCGCAGTTCGTTTACCTTGTCCATGCGCTCCCAGGGCAGATCCACATCCGTTCTGCCAAAATGGCCGAAAGCAGCCGTCTGACGATAGATGGGACGGCGGAGATCCAGCATCCGGATAATGCCGGCCGGACGGAGATCAAAGACCTGATTCACCATTTCTGCCAGCTTCGCATCATCCACAATACTGGTTCCCTTCGTATCCACCAGCAGGGAAACCGGACGTGCAACGCCGATGGCATACGCCAGCTCGATCTCGCACTCTCTGGCCAGTCCGGCAGCGACGATGTTTTTGGCCACATAGCGGGCAGCATACGCACCGCTGCGGTCCACCTTCGTCGGATCTTTTCCGCTGAATGCACCGCCGCCATGTCTTGCAAAGCCGCCATAGGTATCCACGATAATCTTGCGTCCCGTCAGGCCTGAGTCACCCATCGGTCCGCCAATGACAAACTTGCCGGTCGGGTTGATGAAGAAACGGGTTTTGCTGTCCAGCAGGTCCTCGGGAATCGCCGTCTTGATGACTTTCTCAATGATCTCACTGCTCAGATAATCATGCTCAATTTCCGGCGCATGCTGAGTGGAAATGACCACCGTGTCCACGCGTACCGGATGATTATCCTCATATTCCACCGTTACCTGGCTCTTTCCGTCCGGACGCAGCCAGCTGAGTTCACCGCTGCGGCGTGCTTCGGAAAGACGGCGGGTCAGCCGGTGGGCAAGGGCAATCGGCATCGGCATCATTTCAGGCGTTTCCGCATTGGCATAACCAAACATCATGCCCTGATCGCCGGCGCCAATGTCTGTTTCGCCTGAAAAGCGTCCCTCAAGTGCCGAATCAACGCCCTGCGCAATATCGGGGCTCTGGGCATGCAGTGCCGTGATGACCGCACAGGTATTCCCGTCAAATCCATACTTCGCCCGGTCATACCCAATGTCACAGACAACTTTACGAACGATGTCATCCACCCTGTAAGTTGCTGTGGTGGTCACCTCTCCCATCACCATGACGATGCCGGTCGTCGTGCAGGTTTCACAGGCGACACGGGCCATGGGATCCTGTTCGAGAATCGCATCCAGCACCGCATCGCTGATCTGGTCGCAAATCTTATCCGGATGTCCTTCCGTAACCGATTCAGATGTAAACAGTTTACGCATTCAATACGCTCCTTCTTTTGTTGGTCCAACTTTTCTTTTGCCTAAATGAAAACCGCCCGCTAAGCGGGCGGCATAAACGTGTTCTGCCACCTCATCTTCCGGTTCTCCCGTAGGATTTGGCACCGGACGTCCCCGGTTGCCGGACTTCATCGGGCCTAATCCCTCCGTCACTCTTGATAAGGCTTTAACATGCTGTATTGTAACAAACCCATTCATCCCTGTCAATACGAACTTTGGGCCCGGTCAGGCCCGGGCCGGCAACCGGAAAAAGCCGGCCAGAGCCGGCTTGATCTCAGTCTCCCAGTTTGAGTGCAACCACAAAGCCCACGGCGCAGGTCACGACACTGCAGAGAATGGTGACGACATTGGCCGTTGCAAATCCGGTTTCCATCAGAATCGCAACGGGTGATGCGAGAACCAGACCCAGAATCACGCTGAATGTCTGGGACGGATAGCGCTTCAGGAGAATCTCGATCAGCTTGGCAATGGCAAAAATGCCAACGACCACACCGATGCCAAAGGGCAGCAGAATGCCGACGCAGGAAAAGACGGTCCCAAAGTCCCGGGCAATCAGGGCATCCACCATGCGGCTGATCGTTCCCACAATGGGATTATAATACCCCAGGAGCATCAGCATCATGGAGCCGGAAACACCGGGGATGACCATGGTCGCGGAGGCAATCATTCCCATCAGGAACAGAATGATGACCAGCAGCGGATTCATGTTCATCGCCGCGTCTGTCCCGTTGCCGCTGCCGATGATCTGAAGTCCCACCACCAGAACAAATCCGCAGATAAAGGCCGGAATACAGATGCTGTTTCCCTTATCTCCTTTAATCCGCTTCAGGATGATGGGCACGCTGCCCAGAATCAGTCCGATGAACAGGAAGCCGGTAGGCAGCGGAAACCGTTCAAGACAGACGGTAATCAGTTTGGCCAGGCCAAGAATTCCCACTGCCATTCCGATTCCATATGGAAGCAGTGTACGAATGCTGTCCTTAAAGCGGCTGAACAGATGGTTAATGCATCCAATGATCTTATCGTAGATGCCCATGGAAACCATCATGGTTCCGCCGCTGACGCCGGGAATAATATTGGCAACGCCAATCACAATTCCCCTCAGGATGTCCAGAAAAAAGTTCATTTCTATTACCTCACTATAAATCCAAACCGATCAGCACCCGGCCGACGGTTTATCTGTGTCATCATCTGCAGCCGCGGTGGCGGCTGCTTTCTGCTGTGCCCGGCCTTTAAGGATCTCCATGCCCAGCGCATTCAGTTCATCCACGTCAAACAGGACGATCGACCCCAGCGGCGCCACCAGGACCCGTTCGATTGCGCCCCGATATACCCACAGTTTGTGGACCATTCTGTCCATCATCACCTTCTCGTCGTCCTCGCCGGCAAGCAGAAAGGCAATGTCATCCGTAAACTGCATGTAAAGACGCAGGATCAGTTCTGCCGTATCCCGCTGATCAGAGGTACAGAACTCGCCGCTTTCACAGCCGTCATGGACGGCCTGTTCAATGAGCGGAAGCATTCCCCTGAGCTGTGCGTTCTTCATCTTCTCCCGCATCAGCGCCCCGTCCTCGCGGTAAGCCACGTTGATCAGCAGCCCCACAAAGCTCCTGCTTCCCGTTTTCCACAGAGCGGAGGAGCCAAGAATCGCATTCAGACGTTCTGAAACCCGTTTATAATCGTTCCCGCTGACCGCTCTGGCCATTTCGCACATTTCCTCCGTCCTTTGCTCACAGATGGCCTCAAGCAAAGACAGTTTGCTGTCAAAATAATGATAAAATCCGCCCTTGGAAAAATGCATGGAATCCAGAATGTCCTGAATCGAGGTTTTTTCGTAACCATTGGTGTAGAACAGCTTCTCCGCTGTCTCAATTACTTCATTTCTTCTGCCATCGTTTCTTTTCATCCAATGACCGCCTGTTCATCAGTGATAGACAATTTCTTTCTGTGTTGCCGGGTACTCCGTCCTCCACAGCTTCGTCCTCTCAAGAACATTTCCCTCTGCATCGTAATAAACCTTAAAGGTATCAACGATATACCCGGTCCGTTTGCTGTGTCCGGCCTGTCTTGTCCCCAGAGGAAGCGTTTCATCCAGTGTATAGAGCACTTCATCCGAGGGTTTAATGGTCTTAATGGTTTCCGATTCCAGATCAATCCGGGCAAACCGGTCCGGGATCAGTCCGTAAACCTCCACTGTAATCTGATATTTTTCATACCATGCCCGGATGAAAATCGGATATGCCGTGGAATTCCGGAAGACGAAATCCCGGTTCGGCCAGTTCACCGTGGCATCCTCTCCCCTGTTCACATAGATCGAGGGCCAGCTGTGGGCATACCGCTTGACGATTTCAAGATCCGCCCGGACGACGGCGTTAAACAGGGTGGAAGAGGTCTGACAGACTCCGCCGCCGGTATCATCCACCAGGACGCCGCCGACAATGGCATGCGCTTCCCGATAGCCCTTATCCTCTGTTCGCCGCCCGGTACAGTTGTTGAATGACAGGGTCTCCCCCGGCTGGACCACCTGTCCGTTAATCGCCTCGGCTGAAAGGGAAATATTGGTATTCCGGTCCCGGTCCCGGGTCGTCTCTGTCGTAAAGGTGGATATCAGGCCGAAATGTCCCTCCAGATCCCTGGCATGCAGTTCAGGTTCAGCCGATTCAGTCGTGACCGTCAGGACCGTATCCGATGTGCCGCTTTCCAGTGCCCGAAGAGCATCACTTTTCAGTTTCTCCCGGTCCACACGGATTCCGGGAACACCTTCCTTATAAGTAAACGTCCGGGTTTCCATATCAAATGCATCCAGGGTGGCATTGACGGGTTCACGGTCCACCGACTCCCCGATGACATCAATCAGCGAGGACAGCTGGGTCAGGTCATGATGATAACTGGTTTCATAGGCATATGCCCCGTTCCCTGCCGATTCAATCGCCTCAAGACGTTCGCTGAGCGATCCGGAGTGCCCGGGGACAAACGCCCTGTCCAGCACCGCTTCCGCGTCAAAAACCAGCGGAATCTCATTTGAGGTCATCCGCCACTTTTTATCGCCGTACTGGATCACCAGTGCGAACTCTTCCGACTGCTTCGCCTGCCGGCCCTTAAACAGTGCCGATGCCTCTTCCCGCGTCATTCCGCCAAGATCGACACCATCCACGGTTACACCCTGAAGATACACATTGCTGACGGAAAACGCTTCCCGGCTCTTCACCTGATAGGAGGCATATTCCTGCTCCAGCTGCCGGTACACCGACACTCCGGCCCCCCAGATCGCCGCACAGATCACAAAGATCAGCAGCGTCCAAAACGGAAAAGATTTCTTTTTTCTGTCCGTTTCCATCCGTTCCGACATCAACCGTCTCCTTCCTGCTTCCAAGCCCTGTCAAAAACAATCCTCAATAACGGACAAACCGAAGCTGTACCGCCAAAGATTTTCTCGCTTACTTTTCCATCTTCTGCCGCTCGTCGATTTGCTTAAACAGCGCTTCCTCGTTCATTTTGTATGTCAGAATATGAAGGCTGTCCGAGAGATGCACATGTGTACTCACAACAGAATCCGGATGCTGAATATCCATCGGGGCAAAATTCCAGAGTGCCCGCACCCCGCCGCAGACCAGCTGATCTGCCACAGTCTGCGCGGCATCCATGGGAACAGCGATAACGCCAACATTCACTTTTTCCTTTTTAAGAAACGCCTCCAGCTCAGACACCGGCTGAACGGTCAGCTTGCCGCAGGAGGTACCCACGACTTTCGGATCCGTGTCAAAAATGCCCACAATGTTGAATCCGTCTCTTTCAAACCCTGTATAGCCTGCCACTGCACGCCCGATATTGCCGGCACCAACAATCACGGCTTTATAGACCCGGTCAATTCCCAGAATGGACGCCATATGCTGCCGAAGCGATGCGACATGATAGCCATACCCCTGCTGCCCGAATCCGCCGAAGCAGTTGATATCCTGACGGATCTGGGAGGCCGTCGTATTCATCCTGGCCCCCAGTTCTCTTGATGAGATCCGTTCCACACCGTTATGTTCCAGTTCAACCAGATGTCTGTAATACACCGGAAGCCGGCGAATCACCGCATCGGAAACTCTTGATTGATAGGCCATAGTTCTCTTTTCCTCCAAAACATTCGAGTCAGAGTATAGCACCATTCAGGTATGGATGCAACCAAAGAAACTCACATAGAAAAAGACTGAAGCTCTCGCTTCAGTCTGGATAACCTTCGCCTCAGGCAAGCACTGCAATGAGCAACGCACATACGGTGAACACGCCTGCTGAAATTTTGGTTGCAAGTGCGAGCTTTCCTTCCATGGTTTTGGACTTGTTCTTGCCAAAGAACGTTTCCGCTCCTCCGGCAATCGAGCCAAGTCCGCTGGATTCGCCAGGCTGCAGAAGAACAGTTCCGATAAGAACCAGTGCGCTTACAACGAGCAAAATGGTTATTAAAACCGTAATAATCGCCATGTTCTACGCCTCCTTCTTGCGTCCGAATAAAATTAACGCTTGGAGAACTGAGGTGCACGACGAGCTGCTTTGAGACCGTACTTCTTGCGTTCCTTCATTCTCGGATCACGTGTAAGGAATCCTGCCTTCTTGATGGTCGCTCTCAGATCCGGATCAACCTTCAGAAGTGCACGGGAAATGCCATGACGGATTGCGCCGGCCTGACCGGAAAGTCCGCCGCCATAAACATTCACAAGAATATCATAACGTCCCTCGAGGCTCGTGAGAACGAGCGGCTGACGGACAGTCATCTTCAGGGTTTCAAGCCCGAAATAATCATCAATGTCACGACCGTTGATAACGATCTTTCCATCACCCGGAACGAGGCGAACACGGGCAATGGCCTTTTTACGGCGGCCAACCGCCTGATACTGAACCTGTGCCATTTTATGTGTTTCTCCTTCCGCTATCACTTAACCAACTCAAGCACTTCGGGCTTCTGGGCCTCATGCTCATGCTCGGCGCCTGCGTATACGCGCAGCTTCTTTGCCATCTGACGTCCAAGAGGTCCCTTGGGCAGCATGCCGATAACCGCGTGCTTCACAGCAAACTCCGGCTTCTCAGCCATCAGCTTGCGATAAGAGGTCTCCTTGAGTCCGCCCGGAAAACCGGAATGATGATAATAGAACTTCTGATCAAGCTTCTTGCCGCTGAGAACAACTTTGGAAGCATTGATGATGACAACATGATCGCCGGTATCGCAGTTCGGGGTAAAGATCGGCTTGTTCTTTCCGCGAAGTACAGCGGCAACCTGACTGGCCAAACGGCCGAGCGTCATGCCGTCAGCATCGACGATATACCATTTCCGCTCAACTGTATTGGCATTTGCCATAAACGTTTTCACGTGAATATCCTCCTCGAATTGATATCAATGATATCAGTCATGCCTGGCGCTGGTCAGACGCCATCGCATATGCAGTACAGGATCCGGGGCTAACAGACCCACAACCGCGACGCATATTCTATTGCAATCAGGCCCGTCTTGTCAAGCACTTTTTTATTTTTTCAGGAATTTCGTGACCGCGCTCCGCGTCAGATACCCTTTATATTTTATAAGAAACAGAATTTCTGTGTTCTTACGCAGTTCTTTTGCCATTACCAGCCGTTTTTGAAGGCTTTGGATGATCCGTTTGATTTCCAGTTCGCAGATCAGTTGTAAAAGTTCAGTCGCCGGGGCTCCTTGCTCCACGGACTCATGCTTTGGCGGACGCCCCGCTTTCCGGCAGGAATCAGCATTTCGGAAAACCTTCCTTATTATAATTGAGAAAAATCCTCTGTCAACAGCGTCCTGATTTCTGTTTCCGGGGGACAAAACGAACCGATGCAGCCTTGGCCCCTAACAGGGATTTCGCATGATAATTGTTTGGAGTGACAACCCCTCTATATGATGCCTATTAACTAGAATGCCTACATTATTCTAATGATCAGCGGAGTAAAACAGAATGTATGGGGTACTGTC
>JAGAHV010000146.1:0-6003 GCA_017626895.1 Clostridia bacterium | reverse complement strand
AACCGTGATATAATGAAATGTGGTCAGATAAATAAAAAAAATCCGCATTATATGCGGAGTTGAGTGGCATAGACTGACATAACAATTAAGAAAATTTAAAATAGAAAATGACCGTTGTATCCGAATACAAAATGAGGTTTTATAACACTACGATGGGATATAGTCCAACCTTGAAGAGATATTTCCGGGTAATCAGTGAAGATTTTTATCGAACGCTGGGAATATAAAAACCGGACAGACAGGCTTATATGTTTTTAAAGAAAACAAAGACCGCAGGTCGCTCTGAACTGACCTCCTTCAGTTAGATTTTGGTCTAACTTTTGGGGGTCAGTTCATGTTCTGCGGTCTTTTACTGTTAATGGACGGTTATCCGGATCGTTCTGCTGCTTTTTGATCAAATCCCTCAGTTTTGCTTTTTTCAGATTTTACACAGCATTTACGTTTGCCGGATATCAGACTTTGCATTTGATGTATACAATGGTCTCAGACATCGCGAAGGTCTGAAAAAATTTCAAAAAGAGAATTTACAGGAGGATCAGCAGATGAATAAGAAATTGATGAAAACATTTGCAGCGGCGGCGTTAGCCCTGATGGTGGGATGCATGGCCGGTTGCGGAGGTTCCGGAAACAGCGGCTCCGGTACAGCGGCTCCTTCAGGCTCCGCAAAGAGCGGAAGCGCGCTTTCCGGGAAAATAACGCTTGCAGGCAGTACGTCCATGGAAAAGCTCTGTGAAGCTATGAAGGAAAGCTTTATGGAAAAACATCCCGGCGTTACCGTCACGGCGGAATATACGGGTTCCAGTTCCGGCGTTGAGTCCCTGCTGCAGGGCAGTGTAAATATCGGAAACGCGTCCCGCAGGCTGAAAGAGGGAGAAAAGAAGAAGGGAGCGGTTGAAAACGTTGTGGCCATTGACGGGATCGCCGTCGTAGTGGATAAAAACAACAAGGTATCCGATCTCACCACAGAACAACTGGTTTCCGTGTATACCGGGAAAATAACGAACTGGAGCAAACTGGGCGGCAGCAATGACGCGATCGTCGTCATCGGCCGCGAGGCCGGGTCCGGCACCCGGGGCGCTTTTGAGGAGCTGCTCAAGATTGAAAGCAAGTGTAAATACGCGCAGGAACTGGATTCCACCGGCGCGGTCCTTGCCAAAGTCTCTTCTACCCCCGGCGCAATCGGATACGTTTCCCTGGACGCTGTCGATAAAAAAGTGAAAAGCGCTTCCTTAAACGGCGTTGCCGCTGCGGAAAAGAATATTAAATCGGGAGACTATAAACTGGCCCGTCCGTTTGTCATGGCAACCAAAGGAGAGATTTCACAGCAGAATGAGCTGGTCCGGGAATGGTTCGCCTATCTTAAATCGGAAACAGGCAGGAAGGTCATTACCGGCGTGGGACTGATCCTTCCGCAGTAAAAGAGGAAAACCATGAAGAGCAGAGCAAAGAGGAATCTTGTAGAAGCGACGGCCGGATATATCTTTGCCATCTGTGCCGTGATCGCCATCTTTGCGGTTTGTTCCATCACAGCTTATATGATCGCGAAAGGCACACCGGCATTTTCCACTGTCGGCGTGTCTGAGCTTTTGTTTGGGATGAGATGGGAACCGACTGCAGCAAAACCGGCATACGGCATTTTTTATATCATCATTTCCTCCATCCTGGGAACCGGGGGAAGTATTCTGCTGGGAGTTCCCGTCGGCCTTCTTACGGCGGTGTTTTTAACCGAGGTAGCCGATAAGAGGCTGGCGGCCCTGGTGCAGCCTGCCGTGGAACTGCTGGCCGCGATTCCTTCGGTGATTTACGGGCTTCTGGGACTTATGATCCTGAACCCCGCCATGTATAAGCTGGAAAAACTGATCTTTACCGGTTCGTCCGAACATCAGTTCACCGGCGGGTCCAATCTGCTTTGCGCCGTGATCGTGCTCGCGATCATGATCCTTCCCACCGTGGTCAACGTCAGCGCGTCTTCTATCCGCGCGGTTCCGGATGAACTCCGCGCAGCGTCGCTGGCACTGGGCGCGAGCAAGATCCAGACGATTTTCAAAGTAACTATTCCGGCCGCGAAATCCGGCATTATGACCGGTGTCGTTCTCGGCATCGGAAGGGCGCTGGGGGAAGCGATGGCGATCAACATGGTCGCGGGGGGATCAGTGAATTTTCCCCTGCCGTTTAATTCCGTCCGTTTTCTGACGACGCAGCTGGTGAGCGAGATGGGATACGCTGAGGGAACGCACCGGCAGGTGCTGTTTGCCGTGGGCCTGGTGCTGTACATTTTTATCATGCTGGTGAATTTCGCCTTGCAGAAGATGAGAAAGGAGGCTGCCGGACATGAATGACCATGCCGGATCCCTGCTGACAGAAAAGCGAAAACGGACGCAGGATCTGTATCTGCGGTTTCTGATCTTCCTTTGCGCTTCCTTTACGGTGCTCCTGCTGGCAGGTATTATCGTTTATGTGCTTATGGCGGGAATGCATCGCGTCAGCTGGAGTTTTCTGACCTCTGTAACTTCCGTTCTGAAAGGAACCGTCGGGATAGCCGGGAATATTGTGAACACGGTGATGATCATTTTCATGACTGCGGTCATCGCCACACCCGTCGGTGTCGGCGCGGCCATCTATCTGAACGAATACGCCAGGCCCGGAAAACTGGTGGACGGCATCGAATTTGCGACGGAGACGCTGTCCGGAATCCCTTCCATTATCTTCGGCCTTTTCGGCATGATGTTTTTCGGACAGACCCTGGGTCTGGGATATTCACTTCTCACAGGTTCCCTGACCCTGATCCTGATGGTACTGCCGCTTATTACCCGCAATACCCAGGAAGCGCTGAAAACCGTGCCGGACAGTTACCGGCACGGCGCGGTCGGCCTCGGAGCGGGGAAATGGCATACCATACGGACGATCCTGCTGCCTTCCGCAATGCCGGGGATCATCACAGGGGTCATCCTGGCCATCGGGCGCATTGTCGGGGAATCGGCGGCGCTGCTGTTTACGGCCGGAAGCGCGAAGGCGCTGCCCCGCACCATAGGGGACCTGTTCCCCAAGGTATTTCAGTCCGGAGGGACCATGACGATCCAGCTCTATCTTTCCGCAACGAGCGAAGGTGATTTTGAAACTGCGTTCGGGATCGCGGTGGTTCTCCTCCTGCTGGTCTTTCTGATCAATCTGGGAACGAAAAGCCTGGCAGCCAATTTTGATGTGACGAGGAAAAAATGAAATGAAGGAAAAACCGAAAATCAGCGTGCAGGACCTGCACCTTTACTATGGAGAAAATCACGCGTTAAAAGGGATAAGCATGGATATCCGGAAAAACGCCGTTACAGCGTTCATCGGCCCTTCGGGGTGCGGGAAATCCACCTTTCTGAAGACGATGAACCGGATGAATGACCTGGTAGACGGTGTGAAGATCGAGGGAAAGATCCTTTTGGACGGGGAAGATATTTACGCGCCGGATGTGGATACGACGATCCTCCGGAAAAGAGTGGGAATGGTGTTTCAGCAGCCCAATCCGTTTCCCATGAGCATCTATGACAACATCGCGTACGGCCCCAGGGTGCACGGGGTTAAAGACAGAAGGAAACTGGATGAGATCGTGGAAGAAAGTCTGTGCGGGGCTGCTATTTTTGACGAAGTAAAGGACCGTTTGAAAAAGTCCGCGCTGGGACTGTCAGGAGGGCAGCAGCAGAGGATCTGTATCGCGAGGGCTCTGGCTGTGCATCCGGAAGTGCTTCTGATGGACGAGCCGACTTCCGCCCTGGACCCGATCTCAACGGCTAAGATCGAAGACCTGATGGAGGAGCTGAAGAAAAAATACACGGTGATCACGGTAACCCATAATATGCAGCAGGCAGCCAGGATTGCGGATGATACCGCTTTCTTCCTGTTGGGGGACCTGATTGAATTCACTTCCACAAAGCAGCTTTTTTCCTATCCCAGGGATAAGCGGACCGAAGACTATATCACCGGACGATTCGGATAAAAGGAGACGGTAAAGCATGAGGGTTAAATTTGATGGGCAGCTCCAACTGCTGAATACCGAAATGATACAGATGGGGCACATGATTGAAAACGCCATCCGGGAGAGCATTGAAGCGTTTTTCTGTCAGGACGTCGGGAAGGCCGGGCGGATCATGCAGGATGATGATTTGATCGACCGGGAACAGAAAAAGATAGAAAATATCTGTTTCCAGCTGTTGATCCAGCAGCAGCCCGTTGCGAGAGATCTGCGCACCATTACGGCGGCCATGAAGATGGTGACCGATATGGAGCGGATCGGGGACCATGCGGCAGATATTTCCTGGCTGACGACGATGATGGCAGACGGGCCGTATCTCCTCAAACCGGACCATATCCGGAAAATGGCCGCGGAAACGATGCTCATGCTCATACACGCAGTGGAGGCCTATGTGGAACGGGACGCCGAAAAAGCCCGTGAAGTAATCGCGCATGATGACGTCGTGGACGAACTTTTCGTACAAGTGAAGGCCGACCTGGTAGAAGTGATGAGAAACAATACCGATTACATAGAACATGGCGCGGATCTTTTGATGATCAGCAAATATCTGGAACGGATCGGCGACCATGCGACGAATATCGGGGAGTGGGTCATTTTTTCAATCGATGGCAAGCATGGTAACGGCGGTGTTTAAAACGTATTGTTTATAACACCGCGAGGTTTTACATGGATAATTATTGCGGCCGGGAAAAGTATCTGCTGTCGGGCCGCTTCTTTTTATTGTGTGAATGAGCCGGCCGGATGGTGCTGAAGGATATGAAATCCGGGAAGTATCTGAAAAATTCCTGTTTTCTAACAGCCGTAGATTTTTCCGCGGCTGTTTTGATATAATAAAATATAAATGTGAGTGTTGTTACAAATCGTGATTTAAAGGAGCATTATAGCGATTTAGGAGCTGTAAGTATGTTTGAAGTAATCTGCAGGGAAATTAAAATCATGCTGGTAGACACCTGGGTTTTGGGGCTGACATTAGAAGTCTGTTTGATTTATTTCCTGGGCATGGCTGTGCTGTCTAACTGGCAAAACGACAAAGCAATTTCTGTAGGATTAGCGTTGTTGGGCATTTTTGCTTTTGTAAAGACAATTATAACATTGCATGTTTCCAACCCGTTTTTCGGCATAGCTATGGTTATAGCCGGATTATGTACGTTATGGTTGTTTAGATAAAAGAGATAATATGCAGGCTGATTTCGTGATATGATTTCAGGTTAGACACACAAATTCACGTTTAACTTAAAACGCGTTCTGGCAATCAGCTTTGTCAGGACGTGTTTTTTGTCTCCATTATTGCAAACCGTGATATAATGATATGTAGTCAAAAATGGGAGGCGATGGTATGGATGAACAGAAACCAAAGGTGCAAGTGATTCCTGCAAACCCGTTCAAGCGTTACAAGAAAGAGGACGATGTGAATAACGGTAGCGTGGGGATTTACTGCAGGGTAAGTACCACAGAGCAGAAGCAGCTGAACAGCCTCTCGAACCAGGTATCCGGTCTGCTAAAGTACCTGAAGGAAGAGGGCATGCTTTACCGGTTCCAGGATGCGTATATCGACATATATTCCGGGACATCGGAAAAAAGGAGCCCGGCAAATTAACAGACAGGGAAGTCTGCTGCGTGGTATAATTACTTAAAACGCTGACCATTCAAATTTTAATTTGAGGTATGTTAAGACTGTAGGCTTATTGTCCAAACTTTCTGAAGCAAAGAATCACAGCAGCTGAAGGTGGATATGCATGAGATGGATGCGACGGCGGCAGAGAGCAAGGCTGCCTATCAGGAAATTAGATGATCAGAAGGATCTCGAAGCAGAAAACTTGTGAATTCCATATCGATCTTAGAACATCTGACAAAACCGGACTGCCCATCAAACAGCAATCCGGTTTTTGACTTTACTGAGATTTTACAGTTCACCGATTACAGGGCTTACAATCTGCGTTTATATTGAGAGTGTCAAAGGAGGTTTCCACATGATCTATTGTGTT
>JAGAHV010000145.1:0-35979 GCA_017626895.1 Clostridia bacterium | reverse complement strand
TGTTTAACCCTTTATAAATCCTGTTCGGTTTCCCTTCACAGGTTTACTACTCATTTTACGAATTGACTGTCTTTTCATGAACAGCTTCGCATATGCTTAGCTGTTCCGCGTTCTTCATTTCTGTATCGTTTTCAAGGATCATGTCCGCGGTCAAGGCTTTTCATGTGCCTCTCTCGCCGACAGCTTGCGCATTATACCTCAGGTCTAATTGGCTGTCAACACCTTTTTTTCGGGACTTTTTGGCCCGAAACGGTCAATATCCGAACATTTCACATCTGACCTGTGGGGCATTGTTCGTTAAATAAACCAGTGTCCGTGAATCATTGATGTTTCACGGACACTGTTCAGCCTTCTTTTCCCGAACAAAAATCTTTTTTAAAATAATTCAAATTTCTTTTTTGAGCCTGTCCGACAGGAATTGTCGGGGAATGAGCCATAATATGGCTGAGTAGTTGTAAAAAAGACGAACTGCTCAGAAAGGAGAAGCACAATCCAGACAAACCCGATCCGTAGAGCGCTTCGCACACGCTCAGCACAACTATGCAGCCATATTCAATGAGTAAGGAGCCTGCCATGAATGAACTGCCAACGGAAATCACAGAGAATGGAATCCACTACACGCTGAACGGAGATTACTATCTGCCGGACATCAGCATACCGGACGGAGGCAGCTATTGGAAAATGGGGACGGATGCGGCTGAGGTTTCTGAAGGAAAACAAGCCGATCCTGTACAATCAGATGATCCTGAATGGGACACTCCAAAGTCACCTGGTGGAAACGAATGAAACTGTAAACCGGAGACTGGAAAAGATGATCCCGGAGATGGCAGCGGCGGAAGGAATTGATGAGAATCTGAAAAGCGCCGATCAGATGGAATGGGTGCGGAGGATGAACTCCGTCAGATTCAGAGCGGAAGAAATCGTCATCTCGGAGGTGGTATTTGGGTAGTCTTCCATTCAGACAACTTGATGTCAAAAAATTTGATCTCAAGTTGCCCCTACAATTATCATGATTTCTGCATAAGTATAAGTGAAAATTCACCTTGCATCCAAACGTTTTCTCAACTATAATCAACTTTGATTTGCCAGACATTTCTGACAGATTGCGGAGGAATGATCAATGAGCGAAGAATCCAAGGGAAAACGCCCTGAATCCGGCACTGAAATTGCCATTGTTGATGAGTGGACGATCCGTAACAGGATTTATATCGTTCGCGGTGTGAAGGTCATGCTGGACTTTGAGCTGGCAGAAATTTACGGATACGAAACCAAGAATTTCAATCGGCAGGTGAAAAACAACGCTTCAAAGTTTGAGGGCGAAGCGTTTATGTTTCAACTGACTCGTGAAGAATTCGATCAGATCTTGAGGTGCAAAAATTTCACCTCAAGTTGGGGCGGCTCCAGATATTTGCCTCATGCTTTCACAGAGCAAGGCGTCTACATGCTGATGACAGTTTTGCGCGGAGAACTCGCAATTCGGCAGAGTAGAGCCTTGGTCATCGCATTCAAAGCCATGAAAGACTTCATTGTGGAAAACCAGAGCTTGCTCACCCAGCATGACTATCTTCGTCTTTCCATGCAAGTGTCGGATACCAAACAGACTGTTCATGCAATTCAGGCGCAGTTGGTGGAGCACGAGGACCGGCTAAACACCGTCTTTACCCAGATGAGCGATACTGTCCGCAGATCGGAGCTCTCGCCCTATATGCTGGATTTGGCCAGATCTGCCGATGACAATCACCCAAAAGAGTTTCTGATTCTGAACGGCCATCCTGCCAAGGCAGATGAAACCTATATCCACATCTATAGCCAAGCGATACAAAGCATCTTCATCATCGACAACTATGTGAGCATCAAAACGCTTCGGCTGCTGCAAGACGTCCAAAGTGGAGTGACTGTTACTGTTTTCAGCGACAATCTGGGCAATCAGCTTCACGCTCATGACTATGCTGATTTTCAGACGGAGTTTCCGGCCATTCAGGTCGATTTCCGTCAGACGTGCAGAACCACGCATGATCGGTTTATCGTTCTGGATTATGGCACCGCCGACGAGCGCGTCTACCACTGCGGCGCGTCTTCCAAGGACGCCGGCATCAGACTGACGACCGTAATCAGTGAGCTGACAGACAAGCAGCTGCTAAACGGATTCAGAGGGCTGATCAAGAAGTTGATGGCGAATCCGGCGCTCACACTGCGCTGATCAACCGGATCTTTCCCCTGTTATTCGGGGGGATTGTGAACACACACGTTCACAATGACTGTAATCCCCTATCGTCCAGCGGCTCACACCCGTTGGGCTTTTTTCCGCACAGACGACCGGCTATCATGCTGGCCGTTTTTTTATGCCCAATCATGAGATAAAATGCTGCCCCCATGCTCGCCTATCTCCTGACTGATCTGATCACCATTCCGTTTAAGCGCGGCTATTTTGCCTCTGCATGAGCGCTCCCTATCCTTTATTTCCGTCAAAAAAAGCCGGAAAACGGTTCTGTCTGTTGAACCGCTTTCCGACTTTCCTTTTTTGCGTCCGCTTTCCTGTGCGATCCGTTCACTTTTTGTCATCCTTCCCGTTCTCCCTGGGATCTGATTTTCCCAGCATGCGCCACAGCGTCGTCCGCCCGATTCCCAACTGTTT
The DNA here is from genome assembly GCA_017626895.1 of Clostridia bacterium. Classification (GTDB taxonomy): domain Bacteria; phylum Bacillota; class Clostridia; order Christensenellales; family Aristaeellaceae; genus Ventricola. Next base: position 33,344 of record JAGAHV010000145.1, on the reverse strand, counting down.
GGCGGTCAGCGACTGGTTTCCGCCATTTTCCTCCAGGATCTCCTCGGCAATAGCCCGGTTAATCTCCTCCAGTGTCTTTCCGGCAAACGATTTTGCCTCAGGCGGATATTTACGCCTGTAAATCCGCCGTTCTCTTGCCAGCATCTCCGCCATGTCATTGGTGGAAATATACAGGCCGGTGCTCACCACCGTCAGTTCCTGCAGAACATGCTTGAACTGCGCATAATTCCCCGGCCAGTCATAATTCACAAGCATATTCATGGCTCCCGGTTCAAACCCGGAAAGCTGTTTTCCCAGTTCCTCGTTCAGGTTCCCCAGATAGACACTGGACAGGGCCGGAATTTCATCCCTGCGGCTGCGCAGGGTGGGCAGATTCAGTGAGAGGGGACCAAGGCTGACCATGAGCTGACGGATAAATTCCGGCAGCGGCGTCTCCTCTTCCTCATCACAGGAGAAAATCAGCCGCAGGCGCCTGGAAATTCCTGTTCCGGTCAGCAGCGAAAGCAGGGCGTGCTGGTGCTGTACCGGTACTTTCTCCAGGTGCTGAAAATACACGGTGATGCCTGCCGAATTCATCGGGGAGGCATGATTTTCGAGCAGAAAACTCCAGCCCCGGTCCCCCAGCTGTTCCCCGTCAACCACCACCTGCGGACGGGTCCTGAACCGGCTGTTCAGATACAGATACCGGGCAATCTGCTCCTTCCCTGTTCCCATCTCCCCCATGATCATGACCGGCCGTCCCGAGGCCGCCATGGAATCCAGCATCGGCTTCATCGTCCCCATAGAGCCGCTGATGCTGAAGAAGCTGTTCATGAACAGATTTTCACATTCCGTCACATCATAGGCCCGGATTCCCGGATGGCGGGAGGGCAGCGGAATATTTCCGGACTGAATCCGGAACAGATAGTACCGCTGATCCTGAACCACGAAGGTGGATCCGGTAATCGAATGAATCACCCCGCCAATCTGCCGGTACGTCAGGTTTTCCTCATCGTCGTTAATGACCGAAATCCGGTGCTGCAGATATTTCAGCATCTCCTCATCCACGTTCTGCTGGAAGGCGTAAACCATTTCCTTGGATTCATTGAATACCAAGCACTGTCTTGAGTCTCTGCTGAGGATACAGCGCAGAAACAGGTTTTCATTGCGAATCCGCCGGAAACTCTGCCCCTGCGCCACCGCCTCCTCCAGGGCCTGCTGGATGCTGTTTTCGCCGGAGGTCATCAGCAGCGCATTGAGGCCTTTCATTCTCGCCAGCACATAGGACACCTTGTCGCAGATCACGGTCCTTATGCCCTGCTCAATAAGCCGGTCCAGTTCAGAGGCGGCCTCCTGTGCATCATGCACCGTGACAATCGGCGCCACGATGCGCAAAAGGTTGCACAGGGTATGGGCGTTTCCGGTGACCGCCGGAAAGCCCACCACGGCAAACTGATCCGTATAGTTCTCGGAAAGCTTGATCGTGCGCAGGACATCATATACGGAAACACTGATTTCAACGACCGGCAGATCCGTGACCTCCCGAATCAGTCCTGCCGTGCCGCCTCGGGAAAGGATGACATCATACCTGGTGGTATCCCGGCTCTTGACAATACTGACCCCTTCCTCCAGATCACCGGTATACACGTCCATGGAAATGCCGGGGAAATGCTCTGCCGCATGAACAAGGGAGACCTTCATGGATTCATACGGCGCAATCGCCAGAATACGTATCGGAGTTTCATTTTGAAAAGGCATATCCGTTTTCCCCTCCATTGTTCACTGCCGGGAAAGACATTCTGTTTCTTTCTGCGACGTTTATTTCCCTGAGTATATCATAACCGGTCCTCCGGGAATAGTTTTCTCGTGTTTCGTTTTGGAACAATTTTTCAGACGGTTTTCTCTAAATTTTCCATTTTGTTCCAAAATAAAACGTTTCTTTTGTCAATCCTTCTTCAGTTACCGCTGATTCATTTTTATAATTGGGCTAAATAAAACGTTTAAACGACAAAGGACCTGCCCGAGACGGGCACCGGAAAATCAGCGGTGCCACACGACCAGACTACGGCTCATCAAGGAGATGCCCTGTCGCGTAACGACAGTAAGTCAAATCCAGGCCTCCTGTAATGTTGCTCTGGCAAATGACAACTGTGAGGCCTGCAAAGGAGAGGCCCTGTCACGCAGTGACAGTTAGGCAAATCCAGGCCTCATGCAAGTGCCGCTCCGGCAAATGACAACTGTGAGGCCTGCAAAGGAGGATGATCATGATTCGCCTCATCATTATTGCGGACGATTTTACCGGCGGTCTGGATACCGGGGTTCAGTTTGCACAGAAAGGAATTCGCACGCGGGTCGTCACCGACTGGAAAACCGATTACCAGGAAGCGGCACAGGGATGCGAGGTTCTGGTGGTGGTTGCTGAAACACGGCATATCCGGCCTGAGGATGCCTATCGCATCGTGTCCGGCATTGTAAAAAAATCCATTTCCCTGAACATTCCTTTCATCTATAAAAAAACCGATTCCGGCCTGCGGGGGAATATCGGTGCTGAACTGAATGCGGTGCTTCATGCAAGCGGCGCAGCGGTTCTTCCCTTCCTCCCTTCCATGCCCTCGCTGGGGCGCATCACCGCCGGAGGCATCCATTACATCAGCGGTGTTCCCGTGGCACAGTCCATCTTTGGAAAAGATCCCTTCGAGCCCGTGACCGAATCTGACGTCTGTCAGCTGCTCCGGCATCAGTGCCGGGCACCGGTCACCAACGGCTCCATCGGGCATTTCCCGGACAGCGAGGGAATCTGGGTCATCGACGCAGGCAGTGAGGAAGATCTGGTTGCCGCAGGGCAGTCCCTCCACGCATCCGGACGCCTTCACGTCATGGCCGGGTGCGCCGGATTCGCCGCCGTGCTGCCGGATCTGCTGGGCCTGATGAAAGGTCCCGTTCCGGCTCTGCCGAATCTGGCTCCCGGTCTTCTGGTTCTGTGCGGCAGCGTCAACCCGATTACGCAGCACCAGCTTGACCATGCCGAAAAAGCCGGCTTTGCCCGGGTGCACATTCTGCCCGAGCAGAAACTGACCCCCGGCTATTTCGACACAGATCCCGGCCGCGAAACGCTGCGTATCTGGCGGGAACAGTACGAGAAAACCCCCTGGTTTATCCTGGATGCCAACGATGCCGATCCGGAAAACGCAGAGAGCGCTGCCTTCATCCATGCACACGGCATGACCATGGAAAGCGCCCGGCAATGCATTTCCGGCTCTCTGGGACAGATTCTGCCGGCGCTCCTTGAGAGTCCGGTGAACCGGTCCATCCTCATTACCGGCGGGGATACCCTGCTGGAATGCATGAATCATCTGCACGTGTCGCAGATGGAGCCCGTCCTTGAAGTTTTCCCCGGTGTCGTGCTTTCCACTTTTGAAACTGCCGGGAAAATGCAGTATGTCATCACCAAGTCCGGCGGATTCGGCGAGGAAAAACTGCTGTGTCATCTCAAGGACCTGATCATGCGCCAGCCCTGACTCAGCTAACAGGCGCCGGATTCACCTCGGTGCCGAAAGACGACGCCATGATATAAGGAGGACAACCATGGCCTATCCTGTACTCCCCGGGCTTACCCCGGATGGTCGCATTTACCAGAATACCGAAATGGGTACGCTGGAAGCTTTCCTTCCCAACGGCTATCCCTCCGCACACGCCCCCGCCATGCTGGAGCTGCCGGATGGCGCACTGCTGTGCTGCTGGTTTGCCGGTACTTATGAGGGAAGCGCCGACATTCACATCATCTGCTCCCGCCTGGAAAAGGACGGCGAAAGATGGTCAGATCCGGTCACAGTTTCCTGTGATCCGGAACGTAGCGAACAGAATCCCTCTCTTTTCGCCGGAAAGGACGGTCTGGTATGGGCAATTTACACCGCGCAGAAAGACCGGCAGGCCGGCAAGGACAATATGCAGTTCACCTCGCAGATCCGGGTCCAGAAGAGTGCGGACGGCGGCCTGACCTGGGGCAATTATGAAACCCTGTTTGCAAGAGAAGGCAGTTTCTGCCGTCAGCCGATTCAGGTATTGCACAGCGGCCGCTGGATCTTTGCCAACTGGCTCTGCACGGACAGTCCGGACGGTCTTTCCGGCGACCCGACCGCTTTCCAGATTTCAGATGACGAGGGCAAGACCTGGCGTCAGGTGGATATGCCCGAGAGCCGCGGGCGTGTACACGCAAACGTGGTGGAACTGGAACCCGGCCATCTGGCTGCTTTCATGCGCAGCCGTGAGGCAGACCGTATTTACCGCAGCGAATCCCGCGACAACGGCGACACCTGGTCAGTTCCTGTCCCGACGCCGCTGCCCAACAACAATTCCTCGATCAGTGCACTGAAGCTGCAGAGCGGACGCGTTGCCATTGCTTACAATCCGACCTGCACGCCGGATCCGAAACCCGGAAAGGCCGCCTGGCCGGGACTGCGCTGTCCAGTAGCCGTCGCCCTCAGCGAGGATGGCGGTCTCACCTTCCCCCTGATTCGCTATATGGAACGCGGCGAAGGGTACATGGGCGAGGAAAACCGGACCAATAACCGTCAGTACGAGTATCCCTACCTGATGCAGTCCAGAGACGGAATGCTGCACCTTGCCTATGCCGCCTATACCCGCAAGGGCGTCAAATACGTCCGCTTCAGCGAGGAGGACGTCATCGGGCAGAAGCGCGAGCGGACAGGCCTTTACAATCCCACTGCCGCCCAGATCAAATAAACCGGGCAGCCTTTATCGAAGCCAGGATTCAGACCAAGCCATTCCGGAAAAGGCCAACTTCAAGATCCCAAAAAAAGAGGGCCTGCCGCATAGCGGCAGTTTGTCAAATATGAGCACCAGAAAAGCCGCGGTGCCGAAAGACCAAGTTGCGGCTAATAAAGGAGAGGCCCTGTCACGCAGTAACAGTTAGGCAAATCCAGGCCTCATGCAATTGCCGCTCCGGCAAATGACAACTGTGAGGCCTGCAAAGGAGGACAGCCATGCTTGCAAGCTATAACCTGAAAATGCCCCATGCGGTCTATGGCGGTGTCAACGCCATGGACAATATTACCGAGATTATCCGCAGCACCGGCGCCAAAAAAGTCGCCATGTTCACCGACCCAGGCATTGAAAAGTCCGGCCTGTTCGCACTTCCGGAGGCCGCTGTAAAGGCCAGCGGAGCGGAGTATGTGGTTCTGGATGATCTTAAGCCCGAACCGACATACATGGCCGTTCAGAAGCTGATCGATGATTTCAAGACGATGGGTGCAGATCTCATCGTCGCCTGCGGCGGCGGCAGCGTCATGGACGCGGCAAAACTGGCCAGCGTGCTGGTCACAGATGAATACGGCGTCCGGGAACTGCTGGACAACCCCGGCATGGCCAGGAAGTGCGTGCCCATCGTGCTCATTCCCACCACCGCCGGAACCGGTGCCGAGGTGACGCCAAACGCCATTGTGGCCGTCCCGGAAAAGGAGCTCAAGGTCGGCATCGTCAATGAGAACATGATCGCGGATTATGTGATCCTGGATGCCCGGATGATCCGCAATCTCCCCCGGAAGATCGCCGCGGCCACCGGTGTGGATGCACTGGCTCACTGCATTGAATGCTATACCAGCAACAAGGCCAATCCCCTTTCTGACACCTTTGCGCTGCACGGGCTTGACCTGATCCTCAACAACATCATCCCGGCCTGTGATGACCCGGATGCCATGGAAGCCAAAAACGCCATGCAGATTGCCGCCTTCTACGGCGGACTGGCCATCACGGCCAGCGGCACCACCGGCGTTCACGCTCTCAGCTATCCGCTGGGTGGAAAATACCACATCGCCCACGGCGTCAGCAATGCCATTTTGCTGGTTCCGGTCATGAAGTTCAATGAACCCGTCTGCCGGCAGCGCTTTGCCGAGTGCTATGACCGTTGTGCCCATGACGGCAGCAACTGTACCACGGCCGAGGAAAAAAGCGCCTGGATCATCCGGAAGCTGGATGAGATCGTTCGTCACCTGGAGATCCCCACAAGTCTGCAGGAATTCGGCGTCCCCGCCTCCGACCTGGATGGACTGGTGGAGGCCGGCATGCAGGTCAAGCGTCTCCTGGTAAACAACATGCGCGAAATCACCCCCGCCGATGCCAGACGGATCTACGAACAGGTCCTGTAACCGACACGAATCCGGTGTAAAACCACAAGGAGCGACAGTTTGTCAAATCCAAGCCTCAAGACAAAGCAGCTCCGGCAAAAGACCAACATTGAGCACTGTAAAGGAGAATCACTGCGATGAAAAATGTGGATATCAAGGGAATCATCCCTCCGATTCTGACCCCCATGAATGCAGATGAAAGCCTGAATCTGCCCGAGCTGCGCAACCAGATTGAGCGTCTTCTGGCCGGCGGCGTCCACGGGCTGTTCGCTTTCGGAACCAACGGTGAGGGATATATTCTCAGTGAAAACGAAAAGTACGACGTGCTTGAGGTCATGATTGACCAGGTCAAAGGCCGCGTTCCGGTTTACGCCGGCACCGGCTGCATCTCCACCCGGGACACCATCCGTCAGAGCGTGCAGGCGGAGAAAATGGGGGCCGACGTGCTCTCCATTATCACCCCCAGCTTTGGCGCTGCCTCACAGAAAGAGCTGTATGATCACTACGTGGAAGTCGCCAAGCACGTCAATATACCCATCATTCTTTACAACATTCCCCCGCGGACCGGCAACCGTCTGCTGCCTGAAACCGTGCGTGACCTGATTCGGGATGTGGATGTCATCGTCGGCGCCAAGGATTCAAGCGGAGACATTGAGAACCTGAAAGCCTATATCCGCCTGACCCGGGAACTGGATAAAAAGGTGGCCATTCTGGCGGGCAACGACGGTGCCATTCTCACCTGCCTCAAAGAGGGCGGCGCAGGCGGCATTGCCGGCCGGGCCAACATCTGGCCGCACACCCTTGCCTCCATCTACGATAAGTTCGTGACCGGGGATCTGGCAGGGGCCCAGCAGGCGCAGGACGCCATTGCCGTGCTGCAAACGGCCTTCAAGTTCGGCAACCCGAACACCATCATCAAGCGCGCCGTGGAGATGCTGGGCTATCCCGTGGGCCGCTGCCGGGCACCGTTTAACTATGTTCCCGAGGAGGGCATCGCCGCCATCCGGAAGATTCTGGATGAGAACGCCGCCCTGGGTCTTTGCTGAGAGCCGGATTGGCCCTGTCGCAAAGCGACAGATTGACAATTCCAGGCCTCACATACAACAACTCCGACAAACGACCAAAGTTAAGGAGGAGGAAGAAAGATGAAAAAACCGATTCTGGGCATCACCATGGGTGATCCGGCCTCCATCGGCCCGGAAATCACGATCAAGGCACTGGCCCGTCCCGACGTCTATGAGCGCTGCCGCCCCATCGTGATCGGCGACGCCTGCATGCTGGAGAAGGCCAAAGGGCTGGTGGGACACGAGGAAATCACGATTCATCCCGTGCAGGATGTGGCGGATGCCCGATTTGTGCCCGGCACCATTGATGTCTACGACATGAAGCTGGTCAATGCGGACACGCTTCCCATCGGTCAGGTCTCCGTGGAGGCCGGCGAGGCGGCTTTCCAGTACGTCAAAAAGGTCATTGAGCTGGCCAACGCGGATATCATTGACGGAACCGTCACCAATGCCTTTAACAAAGAGGCCATTAACCTGGCCGGCCATCATTATTCCGGCCACACCGAGGTTTATGCCCATTATACCAACACCAAAAAATACACCATGATGCTGGCACACCGGAACCTGCGGGTCGTCCATGTGTCCACCCATGTTTCCCTCCGGGAAGCCTGCGACCGGGTCAAAAAAGCCCGCGTGCTTGAGGTCATCCAGATCGCTCACCAGGCATGCCTGGATCTGGGGATTGAACATCCCGCCATCGGCGTGGCCGGCTTGAATCCCCACAGCGGCGAAAACGGCCTGTTCGGGCGGGAGGAAATTGATGAGATCATCCCCGCCATTGAGGAAGCCCGGGCGCAGGGAATCAACGCCGAGGGCCCGGTTCCGCCGGATACCATTTTCTCCAAAGCCCGCGGCGGCTGGTACGACATCGTCGTGGCCATGTACCATGATCAGGGGCATATCCCCCTCAAGGTGGTGGGCTTTGTCTACAACCACGAGAAGAAGATGTGGGATGCTGTGGAGGGCGTCAACATCACCCTGGGTCTCCCCATCGTCCGCGTTTCCGTTGACCACGGCACCGCATTTGATCAGGCCGGAAAAGGCGTGGCCAATGAGCTGAGCCTGCTCAACTCCATCGACTACGCCATCCGTCTCTCCCTCTCCCGCCTTGAAAAGAAAGGCCAGTCCTAGGCTCCATGAGGAAGATCCTCATCAGCATAAATATGTTGATCCGCAAACGGATCAGAAAGGTGGAAAACCATGAAAAATACTCTGGCAATCATTCTGGCTGTCCTGATGATGGTCGCCATCGTCCCCGCTTTCGCGCTGGACGCTGACCTCTCCTTCGGCACACAGGAAACCGGCACCGCAGGTTATACCTATGCCACCGCCATCCAGACCGTTATCCAGAAGGTAGATGGCATCAATGTGTCCCTGCTGACCAACTCCGCCGGCAACGTTTCCTCCCCTGTTCTCATTCAGGAAGAGGAAGCGGACCTGACCATGTCCAACTCCGCTCCTGCCATGTGGGCTGCCACCACCGGCATCGAGTCCGCCAACGTTCCGGTCTGCCCCGACGTTCGCTGCATCGCCGGCGGTCTCGGCCATGACTTCGTGAACGTCATGTTCACCCAGAAATTCGTCGATGAGACCGGCATCAAGACCGTTGAGGAACTGGTCGAGAAGAAGTACCCGGTAAAGCTGGTCATCAAGAAGAACGGCACCCTGGGCGAGCTGGCCGCTGAGAAAGTGTTCGGCGTTCTGGGCGTCACCTTTGATGACATCATCTCCTGGGGAGGCGTGGTCGAGAAGACCGGCGGCGCTCAGATCAAGGATGGTCTGCAGGATGACCTGTACGACATGACCGTTGACCACATCGGTGCCGGCCAGGCCAACACCACCGAGCTGTGCATCAACCATGCCATGTACGACGTCCAGCTGGCCGATGAGACCCTGGCCAAGCTCTGCGAGGAAGGCTTTGACTATGTGACAGTCGAGCCCAACACCTGGAACGGCCAGACCGAGGAGATCAAGACCGTCGGTTCCCAGCAGTGTGTTCTGGTCAGCGCCAACCTGGATGAGGAAGTCGCCTATCAGATCACCAAGGCCATGTGCGAGAACAAGGACATCCTGGCCGAGGCCTCCGCGGCTCTGGGTTACTTCGATCCCACCGTTGCCGGCTCCAAGGCCCTGACAGGCTGCGAACTGCATCCCGGTGCTGCCCGCTATTATGAAGAAATGGGCTATGCCTTCAAGTAATTTCCCCCGTCACGCCTGTTTGAGTTAACCAAAGCCGGGGCACGGCCTGCCGTGCCCCGCGCAGGGCAGTGCATCCCCGTACAGAGATAACCCCGGATAATGACAAGAAAGGAACTGACTGATCATGTCAAATCAGGTTCGCAAGTACTGTACGATCGCGCTGACCGTTGCGTTTTTCGTCTTTCAGATGTACCTTGCCCTGGTCAAGCAGCTGACCGTCATGCTGCAGACACCACTGCACATGTGTTTTGCTCTGGCTCTGGTGTTTCTTTACAATCCCATTGACAAGGGCTATCAGAAAAACCTGCAAAAGAAAGCTGAGAAAAACGGAACGACCGTAACCGATCAACAGCTGAACAAATTTGCCTGGGCGCGCTGGATCGACCTGATCTTTTTTGCCGCCATTGCCTTTGTGGCCGTATATACCATCAATAACGTTGAACGTCTCCGGAATTTCGACAAGGTCACCTCACAGGTGCTCACAATCGACTATGTGGCCATGGTGTGCATCATCGTGCTGCTCCTTGAAGCCGTACGCCGCACACTGGGTAACATTCTGTTCGCCTTCATTATCATCTTTATCATCTACTCCTGGACGGCCCAGTTCTTCCCCCGCGGATCCGTCTTCTATACCAAGGGCAAGTCCTTCCCGAAAATGCTCAAAACCTTCTGTGCCGGCATGACCATGGGTGAAAACGGTGTATACGGTACACCGCTGACCACCAGCTGCACCAGCCTGTTCTACTTCATCGTATTCGGTGCCTTCTTCTCCGAATGCGGCGGCGGACAGCTGCTGATCGACGTCGGCCTGAAGTTCTCAAATAAATCCTCCGGCGGACCGGCCAAAGCCGCCGTCATTTCCTCCGGCCTCATGGGAATGGTCTCCGGCTCCGCCGTGGCCAACGTGGCCACCACCGGCGTCATGACCATTCCCATGATGAAAAAGATTGGCTATGAGCCCGAGGAAGCCGGCGCCATTGAAGCCGTGGCCTCCACCGGTGGCCAGATCATGCCCCCCATCATGGGCGTCGGCGCCTTCATCATGGCCGAGATGCTGGGAACCAACTACCTGAACATCGCGGCAGATGCCATCATCCCTGCTTTTGCCTACTACTTCGGTGTTTTCGTCCTCGTCTCTGCCCTGGCAAAGAAACGCGCCAGCCGCAGCAACCAGTCCGAGGACGCGGCCATTGAGGTCAAGAAAGCGATTGCGCCCCGCCTGTATCTCCTTCTGCCCGTCGTCGTGCTGATCGTCAGCATCATGAACGGCTTCTCCCTGATGCGCAGCGGCATGTACGGCATCTTCGTCTGTCTCGCCTGCAATTGCGTCAGCTTCTTCCTGGGCCATGGTGTCAAGGACACCTGGAACAACATCGTCAACGGCATTCAGGACAGCAATTTTGCCGGTCTCAAGCAGCTCTGGAAGAGCATGATGGCCGGTGCCAAGTCCGCGGCCGAGATTGCCATCCCCACCGCAGCCTGCGGCATCATCATCGACGTCATGACCGAGCAGACCTCCCTGGCCACCAACCTCTCCGGCATCATCGCCGGTCTTGGCATGAGCAACCTGTTCCCGGCCCTTCTGATCGCCATGATCGGCTGCATGCTTCTGGGAATGGCGCTGCCCACCGTCGCCGCCTATCTGGTCGGTGTCACCCTCTTCGTTCCTACCCTGCGTTCACTGGGCATCTCCCCGCTGGTCGCCAACATGTTCGTCTTCTACTACGGCATTATGGCCCAGATCACACCGCCTGTCTGCGTGGCATCCTATACCGCCGCAGGCATTGCCGGGGCGGATGCCATGAAGACCGGTCTGCGCGGCATGCTGTTCGCCCTGGTCGGCTTCCTGGTCCCCTTCGTATTCGTGTATAACCCGGCCATCCTGCTGCAGGGAACCGTTGTGGAAATCATCCTCGGCGCCGCGCAGCTGCTGGTAGGCACCTACTTCCTGGCTCTGGCCATTTCCGGTTATTTCAAGCGCGAACTTCCTCTGTGGGCCCGCATCGTTTTCTTCATCGTTGCCCTGGGATTCATCGATCCCAACTGGGTCACCACGCTGGCTGCCCTCGCCGTCGGCGTCGGACTGGCCGCTTTTATCACGGTGACGACAAAGAAAGCACAGGCATAACAAACCAAAAGCGTTCCGGCCATGCCGGAACGCTTTTTGCAGTTTGTTACAGTTCCACGATGATATTGTTCAGCTCCATCCCCGGGATATAATACACTTTCTTTGCCAGAGCGACAAGCATCCGGATCCCCATGTTCTTTCCCGGATCCTTCGGGTTGTTCTCCTCCAGCCATCTCAGGGGATCAAACGGTCTTCCGTTATCCTTAATCCGGATGATCTTTTTCTGATCCCTCAGGATCAGCCTCAGCTCGATGCGGCCGTTTCTGACTTTCTCAAATCCATACTGCACCGTGTTTTTGGCCATTTCCTCAATGAACAGGGCGACGTGATTGGCCATTTTCTGGTCTTCGCCTCTCTTGAGGCAGAACTGACGTGCCTTTTCAGACATCTCCACCACCTGATCCATGTCCTTAGCCGAGGCCTCAAAGCACTCGCCCGGCTTCGGGCCAAAGTCCTTTGGAAGAATCAGAAGATCACGGACAGACCTGGGAAAACGGCGGTTGATCACCGCCGGAATGCAGATGCAGCCAAACAGCGTCAAAAGCCCCGAGGCGGGGAGACTCGCCTGTACGCCCTGGAGTCCGAAAGTAAGTCCCAGGATGAGCACCAGCAGGCAGGGGAACAGACCGTCCCTGAAAATGCTGACCAGATAATTCAGCCGGATATGTCCGGTTCCGGCGAAACTGCCGCTTAATGCATAGGTGGCAATCACAAAGAGGTTTTGAAAGACCATGAACCGGACAAAGGATATCGCCAGCTGTCTTAAGGAAACCACATCGGTCCTCAGGAATATCGACGAAACAGGGCCTGCCAGAGCAAAAAGGATGGCCCCGATCACCAGATAGATCCGGTAGCTGAATACCAGTGAGATGCGCAGGACTTCTGAAATCGAATCCGTGTTCTCCTCGCCGAAGGCAAGTCCTGTCAGGGTAGCCGTGGTCGACTGGATGGTCGTGGTAAGAGACAGGAGCAGGATAAATGCCCCTCCTGCCGCCGAATAAGCCGCGATCGCGTCTGTGCCCCCGGCTTTCAGCAGGACATAGTTGAAGGAGCCGGTTTTGATGCTTCCCATCAGCATGGGAACCGCTCCTGCAAGTCCATAGACCAGAACCCGGGGAATCACCCCGAAATTCAGATTGTTCAGGCTGAACCGGAGAAGATGCCCTTCCTTGCGAAAATGCAGCAGAAGGTAGAAAAGACCGATAACGGCACCGATGACGGAAGCCAGGGCCATCCCCAGCAGCCCGCCATGGAAGACGAACACATTTAACAGGTCAAGCGCCACATCACCAACCAGAATGATCAGGGCAAAACCCATGCTCCGCTTCTGGTCATTGTCCAGCGCAAACAGACTGTTCAGCAGAGAAGACAGACTCATGGGAATGATGATAAACGAATAACCCCTGAGATAATCCTCTGCCATCTTCATCACCTGCGGATCCGCCCCTTTGGCGATGAGCGGCAGGAACATCGGGGAAATGCCCGCAAAGAAAGCGGTCATCAGGCAGCCAAAGCCCATCACGCTGACCACCGTGGTGGAAAAGATCTGATTGACTCTTCCGATATCCGCCTTGCCCATGCTCTCCGTGCAAAGTTGCCCGGTTCCGGCCACAAACAGGGCGTTTACCAGCCCGATCAGTGAAATAATCGGACCGGTCAGGCCTACGGCCGCGACCGCATCCCTTCCAAGAAACTGCCCAGTAATAGCCGAGTCGATTACATTGCACAGGATACTGCACATCATTCCAATCAGCATGACGGTAAATAATCTGGTGAAAACCCCCGCCATCAGCGTTTTTTCTTTTTGCGTTTTTCCCTTTTGCATCCTTACGCTCCTCCTTCGCAGGCCTCACCGTTGTCCTCTTCCGGGGCATTGCCTGAGGCCTTGATTACATTCACTGCCGCAGCGCAGCAGAGACATTCTTTTCATCCGCAGAAGGGCCCTTCGCTCCTGCTTCGCTAATACCATTCACAATCATTGTAAAAGCTTCCGTCATATCCCTGTCCATTCACCGGGACGAACGGCGCCATTTTGTGCCATTCAGCCGCAATCGCTTCATCCTCGGGCCGGACCACTCTCCCGGGGCCTTCCCAGAAAGCCTCCGTGATCAGCATCCGAAGGCATCCGGATGTCAATGACGGCTTCCCTGTTCCTGACAGGACTTTTTGTAAAGCCGTCTTCTCCGCATAGATGACGGTCGCCTGTTTTTCCTCTGCCGCCCTCAGGACATCCCCTGTTGCCTCCTCGCGCAGGAGCGTGACCGGGTTTCCTTCATAAAACGCCGCGGCAAGAAGGACCCAGAGGAAAGGACTGTTTCCCTGACAGATCATCAGCCGGTCCTTCCCGTGCCAGCCCGTTCTCCTTCGAAATTGTTCCGCCATTTCGCATATCCTGCGTCCCGTCCATCCGGGATGATCCGAGGACACCGCATCCTGCCCCGTCAGCACCGGTTCATCCGGCAGAACCTCCAGAGGCGGATTATAAGGGTCAAATTCCCCTTCCTCCGGAATCGGGACTTCAAGGGTGGTGCCCTCCTCCATCGTGGCAATGCATCCGCTTTTCATGATTCCAAGCATCCCGGCAAGAAAACGGATTCCTTTGGGGTCATCCGAAACAGGACGGATCACCGATCCCCGCCGGATCTTTTGCGCCTGGATCCTGGCTGCCATCCGGTTCGCCATCCGATTCAGGTCCCGGAAGGAAACGGAACAGATCTCTCCGTCCCGCCACTCGGTCAGGGCCTCCCGGTCCGGGAACCGGGCCGCATTGATTTCAAGCTGCAGCGTGAGAGAAGCCGTACCCGTGCAGTCTGCCCCATACTCCCACATCAGCAGTTCCCCATTCACCTCTCGGGCACAGTTTCGAGGCTGCAGCCGGTAAAAGGAAACGGGCCACCGGGCAAACTCAAATACCTGCCTCCTGGTTCCGCCCTGGTTCAAAAACGACTGAAGGAGAGGGATCTCCTTCTTTTTTGTCGCGGTGATCAGGAGCGTCCCGGAACGGTCGGGGGCCGCATCATCCTCCTTTAACAGTGTTTGAAGACCGTGCAGCCTGCCCAGGCGCAGCGCCCGGTAAATCCGCTGCGCATCCAGCCCTGAACCGACCACATAAATCCGTTCAAAATCACAGCTTCTTCGAAGCATGGCAGTAAGACTGCCCCGCTCATACCAGTCGGCCTTTTCCCTGAGTCCGTCCAGATCGACAAGTTCCTCGAATTGCCCGGCATAGTGCCACCACAGATCGCCTCCCTGTGCGCGCCGGTTTTTCCACGGACGGAGATAGTCACGCATCAGGAAATGCAGAATCCTCGGATTCCCGCAGGAAACGCCGGGCATACAGTTGTACTCCAGGGGCAGAAGCCGTATCCCGCCGTAGCAGATGATGTTTAACAGATCCTGATCCACGACCAGATAATTTCGCACCTGTTCCAGCAGTTTTTTCTGAATGCCGTCCCGCCTCATCCGGGAAAGATTCATGAACAGTACACCGGAATTGATGTACGTCTCAACGCCGGGAATATGGTTCCCCACGGTCTGCTCCCGAAGAGAGGAGATATCATAAAATACCCCTGCCAGATAATAGTCCGTCATATCCATTTCCCAGAGAGGAAGGACAGAGCCCACCACCAGCGTATCCGAATCGATATACAGGCAGCGATCCACCTCGGGCAGGAGCATGGGCAGGATCAACCGGTAACAGGCTGCTTTTGACCACAGGGAGTCCTTAAAGTCGATGCTGTCAAACGTCGCCTCAGAGATCCGGTGCTGCAAAAGATTCAGGTTTTTGAAGCGGTCCTCCAGCATCGCCAAAAGCCTTCGGTCTTCCGCACAAAAGCTCTCATCCAGAAGCAGATGAAGGTTGACCTGCTGATTGTCGGGCAGATGCTCCATCAGGGATAAAATGGAGACACCGCACAAAAGCAGGTAGGAATGATCCGTGGCATAGACAATCTCCAGGGGCTCCCTCATCCGTTCTGCCTGCCTTTCAGGTACTGTTCCATGGTTTTGATCACGGTCCCGTAAGCAAGACTCCGTCCCTCGTCCCGCGGATAACGCAGCACGATCCGTAAGGCCCCATCCGCCATCTCCATATAATGACCGGTGTCCATTCCCTCCGGCCCGTTTGTCACGGAGACGACATTTTCGTGGTACGCCTCAAAAATCCGGGAGATGATTCCCTCTTCGATATTGTGCCGGTTCAGCCTGCCATACTCCTTTGTGTCGGTCACAAAGGGGTACTTCCAGGGCTTCATCAGTCCCTGCTTAAACGTCTCCTCCGACATGTCCTTATCCAGATATACCGGCATGGTATAGATCAGATTGCCCACGATGTCATCCGCCCCGTCAAAGGACATGTCCCGGCCGGAATACAGGTGTGAAAACCAGACCGCGTCTCTCCCCATTGCCGCCAGAAGACCTTTTCCGTAACTGTATTCCACATAGGCGGGCAGGGAAATTCCCAGTCTGCCGCACCGTTCCTTCAGTTCCTCCGTCTCCTCTGCGGAAAGCGTGAGTTCGCGCCGCTCCACCTCATTCAGGTGCCCCCGGTGATTCGCCGGCAAAAGCATCCCACCGGTAAAGGAAGCGTAATACGTTTCAAGCTCCTCCGGAAACCGTTCTCTCCGTGCGAGTCTTTTCTTTCTGTAGTCATAAAACCGGTCCGTTCCGGACGGTTCCTGTTCCCCTGCCACTTCATTGATCAGGATCACGGTGGATACCCCATCCGCAATGGCGTGCGTCATGCAGAGCAAAATCTCGCAGCCCTCCCCCACCGGGAAACAGCCTGCCTGAAATGCCACATCATTTTCCTCCATCACGGCAAAAAAGCCTGAGAGGAATCTTTCCCTGGCCTCCTCTGACAATCCGGCGATATCCCGGTAAAAGACAGGGGGCTGCTGTTCCTTTTCAAAGATCTGCCACCTTTTCCCGGTGCTGTCCTTGATAAAGCGGGAACGCAGGGCCGGATGACGGTCCGCGATGCGGCGAATTCTGTTTTGAAACGCTTCCTCCGAAAAGGAATGATTCAGTCTGAAGCGCAGACGGACACGAAGCCCTCTCTCATACGCGCTTCCCGATTCCTGCACAAACAGGTAGAAGCTGCTGGCCACCTCTGGCGGGAGGATCTCCTCCGTGTTTTCCGACGCCCTGAGGCCGGCAAGCTCATCGGGCAGTGGAAGGGGCGCGTCCTCACCGGCATCTTCCTCCCTGTTCTCGCTGGAACACAGGGCAAGGTCACAGGGTCTGGGGCTTGAGAAGAGCTCCTCCAGCGTATAATGCAGGCCATTCTCTCCCAGAACCCGCAGCAGCACCGTGCCGCTGAGGGAATCGCCGCCCAGTTCGAAGAAGCTGTCATCAATGCCGACGGGCGCTTTTGTCTTCAGGCATTTTTCAAATGCCTCGCAGATCGTTCTTTCCTTTTCATTCCGGGGAGCCACATACTTCCGGGGACCGGTCTCCTCCTCCGAAAGCGTCAGCGCTTTATAGTCCAGCTTCCCCCGCTCGGTGAGCGGAAGCTTGCTCAGGCAGACATAGCGCTCCGGAATGCAGTACCTCGGAAGCGCGGAGGCGATTTTGTCCCGGATCATATTCGGATCCAGCTCCTGTTCGCTTTCATAAAAAGCGCAGAGCACCTGCCCCCGTTCCGTATCGAACTGCTTGACGGCCACCGCCTTCACGCCGACTTCTCTGCGGATTGTCTCCTCCACCTCAACCCCATCCACCGGGTATCCAAGGTGCTTGATCCGTCTGTCCATCCGCCCCAGCAGATAGACCTCGCCGTCCTCATCCACACGTCCGTAGTCACCGATGAAAAAGTAATTCACGCCATCCTTTCCATGGACAAATTTATTCATCCTTTCCGGTGCTCCACAGAGATAACCGGGGCCGACCCGGAGACCGGAAATGCGCAGCTCGCCGGGTTCGCCGGGCTTCAGGGGATTCCTGTCCTCATCCACGGCGCATACCTCCGTCCCGAAGACGGGCTTGCCGACCGCGTGAGGCTTGTCATCCTTCCGGGCGATCTTCGCCGTGCACAGTCCCACATCCGAGCTCCCGTAGAGGTTGATGACCTTGCCCTGGGGCCCCAGAACCTCCTGCACCTCATCGATCAGGGAGGACTTGACGATATCGGCGCCCATCATCACGGAGGCGACATTTTTAAGGCTTTCTCTTGCCTCCTCATCCCGCAGACAGGCCGACATACCGGACGGGGTAAACAGCAGGAAACATCCCTTGTTCTCCCGCATCTTCCTGGCGATCTGACGGATGGTATCCTCCCGTCCCGGCTGTATATGGACAAATTTCTTTCCATACAGGATGGCGTAAAAGAAATTGGTAAACCCCATGCCAAAGGACGGATGACTGAGATTCAGGAACGCGCAGCTCTCCTTCAGGCATCCGCTCATGATCTCATTTCCGGGGACGGGTGCGATGGTGCAGACGATATTATAGGACACCGTCTGGATGCCGCATGGCTCCCCGGTAGAACCGGAGGTATACCAGATGGCATAGACATCCTCCGGACGGATACGGTCCGTGATCTTTTCAAGCGGAAGTCCCTCACTCTCCCTCAGGATTTCGGGAATCTGCGCATCCGTAATCCTGGCGACGGCGTTTGTCTGCTCATACAGCTTCTGCAGCCGGACCTCCGCCACCTCATCCTCCGTCACCGTCAGGATGACCCCCGCCTTCAGGGCGGCCGCGATCATGCAGAACAGATTCGCGCTGGCCTTCATGGAGACGATGATGATGTCCTTCCTTCCATAGCCCTGCGCCTGCAGCCATGCCGCAAACCGGTCTGACCGCTCATGAAATTCCGGAAAGGTCATGGTTTCATTGCACACATCCAGCGCGATCCCCCGGCACACCCGGGTTCTCTCCAAAAGCTCATGCACGGTGGTATGTACATCCGCGTTCTCCCAGATTTTTTCCCAATCCATCATCTTTCCTGCTCCTCCCTCAGTTTTTGATTAAAGATCTCCCTGAACTGCGAAATCTGATCGACCAAACCGGCCAAATGCGAATTCCGAAAGGTGATCACCATGGCTCCATCCATGATCTTCATGGCATTTCCCTGGACATCCGCCGCATCCAGCATCCGGCTTTCCAGAATCACGGGATTCAGGGGTGCAAAATTCTGTGAAATGATTCCATCCGGGCACTTCCTGATATTCATCTCCATAAAAATGGGGCAGTCGGTGATCGCGGGGAACTGCCGGATCCGCAGAATATCCTCCTGCAGGTCGGTTCCGGTCATGTTCCGGTCAATCCGAACCGGAAAACCCGTCATCAGATTTCCGACAATGCGAAGCTCATCGCCCCATTCGCTGTGACGTCCGTGATCCACATGGATCAGCCACACCTCATCGCCGCCGAAAAGCTCCAGCAGCGTCTTTCCATAGACCAGCTGCATCAGGGTGTGCAGCGTAAAGCCCCTGCCGGCGCAAAAAGCAGAAAGCCGCCCGGTCTCCTCCGCCGAAAAGGTCAGTGCTGTTTCCGCCGTCTTTCCCGGCTTTTCCCCGGCCAGAGGAAAATGCCCTCCCCTGTAATACTCTCTCAGTTCCTGCGGCACCACATCTGCCTCGGTTAACGCCCTTTTCCGGTGCAGAATGTACTCATCCGGTTTCAGGGACTCCACATCCTCTGCCGTCAGCTCATTTAAGATCACGTTCAGCGACACCCCGTCCGCCACCGTATGGTCGGCCCGGATCAAAAAGAGGCTGCTGTCACCCAGGACAAAGCAGGCCGCTTCAAAAAGCGCCGCCTCCTCTTCCATTACCTGCCAGAAACCGTCGGTAAAGCGCCGGACGGCTCCCTCAGACAGGCCCCGCAGGTCTTTATAAAAAACCGGCACCTTTTTCTGCCTGTAGAGAATCTGCCAGTAACCGCCCTTCTCCGCCTCGACAAATTCCGACCTCAGCGCGGGATGGTTCCTTGTGAGCACCTCCACCCGGTGAGTAAACTCTTCACGGCTCCATGCGGCGCCGATCCTTGCGCTGAGCCGGTTCACATTTCGCTGCACGGTGATCCCGTACCGCTTCATGATCAGATAGAGCGCCATGCTCTGACTGACCGGCAGGATGGCCTCCACCTCCGGGCTTCGCCTCTCCCGCAACATTTTCGGTATTTTGCTTTCGGGAAACTCCCGAACCGCAGGCACACTGGCCTGTTTCTCTTCCCCGGTTTTGCGAAGGATCCCGGCAAGCTTTTCCGGCGTAGAAAACTTAAACAGCTCCGGGAATGTCACGGTATAGTCCCAGGCATCCCTCAGATGCCCGATCAGACGCATGGCCTTAAAGGAATCGCCGCCCAGAATAAAGAAATGATCCTTCACGCCGATTTCTGCCTCTGTCCCCAGAATCTGCCGAAACGCCGTGCACAGATTTTTTTCCTCCTCTGACCGGGGCGGGACATACTCGCCCTTCATCTCCCCAATGTCCGGCAGAGCCTTCCGGTCCAGCTTTCCGTTGGCGTTCAGCGGCAGCGACTCAAGGCGCTGCAGGCGGGAGGGGATCATATAGGCGGGAAGCCTTTCCTCCATATAAGCCCTGAGCGCATACGGATCCAGTTCAGAATCGGCCGTGTACCAGGCAAAAAGCATGGCATCTTTGCCGGTTCCCCGTACGGCAGCCGCGGCGCGCTTAATCGCCGGATGATCCTGCAGGCACCGCTCCACTTCCTCCAGCTCCATCCGCTGCCCGTGGAACTTGATGAGATCATCCTCCCGGCCGATCATCGTCAGGCTTCCGTCCTCTTCACGCCTGGCCATATCCCCGGTGCGGTAGACCCGGCCAAAGTCGACGGTTTCAATGAATTTTCGCGCCGTAAGCGCCTCATTCCCGAGATAATAGCCGTACCGCCCGGGTGTTCCCCCAATGCACAGCTCCCCCTTGGTTCCATCCGGAACTGGTTTTCCGTCCTCATCCAGAAGCAGAAGGGCAGCGCCATGAACCGGGGCCTGAATCCGGATCTCCTCTCCGGGGCGAATTCGCGCGAAGGCATAGTTTCGAACCTCGGAGGCGCCAAAGGCATCAAAGACGGCGGCATCCGTCAGCTCCAGAAACTTCGCTGCATCCCTTGCAGAAAGGGCCTCACCTGTGATGATAACCCGCCTAAGAGACCGGAAGGCGTCTGCGAACGCCGGATCCTCCAGGTACATCAGAAGCATGGAAGGGGTGCCCAGCATGGCATCCACATGCCAGCGCTGCATCAGCTCACCCAAAAGGGCGGGATTGGCTCTTTCCTGCTCCGTGGCAAATACCAGTGTTTTGCCGTACAGCAGGCAGGCGGCAATATCACAGGCCGTAGCGCCATAGGCAAAGTTTCCAAACGAAACAAAGGTTTCACACTGCTCCATTGTCAGACTGGAACAGATGTTCTCTTTCACGGGAACGGCTTCATTGAAAAAGACCTGATGATGCGTGACGGTCCCCTTCGGTTCACCCGTACTGCCGGAGGTGTAGTAGACAGCAAAGGCGTCACTTCCCTTTAGAACAGGAAGCGGCATCTCCTCTGACGGGGCAGTTTCCATCAGTTCCGCAAACAGTTCTTCATCCAGCACCAGCTTTGCGCCGCTGTCCCTGATGATATGTTCCCTGCGCTTTTCGGGCCAGCTTAAATCCATGGCCACATAGGCCGCCCCCGCCGTCAGGATTCCAAGCAGGGCCGTGATAAAATCGGTGCTTCTTTTCATGGCCAGCACCACCCGGTCCCCTGGCAAAACGCCTTTAGCGGCAAGTGCCCCGGCAAGACGGCGGGCATCCCGGATCAGCTCCCGATAGGTCCGAAGGACAGAACCGCAGATCACCGCCGCTTTGTCACTTTCGGCATAGGAAAGAATCGCCTCCGGAATCGTCCGGGCCGTTAAGAATACATCCTGATTCATTGATTTCCTCCCCATCATCCGTGCCAGTTTCAGACCGTTCCGGCTTTCATCCGTTCACAGATCCACGCTGCCGCGCCGGCGGCACCGCCCATGGCGCGCATCCGATCCCCCAGGGCTTTCGCCTTTTCCCGATAGGCCGGTTCCCTCAGGATCGTCTGAGCGGCCTTTCGGATCGTGTCCGGCTGATAATCCTCAAGCGCGATCCCCACACCGGTCTCCTTAACCATTCTCGCATCGCCAAACTGATCAGCCACCATGGGAAAGACCGCCATCGGAACGCCGCAGAGCAGGCAGTCCCGGATGGTATTCAGCCCCGCGTGGAACACGGCCAGGTCGGCTTTTTGCAGGATTTCCGCCTGATTGACCTCCCGAACCACGCGGACATTGTCCGGGATCTTTCCCAGTGTGCCGAACTCAATATACTTCCAGACCGCCATAACAACATCCACCTCCATGGTACGAAATGCCGCGATGGCGCTTCTGAAAAACCAGGGCGAGCGGCTCGACACCGTTCCCAGGGTCACATAGATGAGCGGCCGTTTCCCTTTCTCCCCTGCCCGTGTCGGCATGGGATCCTCACTGTAACCTGCATAAAAAACCCGATCCTTATTGATCGGCTGATTCCCTCCCTGCAGCTCCTCAGGGATATAGACGATGCAGTCCGTATCCCTCCCCGGTGTAATGAGGGACAGAATTGAATGCCTTTTGAAGCCCTTGCCGGAAAGACGCAACAGATTCTCACCGATCTCTTTCTCACTCTGCCGGAGCTGCGCAAAATAATCCCCGAAGTCGTTTGGGTGATTGTCCCGTGTCATGAGTCGGGCCGCGCTGGAAAGCACGACCTTAAGCCCGTGCTTTTCGGCCAGAAGCCTTCCCCAGACCGACAGGATATCCACCACCGCAAATTTGGGTTTAAAGGTCCTGACATCCGCCTCAATCGTCTCATCCATATTCTCTGCCAGTTCCAGCATCCGGGGGAACCCATAGGCCTGCCTGGCCGGACTTTCGGCCATCTCATAATACACATCGAAGCTGATGCAGACCGCTCCGGTCTTTTCGACCCTTTCCCGCATTTCACTCCCGGTGTAAACCCGTACGTTAAACCCTCTGTTCACCAGTTCCCTGACAAGCGGCAGAAGCGGGCTGAGATGCCCATAGGCCGGAATCACAAAAACAAAGACGGAAGGCCTCAGTTCACCGCTTTCGATTCGTGGCGGCTTTGAAACAAAAGAAGCTCCCTCCGTCTCCCTTTCCGTCACCGGCAGGCCGTTCCGGATACAAAGGTCCTTAAAGGCAGGCAAAACCGGATGACAAAAAGGCCTGAGCCACAGATGAAAATGGCCGTTCATCTCAAGCATGGTGAAATCGTTCGGCATGGAAATGCCGGAACAGATCAGCCGTTTTCCCTCATAGCCCTGCCGCTCCGAAGGCTTCAGATAAGAGAGCATGAAGCTGACGGCATCCGATCCCCCGGTCTCTTTTCGGTGGGTGGAGCGGAACAGGTTTATGGGAATCGTATAATCCTTATAGAACTGAATCCATCCCCTGGCAAAAGCCGGATCCTTGCGCTCCCTGATCATGGCGCAAAGCTTTGCCGCTTTTGCCTGTAAGCTTAAACCGGCCCACTCTTTTTCGCTCAGATCAATGAGGACGGGAAACGCACCGATCCTCATTCGTTTCCCGCCTTTCAGCACCTCCCGGCAGTCTGCCGGAACGGAGAGAATCAGGTGTCCTTCCTCCGTTTCCCGGGTCTGTTCCATCGCATCGGCTATAAGAAGGGCAAACAGAACGGACGGACTGGCCGAAAGGCTTTTGCACATCGAAAGCACTTCCGGGGTCGGAAGGATCAGCTCGGAAAGCCGCGAAAGGTCCTCTGTCTGAAAAGCCGGCACATACGCGCTTTCGTCCGCGGCGCTGACCGGTCCGATTCCCTCTTCCTGCGGCAGAGAAAAAAGGTCCAGGTCCAGTGCCGGTCCGGGAACCTCTGAGGCAATGTCCGTCCTCTTCCCGGTGCGGCAGGCATACCGGCTGCAGAAAAAATCGGTTACTTCCATCAGGCCGATGGGATCCATCAGGGCACGGTCTGTCGACAGAACAATCCGGTTTTTGTCCATGGAGATATCAAACGAGTGAAAGCCGTTTTCCTCTCCCCCGATCACGCGTCCCTTCGTATACTGAACGTTCTCCTGCACATTCTCCGCACTTGCCAGATAAAACTCGTTGTCGATCTGCAGAAGAAACCGGCTGATGACAGGAAAACGCTCCCTTGTCTCATGAAGCGTCTGTAAAAAGGTCTCCCGGTCAATGTCCGAATCCTGTTCAATGATCGTATAGATCACCTGCCGGATACACCTAGCCCCCGAAAGATAAGCCCATCCGGCCGGGCATCTGTCCAGAATCCTGATTCTTCCGTTCCTCAATGCTTCGTCCATATACGGGCACTCCTCTTCAACGGCTCAGTGTTGGTCTCTCACCGGAGCAGCTTTGTGCTGGTCCAAATTGGATAAGCTGTCGCTGCGCGACAGGGCCATTCCACGGATTAGGTAAACCGCAAATAGTCGCTGAAACGGATCCTGAACAGGGCCTGCGTCCTGTTCAGGATCCGTATTGCTTTCAACTGATGCGTCAGCGGGGTCCGGCAGTTCTCTCCGGCCTGAGCGCGAACCGGTCACAGATCCAGTCGGCCGCTCCCTCGCCTCCCTTGTATCGGCGCATATCCTCACCCACTGCGCGGGCGTTCTTTCGGTACTGCTCATCCGACAGTACATTTTGCACGGCCTGTCGGATCGTATCCGGCCGGTAATTGTCGATCACGATTCCGACATTCAGTTCCTGGATCCGCCTTGCATTCCCGTACTGCTCACCAAAGCTGGGGAATGCCACCATCGGCACGCCCAGCAGGAGGCAGTCCGACATCGTGTTCATTCCAGCATGGAAAAGGGCCACATCCGCCTGCCGTAAAACCTCATCCTGGTTCACGCGGACCGCCACTTTGACATTCGACGGGATCTCCCCAAGCTGTGCAATGCTGACATTTTCCCAGATCACCATCAGCACATCCACATCCATTTCACGAAATGCACTCATACAGCTTCGGAAGAAAAAGACGTTTATGCTGGCGACCGTCCCTAACGTCACGTACACAAACGGCCGCATCCTGTCCGGTGCCGCAGCACGCTGTACAGGCGGCAGAAAACGGCTGTAACCCGCAAAACAGGTATTTTTGTCCGTATACAGGTCCGATTTCGGCTGAATCATCCGCGAGGTATAGACAATGCAGGGTTCACTCTCCCGGATCTGATACAGGCCCACCATCTCTTTCGCCGGAAAGCCTTCTCTGCTGAGTTCCAGCAGCCGCTGGTTAATCTCCTCCATATGGGGACCCAGCTTCTCAATCAGCGGCTTCCAGTAGGTATACGTCCGGTAGTTCATGATCATCGTTGCGGAGGAGTAGACCATGGGCAGACCGTGTTTTTCCGCAATCAGGCGTCCCCAGATGGTAGAGGCGTCCACGATCGCCAGCACCGGCGACCACCGTTTAATCTCACGGTCAATAAACGGATCCAGCCGCCGGGCATATTCCATCCATCTAAAAAGACCCAGCGCCTCCCTGTCCGAAAGATCAATTCCCTCATAAATATCATCCGTGCAGACATAAACGGCACCGGCTTTTCGAAGCCTTGCCGCATGCCCCTCTCCGGAATAGGCCCGGACATGAAAGCCCCTGTCACGCAGCGCCCGGATCACGCCAAGGAGCGGCGTCACATGTCCCCACGCCGGATTGACAAAGACAAAAATGACCGGCCGGTTATCGGATGAAAAATCAGGATCAGGGGAATGAACCTTCGCCGCCGCCCGCACAAAATCACGGCAGCTGTTGAGCTCTGCCTGCTTTTCTTTCCATTCCATGACAGGCGGCTTCAGGTTTTCGATTAATGGACGGGCGGTTTCCAGATAATTGTTCTTATGCAGCTGAGGCATATCCGAGAACAGGAACAGATGGCTGAACTGCGTCAGCAGCAGCCACATGGTATTGTTGAGATCCAGCCCTTCCCTGCGTCCGCAGCGATAGACAGATCGGAGAAACAATCCCGTATGCTCATTCTGCCACAGGGACACGATGCCGTTTTCCCCGTTGACGCATTTTTCTGCCGCCGACTCGAGGATTGAACCCGTCATTCCGATGTACGCGTAATACCGGTAACCCGTCAGCTGCGGCATGACACATACCCGCCTGGCACGTCCGGTCATCCGGACATTGAAGATAAAATCCTCGCCAAAATCCAGGTCCTCGTCAAACAAAATCCCTGACGCTGAAACCAGATTCCTTCGGTAGCACCTGCACCATAACGGCATGCCGCCGATGCACATGCTCTTTGAGATCCGGGGATCTCCCCGGTCAAACACCTGCGTTCCAAGCTTCGGATCCGCGTCGGTATAGTAGACGGCCATCCCGTTGCCGCCCTCGACCTTTGCCACAAAGATCGCCGTATCCGCCCCGGCCGTCTCCATTTCATCCACGACCGTCCCGATACAGTCCGGGAGCATCTCATCATCCGAATCCAGGAAAAACAGGTATGTCCCCTCCGCCCGTTCAAGCGTCGCGTTTCTCGCGAAGGAGACGCCCGTTCCCTCCTGACTGACCTCCGAAAGGCAGATATTCACCTGGCCCCCCAGAAGCTCTCTGACACGCGTGATGTAGTCTCTCTCACAGTTGTGCAGCACAACCACCCACTGAATGCCGGAAAAACCAAAGCTCTGATCCAAAAGGGAGCGATACGCTCTGATCAGCTGCTCGATCGGCGTATTGTGTACCGGTGTAAGAACGCTTACTTTCCACTTGTCCTTCATCGTATGCCCCCAATGTTTCTTTTGCAGGCCTCCATTATGTTCATTTGCCGGAGCAGCATGACAGGAGGCCTGGATTTGCTGACTGTCGCTGCGCGACAGGGCCACTCATTAAACCGCATTCAGCCAGAGTTTCTGATAATTTCTCTTTTCCTTCTCAATGACGCGGGCCAGCTCAAACAGTGATTCCGGATGTTCCTTGAAGAATCCCTCTAAAACCGCTGCACGAATGAAAATGACCGCCGCCCCATGTTCACCCGCAATCAAAAGATCACGCTGCTTTCCATCTCCGAAAAATGGCTCCAGAGAAAGGATATCTCCCTCCTTGAATACACGGAACGGATTATTCCATCCATCCGAGGACTCCCCATAAAGAATCGCTCTTCCCTGCACAAGCATAGGAATCCGATCCAGTTCTTCCATCGAGCCCTTGATTATATAATCTCTGGGGCACTGTTCCCATTCACATACATCCGCCAGTGCCAGCAGCTCATCATCCGATGCCGATGAAAAGACCGGATGCTTTTTTAAGATACCGGCCGTCTTCACACGCGTCATCCGGCCGCCAATGTCGGCCACTTCGACCAGTCCGTAATCCGGAACAGGAAGTTCGGAGATTTTCGTATCCGGAGTGATCATCGCAAGCGAATCCAGCATCTCCCTGAAGAAATCACCCAGGAGTCCAATGAAGATCCCTGTAAAAGCCTTATCATCATAGGCATAATAGCATCCGGTTTTCCCGTCTACCTCCGTAAAATACACGCACAGATCTTCCGATAAGTTATCATACGCCTGCCCGCCGATGACCTTTATTCCACCAGATGTGACGTGCTCCTCTGCCTTCTTTTCGGTCTTGGGCTTTGCATAATTGTGATAATTCAGAATATGTGCAAAAACAGGCTTTTTCCTGCCAAGTGCTTTCTGAATCTGGATAGGCGAACAATGGGAATGGGCCATGGCATTGACGAAATCCTTCTGAACTCTTTCCGCCAGTTCAGAAAAACGCTCCTCTTCCTGAAACGAGATCTTTACCGGCAGAATATTCACAAAGCCTCCGGCCTGCATCATGCTGTCCGAAACCTCAGAATCTCTTCCGGAGGATACCGCTCCGAACACCATGCTTGTCTGGTCTTTCATCCTTGCCGTCATGATTCCCCACAGACACTGCAAAATGGTAAAGACCGTCACCTTCAGCTTTTTCTGCAATGCTGCAAGATTTTCAATCACCTCATCCTCGAACGGGACAAAATGCGTGGCCATATGATAATCGAGCTCACTGGTGATCTGCCCCGGCAGAAGAGGATCTTCGGGCGCGTCCGAAAGGTTCTGTTTCCACCAGTCAAGCTCTTTATCCACATCCACCTGCTGCAGATGTTCGGCATACGCCTTGTAGGACTGTGCCTCGATCTTCTTATCGATTCCGTTCAGGTCAAGCGCATAGCCGATGAACAGTTCTGAGAACAGCACGCTCACACTGGTGCCGTCTGAATTGATATGGGGCTGGGAAACGATCAGCGCATAGGTATCCTTTTCCACGCTCTTGTACACACTGATCCGAAGCAGCGAATCCCGTTCAAGGTCAAAGCCGCGCAGACGGTCCGCCTCCATGCAGCTTCTCACCCGTCTGTCAAACTCCTCCGGGTCAAGGTCCGAAAGATCAATATAATTAATCTCCGGATGCCGGTCCCGGATCACCACGCGGTAAGGCTTCTTCACGTTCCTGTAGACAAAGGCAGAGCGCAGGCTTTCCAGTTTTTCGCACACTTTATCTGCCTGCTGCCGGAAGGCCGCAGGATCCATCTGGATGACGGCTTTTGTCATAATCTGCAGAAAAAAAGCGGACTTCACCCGGTGTCCTTTTTCCAGCATCCACTCCTGGCCCGCATTCAGTTCGTAAATATCCTCCACTGAAATGCCATACATGCCGATGATCGTATTCAGATCATCGGCATCAAGGGTCTTCGCTGTATAGTTTTCCGGTGTCAGAGCGCTTTTTCTGACAGATTCCCTGACTTTCTGTTCGTTTTGATGCAGCTCGTTTTTCTTCTGATTCCCTTTTTTTCCGTCGGAAGGGACAACCCCGGAGCTCTTCTTTTTTTCTCCTTCAGATTTCTTCTTTTCGTTTCCTTCGAATCCCTTTTGCACTCTCCCTCCCAGGTCAGCAACAGGCTGAACGGGCTGAACAGGCTGAACAAACTGAACTGGCTGAACAAACTGAACTGGCTGAACGGGAAGAGCCGGAGGATTTGAAATCTTCTTTTCGATTCTGCCTAATATTGCATAATTGTTCCTGATCTGAGAATCAATCCACTCAAAGTCGTTCCGTTTCATCGATTGTCCCTTCCTTTAGAAAATTCCTAATTACTTACCAGGAACCATGCACTTGACAAGCTCCTCAAACTTGGAATGCATATAAATGTCCTGCATTTTGACAGCGTAACCGTGTTCCCCGCACCTGGTCACGAGTTTAACCGCGTCCAGGGAGGTCAGTCCCTGCTCAAACAGATCCGCAGATTTATCAAGACCGTTTTTCAAAAGCCCCTTCAGAACGTACTCAAGCACTTCTTCTGCACTCTTTGTGGGCTTGGCCACCTTTGCTTTCTCGATTTTGATCACATTCGGCTTTTCGATGGGAGCATCTGCTTTTTTCACATAGAACTGAGACATGACCTTCTTCAAAGCCGCCTGCTTATCCGCCGGGACAGTCTGCATGAGGGCATTCGGCTTAAAATTTCCGACAGGCAGAGCAGGACCCCTCATTGGGGCAGGACCTGCGACGATATCCGCCATCAGCTCCATCATCTGAAGCACCGTCTGCTGCTGCGTGATCATCAGCTTAAGCATCTTAACCATGAGGTTCTGTCCGGCCACAGGAGCGGTGCCTGTCAGATTCGGGTCGCAGATCTGCTGATCCTCTGCATCCGGGCCGCCGACAGCCGGCATATTCGGAATACGGAACGGCGGATTCTGTGCATCCACGCCGGTACCTGTCAGATTCGGATCACAGATCTGCTGATCTTCGCCATCCAGACCGCCGGCAGCTGCCATATTCGGGGCAGCGATCGGCGGATTCTGTGCATCCACGCCAGGACCCGTCAGATTCGGATCACAGATCTGCTGATCTTCCTCCTCCGGATGATCTTCGGGGACGGGTTTTCCGCTCATCACCGCGTCATACTTTTCCTTGAACAGCTCTTTTGTCATCAGCTTTTCGGGAACGTACATGGGCTGCGTCTCCTCGAGTGACTCAGCCATATCAGCCAGAACGGATGTATAAAAGATTTTGCCCAGGTCAAGCTTGATGCCCTTTTGAATCAGCCACGAGGAGAGCTCGACTGCCTTGATGGAATCTCCGCCCTCATCAAAGAAGTCAGCATCATCTGCCACCTCGTCAACATCAAAGACCTCTTTCCATGCCTGCTTTAACAGCTCTTTTTTTTCATTAAGATCCATACCTGTTTTTCTCCTTTTTCAGATCAGCGATTGTGTATTCAGCGATGATTGCGATCTCAGTCCTGTCAACTACGGCCTTTAATTGGCCATTCGAAGATGCCTCTGTTTGGAAGAGGCAGACAGACTAAAGAATTCCCCATCGTCGGTATATTTTAAGAGTAGACTCGTCAATTGTCAATAAACACTCACAGAAGGCAGATGTTGCAGATCAGCAGAATGACAGCCAGCTGCGCTGCCGTGATGCCCACGGTTTCCTGCGCATAGAGGGAAAAGTAACTCGCAATGGTTGCCGCGATGGCCATCGCGGTGCCATTCACAGAGGTCGAGTGGAAGAAAACAAATGCCGGGGACAATTTGCCAGAGCCCTGCGATGCAGGTTTGACATTTCGGGATTCTGCCATTGTTTTTTCTCCTTTTTATCCGATTACGTAATCCTTGTCCGTTCTGCCCAAAGTATAGTGCGGGCGCTATGTTTTTAACATAGCGCCCGTTTCGAATTACCCGACATATATTATGATTGTGTGTTCTTCGGCTCAGATCTCTATTTCTGCACTTGCAGATTCGCTCAGGACCCGCACCTTGATCTGTTTCTTTCCGGTCTTTTTCAGAATGATCTGCGCCCGGCCCCCGTATGTCCAGGTCTTGCCCGACGGATAGTTAAGGGTTGGCTTCGGATCACCGCTGCCAACGCCCAGCAGTTCCGCTCCGTCCACTTCCGCTGTAATCAGCTGCTCCTGACCGCACCGCGGGACGCCGTTTTCCCCGCAGACCTGCACCGTGAGATAGATCAGTTCCTCTCCGGTGAAATCCGTTTTCAGGGTCAGACGGTCTTCTCCCTCCGGGCTGGAAAGATCGAATGTTCCGAGTTTCTTTCCATCCCGGTAAGCCACTGCCTGCAGCGTTCCCCGTTCATAGGCGGTCTCAAACAGGGCGCGGCAGTTTTCCAGTTTCTTCACCCCGAGGCTTTTGCCGTTCAGGAAGAGCTCCGCCTCATCTCCGGGGGCATAGACCTCTACGACCACCGGTTTCCCCTCACAGCCGGACCAGTCCCAGTTTTCCTCGGCATCCGACATGACCCATGGCGTTTTAATCAGCGTCTCCCCGTAATGATTGGGATTCTGTACGGCAATATACGGCTGTTCACGAAGACCAAAGACAATCTCCCGGTAATAGCTCAGCGGACGGCGGAAGCCGGTCAGATCCAGGTCACCGCAGTAGGCAAGCTGGCAGGGATAATGGGCACCAAATCCGCCCTCCCCGAATCGATAGGCAGGGATTCCGACACCGGCCTCGCCAATATAATCCCAGCCCGTCCAGGTAAAGTCCCCAATGACCGACGGAAGCTTTCTGACCAGTTCCCAGTTGCGGGCAATCTCCGGCGGGTACGTCTCCGATCCCACCATGACCCGGTTCGGATATTTGACGGAATCCGGCAGGTAGCGGGCCGTCATATAATTGTATCCCGCCACATCCAGACTGGCGCAGGCCTTTTCCAGCCGCTCGGAAATGACATCATGAACCACAATCTCATCCATCTTGGTATCCATGACGGTCATGAAATCATTGACGTTCCCCTCAATCTCACCGGAGGCCTGCATGTCCCTGGAGAGGTCCGCCATAATACGCCCCATCTGGTCCCCCGCGGCAAAGACTCCGTTGATGCCCGCCGTGGTATAGCGGGTGGGATCCAGCTGCTTCATGAGTCCCGCAATTCTGGCACAGGTCAGGCTGCCGTAGTCCGTGCCGATTTCCGGAATCTCATTGCCCACGGAATACAGAATAACGGCTGGATGATTGTAGTCCTTCCTGACCATGAGCCGGACATCCTTTTCCCAGGAAGCATCAAAGTCCAGCGCATAATCCAGGTCGTTCTTGGCCCGCTGCCACATATCCGAAAACTCGTCCATCACATACATGCCGAGCGCATCGCAGGCATCCAGGAGTGCCGGCGCCGCCGGATGATGCGAAATCCGAAGCGCATTGAATCCGGCTTCCTTCAGCTGCTTTACCTGCCTGTACTGGGCATCATAATAGGTCGCCGCGCCGAGAAGCCCGCTGTCATGGTGGATGCACGCACCGCGGAGCTTTACCGTCTTTCCGTTGACCCGCAGGCCCCGCGCCGCATCCAGGGACAGCGTCCGGATGCCAAAACGCGTTTCGGCCTGATCCATCTGCGTCTCCCCGTCACATAGTCTCACCTCTGCCCGATACAGCACGGGATTCTCCTCCGACCAAAGCGCCGGTTTCCTGACAAGAATGTGCTGGGTCAGCGTCCGGCTCTCCCCGGCTTTCAGGAAGAACGTCGTCCGCTCCCGTCCCGTCTCCGCATCCTCTGCCGACAGGATCCACGTTCTCAGCATCAGGGTGCGGGCATTCAGGCTTTCATTGATCACCGTCGTCTTTACCGAAAGCAGTGCAAACTCCTCATCCACGCTTTCCGTTGTTACCTGGACATTGTCCGGCTCGATATAGGTCGCCCCGGAGGTAAACAGGACGACATCCCGGTAAATGCCGCTGCCGGAATACCAGCGCGAATTGGTCATCCCCGCGTTGCGTACCTGTACCCGGATCTCATTGCAGCCGGCATGCAGAAGCGGCGTGAGATCCACATAGAAACTGGTGTACCCGTTGGCTTCACTGCCGGCCAGCTGCTCGTTGACATAGACCAGGGCATGACAATACACGCCGTCAAAGCGGAGAATGTACTTTTTCCCCAGATCCCCTGCTGCCAGTATGAGCTGCTTGACATAGGTATAATTGCCTCCGTCCCGGTAGCCGGTATTGCCGCCGTTGGGACTGTCCGGTCTTGCCGGATTTTCGATCATGGCATCATGAGGCAGCGTAATGTCACGCGCATGTTCAGGAATATTCCACACCAGCGCAAAGGCATCCTTATCCGCCCAAAACTTCCAGTTCTCATTCCAGTTGATTGGTTTCACGAAACCGTCCTCCTCATTGTTTTATGTGATGACAAAAGCCACCCTGACAAGCTTTATCTGCAAACCTGTCACAGTCTATACGATCTGTTCAGTCATTTTTATGGGTCCTGTCCGGAAGTACCTGAGGCTTTGCAGCGTTTCTCAATCACGCAGGTATACTGCCCGGTAGTTTCATCGACGCTGATTCCCGCCAGCAGAATCTCCCCTTCGTACTTTTCAAGTACTTTCGGATAGTGCTTTTCCCTGATCTGCCGGATGGCGCTTTCCTCTGTCTTATTTCCTTTCAGCTCGACGATCAACGCCGGAAGCCGGGAATATTTCTTCGGCAGAAAAACGACATCTGCGATTCCGTGTCCTGTCGGCAGTTCCTCTATTTTGTACGACCATTCAGAATACGAAGCGGCTAATCCTATGTCCTTTTGCCTTCGTCGTCGGACATCCCCTCTGTTGCCCCGTTCATCTGAACGGATATTACCACAAGTATCAATTTTAAGTAAAGACTTTCACCTGCGGACGGACATAAAAAAAGAACCCTGCAATAGCAAGGTTCCTTGTGGAATCCGGCAACGTCCTACTCTCCCGGGCCGTCTCCAGCCAAGTACCATCGGCGCTGAAAGGCTTAACTTCTGTGTTCGGTATGGGAACAGGTGGATCCCTTTCGCTGTCGCCACCGGAAATCTTACAGGGTTCGTACCCTGAAAACCGCAC
>JAGAHV010000144.1:0-1705 GCA_017626895.1 Clostridia bacterium | reverse complement strand
GGTATATTCCCGCATTCGGATGGAACCAATGCCGGCCTTCTCCGCTCCATGGAAAAGGCCGGCGTGGATCTCTCGGTCATCCAGCCGGTGGCCACATCTGCTGCCCAGGTGGTAAAGGTCAATGATGCTTCGCTGCGCCTCAACGAACAGTATGAGGGTCGGCTGCTGTCCTTTGCGTGCATGCATCCGGATTTCCCGAACCCGGCGGAGGAATTGCGCCGGGTTCGGGAACTGGGCTTTAAGGGCATCAAGCTGCATCCGGTTTACCAGGGCGTGGACCTCACGGACATCCGGATGCTGCGGATCATTGGCGCGGCAGCGGAACAGGGCCTGATCGTCCTGACCCATGCCGGCTATGACATCGGTTTTCCCGGCGAGGTCCACTGCTCGCCGCAGATGTGTCTGCAGGTCGTCCGGGAGATCGGCGATTTTCCCTTCGTTCTTGCTCATATGGGCGGATGGCGTCAATGGGATCAGGTCCTTGAACTTCTGGCGGATACCAGTGTGTATCTTGACTGTGCCTTTTCCATGGATGAAATCGACCAGCTGCCCGGCATTCCCCGGCAGCCGGCGATGCTGGACGCAGAGAAAATGCTCCGTTTTATCCATGTTTTCGGCGCCGACCGGATTCTTTATGCCAGTGACAGTCCCTGGACAGATCAGGCAAAGTCCATTGCGTTCCTGTCAGAACTGTCCATCACCGATGCGGAACGTGCGGCCATCCTTGGCGGAAATGCAGCG
Source organism: Clostridia bacterium (assembly GCA_017626895.1). Taxonomy (GTDB): domain Bacteria; phylum Bacillota; class Clostridia; order Christensenellales; family Aristaeellaceae; genus Ventricola. The sequence continues at coordinate 964 of JAGAHV010000144.1, read as the reverse complement.
CATCTTCTGAAGCTCTGAGACAAAAGCCCGACCACTGGCCGGGCTTTGCCATTATCCGGGGGATTTGCCGGAGGGGGAGCTGCCCTGTCGCACAGCGACAAGGCAACTTCATGCCTCAGACAAAGCAGATCCGGAAAGTGACCAAAATGGAGACCTGAGAAAAAGATAGGGGAAAACATCCCCGGAAAGCAGGAAAGAATGAGAAAAATGATCATTGTCCTGTATCTGCTTGGAATGCTGCTCTGCGGACAGATGTGCATGGCAGAAACGGTGGACTCGCTGACCTATGCGGTATTTTCATACCTGCCGGACTGCACGTATTACCAGGAAATCATTGAGGCAAGATAGGCAGAACTTGAACCGGATATCCGGCTGATTCGGGCAGAATGGAATTGCTATCAGGATGGGAAAACGGAGGGGATCGACGTCATCATGTATGATTCGCCCGACATAAGGTGTTGCAAAAATCAAAAACCACTATATATTGTAGTTTGAAATACATTCAACCGCTGTATTTGGTAGTCGTTTTTCAAAAAAGGTACTTTGTTCGGGTGAATCATGTATGATTCCGTCGTGCAGGACAAACTGATCCGGGAGGGCTGGATTCAGTCCATTAGCCCGGACGCGGTCAGGGAGGCCCAGGATATTTTTCCCTTTGCCCTTGAGGGCCTCACGGTGCAGGACCGGCTGTACAGGATTCCGGTCTTCCTTTGCGGCAATTTCCTGATCTATGACCGGGACAGCCCCAAAATGGCCGGGGCAGAGCATATCACGGACTTTGATGCGGAATCGGAGATTCTCGTGATCAATTCTGAAGCTCCCATTAATCGATCACAGTATGCGATTGAGATTACCGCGGATATGCTGGGGGCGGCAAACCCGCCGGCAGATGAGCGCGCGGAGACGGTTCTTTCCCTCATGGATCAGCTGGCGGTAAAGGCACACCGGAAAGACCGCAATCGGC
>JAGAHV010000012.1:0-37860 GCA_017626895.1 Clostridia bacterium | reverse complement strand
TCTGTTTTTCATGCGGCTATATGCGTGTGTAGTACGACGAAATTTCAAAAATTCGTTCACAAACCAAGGGGGCAGTATGCCTTTTTGAAAGGACGCAAAAAACCACGATATCTGAGATAGACTGATCATGCGAAATCCCTGGGCCCCTAAAAATTGTGCTTGACAAACCATCTGTCCTTTTATAAAATACCTGTACATTTGAAAGACAATGAAGGGAAATAATCGGTTGATTCTGTGATTCAGAGAGCCGGCGGGCGGTGTAAGCCGGTCAGGGATCATTCGAGAGCTCCTCCCGGAGTCGCACGGGCGAAATGCAGTAGTCCGTGACGGTTGACCCCGTTAAGGTCCGGTCTTGTTTGAGACCATGAGGGCATTTTTGCCGAATTAGGGTGGTACCGCGCTTCAAAGCGCCCCTATGTCAGTATATGGCAGGGGCGCTTTTTTACGTCCCGCAGCCGCCAGTAATGCTTTAATAAAAATGGCATGCAGAGGAATGGCCCCGCCGCGCAGCGACCGTTTGCCGAATTCAGGCTGCATGCAAAGCAACTCAGGCAAATGACAAGAATGTGGCATGTAAAGGAGAGTCTTTAATGAAAAAGGGATTTGAAAAGTATAAGCCGTTCGTACCGGTCACCCTTCCCGACCGTACCTGGCCCGACAACCATATCACAAAGGCGCCTGTATGGTGCTCGGTGGATCTGCGTGACGGCAACCAGGCCCTCGTCACCCCCATGAACGTCACCGAGAAAATTGAATTCTTCAAGTTGCTGGTTGAGGTCGGGTTCAAGGAAATCGAAGTCGGCTTCCCTTCCGCCTCTGAAACGGAATATGATTTTCTCCGTGCCCTGATTGACAACAATCTGATTCCGGACGATGTCACCATTCAGGTGCTGGTTCAGGCACGTGAGCATCTCATCCGCAAGACCTTTGAAGCGGTTCACGGCGCAAAGAATGTCATCGTTCATTTCTACAATTCCACCTCTGAGCTCCAGCGCCGCGTGGTTTTCAAGAAAGACATGGACGGCATCATTGACATCGCTGTTGCCGGTGCAAAGCTGGTCCGGGAACTGACCGAGGCGGATCAGTCGGATACCAATTACCGCTTCGAGTACTCCCCCGAGTCCTTCTCCGGCACTGAAACGGATTTTGCCGTTGAAATCTGTGCCCGGGTCATGGAAGCCCTGGGGTCTACGAAGGAAAATCCGGTAATCCTGAACCTGCCCAACACGGTGGAGCTCAACACCTGCAACACGTTTGCCGACCAGATTGAGTACTTTATCCGCAAGCTGCCCAATCCCGAGGCCGCCATCATCTCCGTTCATCCGCACAATGACCGCGGAACCGGCATCGCCTGCACCGAGCTGTCCATGCTGGCCGGCGCGCAGCGGGTTGAGGGAACCCTCTTCGGGAACGGCGAGCGCACCGGCAATCTGGACATCGTCACCGTCGCCCTGAACCTGTATACCCAGGGAATCGATCCGCATCTCGATTTCTCCCACATCGACCACATCCGCGAAGTCTATGAGTCCCTGACCAGCATGATCGTCCCGGAGCGCTGGCCCTATGCCGGAAAACTGGCATTCACCGCTTTCTCCGGTTCGCATCAGGATGCCATCAACAAGGGACACGAGTATATGCGGGAGCACAAGTCCGAGTACTGGGAGATTCCCTATCTCACCATTGACCCGGCCGATATCGGGCGCGAATATGAGCCGATTATCCGGATCAACAGCCAGTCCGGCAAGGGCGGTGCCGCCTTTATTATGGATCACGATTTCGGCTACCACATGCCCAAAGCCATGCATCCCGAATTCGGCGCCATCGTGCAGAAGAAATGCGACCGGACCGGACGCGAGCTGCAGGCCAGCGAGGTTCTCGCCCTCTTCCAGAACGAGTTCCTCAACATCAGCAAGCCCTATTCCCTCAGCAGAGCCAAGTTCTATGAGGAGGCCGTGGCCGGCAGTTCCTCAAACGTCACCCATTTCTCCGGCGTGCTTTCGGTTCATGATGATTTCCTGTCTCTGGAAGCCCGCGGCAACGGACCGATTGACGCGTTCTTCAACGCCCTCAAGGCGGCCGGAATTGTGGACTATACGTTCCTCTCCTATTCCGAACATGCCATTTCCACGGGTTCTGATTCCCAGGCCGTGGCCTATATTCAGCTGAAAGGACCCGGCGGACAGAAGTTCTACGGCGTCGGCACGGAGCACAACATCAACTTTGCCTCCGTCAAGGGCATCCTGAGCGCCATTAACCGTTTCGAAAGCGGAAAAGTCTGATCATGCAAACAGCACCTGCCCAGGCAGGTGCTGTCTTTTTATCTGCGGCTGCAGGAATCGCCGAGATCGCCGTTTTTCCAGTGCTTTCTGCAGAGGCTGATATATTTGTCATTCCCTCCCAGCAGCACCTGTTCCCCTTCCTTGACCACTTTTCCGTCACTGATCCGGGCATTGAATGTCGCTTTCCTGCCGCACCAGCAGATCGTCTTGATTTCCTCAATCGTATCTGCCCAGCACATCAGTTCCCGGCTTCCTTCAAAAAAGTTCCCCCGGAAATCGGTCCGCAGGCCGTAACAGATCACCGGGATGTCATAGTCATCGACGATGTCCACCAGCTGGCGGACCTGGGCGGCGGTCAGGAAATGCGCCTCATCCACAATGATGCAGGCATATCCGCTCAGGTCGATCTGAGGGAGTTCCTCCACGAACATGCACTCGGCCTCAAGCCCGCACCGGGACTTGATGATTCGCTCCCCGTCCCGGTTTTCAAGCTGCGGCTTCAGCATCAGCACCTTGCATCCCCGTTCCATGTAATTGTACCGAACCATCACCGCGTTCGCCGTCTTAGATGATCCCATCGCCCCATAGCGAAAGTATAATTTTGCCATAACTGTTCCTCCGGTTTTATCATTGCGCACCGCGGCATCTCTGCAGCGAAAGACCGGCAAATTATACAATAGCTGCCCGTTTCCCGCAAGTGCCCGCGGCAGGGATGAAAAAACGTCTCCCTTTTGCAAGGGAGACGATGACTTACTTCTCTTTGGTCTCGTAACGCGCGCGGATATAGGCTTTGACCAGATTGACACAGAGTTCATCGCTCATGTGTCCGGTGTTGAGGCACAGGTCATACAGCCCGGCGTCCTGCCAGTTCCGTCCGGTAAAATACTTGAAATAGTCCGCACGCCGCTTGTCGATCTTCCGGATCTTCTTTTCTGCCTCTTCCAGATCCAGACCATCTACCTCCATCACCCGGCGCACACAGTCGACCACGGGGGCTGTCACGTAGATGTTCACCACATTGTCCCTGCCCCGCAGGATGTAGTTGGCGCAGCGTCCCACAATCACGCAGTTCTGGGTCGTCGCCAGTTCACGGATGATCTTGGCCTGATACCGGAACAGGTTTTCATTGGAAATGAAATCATCGCTGTCCGGCGGAATCACCTCTCCGGTGTATACCTGCCTGGCAATCCGGAACAGCGAGAGCTTTGCGCTCTTTTCATCCGCTTTGGAAAACAGTTCCTCATTGATACCGCTCTCATCGGACGCTTTCCTGAGGATTTCCCGGTCGTAGAATTCATATCCCAGCTGTTCTGCCAGGAGCTTCCCCATACGACGTCCTCCGCTTCCGTAACTTCTAGCGATCGTGATCACAAAGTTGTCCATAATTCCACCTCCAGTTCAACCATCCAGAAAAGCAACATTCCGATATACGTATTATAGCGGATTTAGTTCGTTGTTGCAACTCTGTCTTTGGAGATTTTTCACTATGGAACCCTTCAATTTCTGTCGTTCATGTTCTTCCCGTCGGTTCGAATTGGGTAAAACTTGGTAAACTGCCTTTGTCTTTTATCGCTGCTCAAACATTTCCCGGAGTTCCCTCAGGGAAGAAACCACGGTGCACTTTTTTCTCAATTCCTCATCCGGCTGATCCAGGTCCGGAATCATCACCGCGTGGGCGCCGCTGGCGCAGGCCGAGAGAATGCCGTTCGGCGCATCTTCCACCGCCAGGGACTGTACCGGCACGGCGCCCATTTTTTCCATCGCCAGCAGGTAGATATCCGGCGCCGGTTTCCCGTGGCTGACCATATCGGCCGTGGCAATGGCATCAAAGAGCGGCAGAACGCCCAGTTTATCAAGATACAGTTTCGCCCGTTCCTCCGGCGAGGCCGTGGCCAGGGCAATCCGGTATCCCTGCTGATGAAACCACCGAAGGGTTTCCTCCATATACGGCTTTGGCACCAGTCCCTCCCGTTCCAGATACGCATCCATGATTTCCATGCGATAGGCACGGACCCGGTAAAAATCAAAACCCGGATCCACTTCTTTTCGCAGCAGCGGAATGGAAACCTCATGCGCCAGGGAGCGGATCATCATGGCATGCCGCGTTTCCATCGGATAGCCAAAATGTCTCGCCGCCTCCACCAGAAACGTGTATACAGCCTTTCCGTGTCCAAAAGTGTCCCATCCAGATCAAAAATCAGGTATTTTATGTCGTTTATCCACCCCATACGCTCCACTTTGTAACCAAATCCTTTCTGTTTTACCCCGTCCCCACCCCGGCCGCCGGACCTGTTTCCTGCCTTTTGTGAACAGGCCCGATGATTTGACATTTTCAGCTGAGACTGATATACTTTGCACAGTTTCAGTTAGTCTTTTTCGGAGGAGAACATATGAAATCTTCTGTCATGTTTTTGTCTTGTCTGGTTCTTCTGTTCTCAGTTCCTGCACTGGCAGAAGCGCCGGCTATCAGCAATCCGGTTCCCGCACCGGTCAGTCCGGCTGCCGATGAACCGTTTATGGTTGACTTTTCAAATTTATACCCCGACAACCCTGCCGCAACGCCGGTTTCCGTTGATCCCATCGACAAGCCGACGCCTACCCCCATGCCGACCCCGAATTTCGCCTACAAACTGTATGAGAACACCAGCATGGGCATTTCTTTCTCCATTCCGATGACCTGGCTTCTGAACCCGAACACCAATCAGTCCTCCACGGTCCAGTTTGTCGAACCTCAGCGTGAGATGATGGATCAGGGCGGCTACCAGACCCGTCTCACCATTGAGCAGGTGAATATGGGCGTTCCGCAGACCGTTTCAGATGCCCGTTCACGGCTTGAATCCGTTCTGGAGGAGATGGCCAACAACTTCAGTTCGTTCGTTCCCGGCTCCATTGCCTCCGCCTCTCTGGGCGGCGCAAAGGGTTCCTACTGCTATTATAAGGCCGAATACAACGACGGCATCAAAACCTACCTGATGAACGGCCGGATTACCATTGTGGCCAGCGGCAACTCGCTTTACCAGATGCGCATTACCGCGCCGCGGGACTGGTATTCCTATTATGAGAATGTCTTCCGCCGGGCCCGTTCCACCTGGAAATTCAGATAAGCACGAACAAAACCGCCCTTTCCGTTTGGAAAGGGCGATTTTTATTTAGCGTTTTTTCCGCAGGAATGCCGGAACTCTGTCCTCATAGGAGTTCGGTCTTTCCGGAGCAGAGGGCGCACCGGGCGCTTTTTCCTGCTGCGGCTGTCCGTACGGCGTCGGGGACGCGGTGCCGCCGAAATTGCCCAGATTGGCCAGCGGATTCTCCCGCGGCTCGTTCAGGAAGGACGGAACATCCGGGCCGGAGGCCGAGGGTGCAGCCGCAGTGGCTTCCTGTGCGGCACCCGTGCCAAAGGTGCTGCCGGAGGGCTGATAGCTGCTCTCATAGCGGTTATAGCCGAAGGTGCCGGAGCTGCCGCTGTTCGCCTGCGCATAACTCTGATAGGAAGGCTGATAGGACTGGGAGACATACGGTGCCTGGGACGGAAGGGTCGCGGCCGGATCCAGAGAGGAAGTTCTCGGCGGGAACGGTTCCTTTTCAAAGCCCGTGGCAATCACGGTAATCCGTACCTCATCCTCCAGCGTGTCATCGATGCTGGCGCCGAAGATGATGTTTGCTTCGCTGTCCGCGGCAGCCGTAATCATCTCGACCGCGTCGTTGATATCGGTGATGCTGCAGTTGGAATTGCAGGTCACATTGATCAGGACCGCACGGGCACCGTTGATGCTCGTCTCCAGCATCGGCGAGGCAATCGCATTGGTGGCAGCATCCGCCATGGCCTTTTCGCCCTTTCCGACGCCAATGCCCAGATGGGCCATTCCGCCGGATTCCATGACGGCCTTGACATCGGCAAAGTCCAGGTTGATGATCCCGGTCTGGGAAATCAGATCGGAGATTCCGGAAATGCCCTGACGCAGCACATCATCCGCAAACATGAAGGCGCCTTTAAAGGAGGTTCCCTTCGGGCAGACCTGCAGGAGGCGCTCATTGGGAATGACCACCAGCGTATCCACACGCTGCTTCAGCTCATCAATGCCGTTTTCGGCCTTGCGCATCCGGGTCTTTCCTTCAAATGCAAAGGGCTTTGTGACCACCGCAATCGTGAGGATGCCCATGTCTCTTGCAATCTCGGCCACTACCGGTGCAGCGCCCGTTCCGGTGCCGCCGCCCATGCCGGCGGTCACAAACACCATATCCGCGCCCTTCAGTGCGCCGGCAATCTCCTCACGGCTTTCCTCCGCCGCTTTCTTGCCGATTTCCGGTGTCGCACCGGCACCCAGGCCTTTGGTCAGCTTCTCACCAATCTGAATAATGTTGGATGTTTTGCTGGTTTTAAGTGCCTGAACATCTGTATTGACCGCGATAAACTCCACACCGTTGACACCGACCTCAATCATCCGGTTCAGTGCGTTTCCACCGCCGCCGCCACAGCCTACTACTTTTATCGACGCTGCCGGCCGTTCTTCCATCTCTATCTCGAACACAGGCAAATCCCCCTTTACTCTCTTAGGTTCAGTTTATTTTCGGAACAGACGGCGAAGCCTGTCGAGAAAACCCGAATCCCGGTCCTGCTGGTCAACCGTATTGACCACCAGTTCCAGCAGACCGCTTCCGCTTGTATACATCTGAGGCTGCTTGATTTTCAGCATCTTAATCACGGCCTCACGGATATTGTATTTGTTCAGCTTTCCGGCCGCGTACACTCTGGCGCCTTTCATCAGCATCAGCCCGCCGCCGGTAATGTACACGTTCGACCAGTTGCCAAGGCGGATGCCGCTCTTGTCAATGGCATCCTCGCATTTTTCGAGAATTTCATCCACACGCGCCTCGATGATCTCGGAGACCAGATCCCCGGAGACCGTCTCGATCTGTCCATCATCCCCCTGCACCTCAAGCTGTGCATTTTTCGGGCCGCCGAACACATAGGCACGTTTGATCCGTTCGCAGACGTCAAACGGCTTTTCAAGGCCGGTCACCAGATCAAGCGTAATATCGGCGCCGCCCTGCGGAATCACGTTCTGCCAGACAATGGTGTCGCCCTCGACCGCCATGACCTCGGTGGAGAGATAGCCCACATCAATCAGGACAGCGGTATGGTCCCGTTCCTCTGCCTGAATGCACTGCAGTGCCTCGGCAATGGAGGTGGAATAGAAGCCCTTCACCATGATGCCAAGCTGCTTGAGGCGCGCTGATACATCGTTGATGAAAAACTGATCTGCCAGAATAAACCCGATCATCCCCTCAAGGGTGGCGCCTTTGAGGCCTACCGGCTCAAGGGTTTTGGATCCTCCGTCCACCTTAAACCAGCCCGGTGAACGATGAATAATGACGCCGCTGTGGTTTTGCAGCATTTCCGTCGCCTGGCGCATGACTTTTTCCACATCCGAGGCGGTCACGGTCGGATCCGCTCCCTGAAGCGCCACGCTGGACTCTACCACATAAATCCGGATAAATTCTCCGGGAACACCGACATAAATTTCCTTGATATGCGTATTATATTTTTTCTCAGCTGCTTCAATGGCGCTGGCAATGGCATCCGTTACGCTGTCCGGCGTATTCCACTCGCCGTTCATAAACCCATCGTACTCAGCCATACCGACGGTGGTAATGCTGAGAATGGGACTGTTCCCGGAAGTTTCTCCCATCAGCACGAGCACTTTGGATGTGCCAAAGTCCAAAACAGCAGTAGGCTTTTTGCTCATAACGCGTTTATCTCCCGTTTTCCCTGGTCTATCCACAAAAACATATAGTCAATTCTGAAATCATACACTTTTATTCTACCTGAATTACTGCCGCTTTTCAAGTACCTGCTTGATCTTTCTCCAAACCTCACGCATTTTTCATGTCCGGGTCAGGCATTTGAACCGATTTCAGGCCAGTATCTGCAAAGAATACCGACCGCTGGTCGGTATTCTCCGGGCGACAGTTACTTTTTGGGCCGGGGCGTCGGCTTGGGTGTCGGCTCAAGGGTCGGCGTCGGCGAGGGCGTTGCCGTCGGGGTGGGCAGAACGGCAGGAATGTAATGCGCCTCCCGCCCGTTGGAAATATCAATGCTGGCACCGGTAAGGTTTTCCTGATCCTGCCGCTGATGCAGAATCTCCCTGGCCACGATCAGTTTCAGCCGGAGATTCTCTGCCTCTCCCAGCACCACCCGGGCCCTTTCGGTGGTCATAATATAGATGTTTTCCAGATTGGACATCTCCACGGAAGCTGTGCGGCCCATCATATTGGTCGCATCCAGGGCTTTCAGAACCCGGCTGAGGGCAACCAGCTGCTCCCGGTCCTTCACGCCCACAATCTCGCCGGAGAGAATCATGGCCGAATCCGGCAGATTCAGTCCATTGACAATCGGACAGTGAATCCCCTCCGGATAGGACATGCCGGTGTTTTCAAGCACCATTCCCCGGTCGTCGATGACATAATGGTAGCCGTTGCGCTGAAGAATGCCCATTGCATGCCGTTCATTCAGCCGGATGGTCAGCGTCCCGCTGTAGTCAAACTGCGAGGTAATGTATTCAAGATAGCGGTTCGTCTCCAGCCGTTCCTTCATGCTCCGCTCATCGAGCAGCAGGTAATTGTCCCCGACATGGACGCCGCTCAGATCGATAATCTCCTCTTTTGGCACCGTCCGGTTTCCGATCACGTTCATGTTCCGGATTTTAAACAGGTAGAGCACGAAGATATATGCCAGCACCAAAATGCCGAAAACCACGATCAGGAACGTTGAGAGAACAAATCTGCCTTTTTTCTTTCTTCTCATTTCTGACCCCTCCGTTTCTTTACCCGGCAGTCATCTCCGGTTCAGGAAATGCATGCCCTTGTCCGCCTCATCGACATCTGAATCAGCAGAGGCGGAAGGCCATTTTCCTGCTCTGTTTCGTTTTGGTCAGATTTCCGAAAGCATCATTGTGCCGCAGAGGTCATTGCATTGACCTTTTCCTTAAAGATCCGTCCTCTGTCCTCAAAATCCTTAAACATGTCAAAGCTGGCACAGGCCGGTGAAAGCAGGACGCATCCGCCCTCCGGTGCCCGCTCCCTTGAAATGGCCAGCGCCTGATCAAAATCGTATCCGGCCATGGTATAGCTGGTGATCCCCGCGTTCTCAAGCGCAGTGCGGATCTGCTCCGCGGTATCCCCGATCAGCACGCAGTGAATGATCTGCGGCGCATTCGCGATGGTTTCCGCCAGGGGCACAAACGACACCTTTTTATCGCTGCCCCCCAGAATCAGCACCGTCGGCCGGGTCATGGTCGCAATCGCTTTCTGGGTTGAATCGACATTGGTTCCCTTGGAGTCATTGATGAAGGTCACCCCGTCCAGCGTCCGCACGGTTTCAATGCGGTGCTCCACGCCCGGGAAGGTCATCAGCACCTCGCGCATCCGTTCCGGGGATACCCCCAGAGCGCCGGTAATGGCCACGGCTGCCAGCGCATTTTCCAGGTTGTGCGGTCCCGGAATCCGGATCTCATTCACCCGGCAGACGGCCATGGGCTTGTCCAGACGGAACATCACCATTCCATCCTCCACATAGGCGCCGCAGGGAACTTTTTCCGTCCGGGAAAACCAGATGATATGGGACTTCAGGTCCCGGGCCATCTCCCGGCACGCAGGGTCATCATAATTGAATACCGCCGCGTCATGTCTGGTCTGATTCTCAAAGATGCGGTGCTTCATGGCAATATACGTCTTCATATCCCCATGGCGCACCAGATGATCCTCGGTAATGTTCAGGCAGGCGGCCACATCCGGATGGAAACGGGAGACAGTCTCGCACTGATAGGAGCTGACCTCCGCCACCGTCACATCGTCCTCGCCCATGGAAAGCGCCTCTGCCGTAATCGGATAACCGATGTTCCCGCATACCAGCGTATGTTTCCCGGTGGCACGGAAGATTTCGCCCGTCAGCGTCGTAGTGGTCGTCTTTCCGTTGGTGCCGGTAATGGCCACCAGGCGGCCGCGTATCGTCCGGGCGCCCAGTTCCAGTTCACCCACGACCTCAATGCCCCGCCGGACCGCCTCCTGAACAAAGGGGTTCGCATAGGCAACGCCGGGGCTGATCACCAGCATGTCCATGCCGTTAAGCAGTGTTTCCGGCGCCTCGCCCAGTGCCTGCCGGCAAGGGAGCGCATTCAGTGCGGCCATGGTTTCCTCTCCCAGCTGCTCCGCCGTTTTCTTATCATTCACCGTCACGTCAGCACCCAGTTCGCACAGCATTTTTGCCGCGCACACACCGCTGCGTGCCAGACCCACAATCAGGATCCGGCGTCCCGCATAATTATCCATCTTCAAAACTCCTTTGCCGCCCGACAGAACTCTGCCGGGCGGCTCTATTTTCTCAGTTTTCAGCCTGCAATACCCAGATAGGCCAGCAGGCAAAGAAGAATCGTCGTTACCGTATAGATCACGACAATTTTCGATTCATGTATTCCGCTCAGCTCAAAATGGTGATGAATGGGCGCCATCTTGAAAATCCGTTTTCCGTGCGTTGCCCTGAAATACGCAAACTGAATCAGGTCCGAGAGACTGGACATCATCATCCAGAACGCGACCAGGAGCAGGATCAGCGGCTGACGCATCAGTACGGCTGCCGCGGAAACCGCGCCGCCCAGGAACATGGAACCGGTATCGCCCATAAACATTCTGGCCGGAAAGGCATTGTAAAACAGGAACGCGAAGCATCCGCCCACAATCGCCCCGCAGCCGGCGCCCAGGGCTGATTCGCCCAGCAGCCCGGCGAGGACACTGAAGAAAAGGAAATCCACATAACTGACAGAGGTCAGAAGGCCGTCAAGACCATCCATGAGGTTGGCGCTGTTGGTCGTCCCGACAATGACAAATGCGGTAATGGGAATATAGAGAAGGCCCAGATTCACCTCTGTCCGGAGAAACGGAATCTGGATGCTGGAACCGACCTGCGGACTGAAATAGCAGAAAACGGAAAAGGCCACGGCCACCAGCGTCTGGACAATCAGTTTCTGCCTGGCGGTCAGTCCCTGATTTTCCTTGTGCCGGATCTTCGTCATGTCATCCGCAAACCCGATCCCCATATTGGCCAGGGCCAAGGCGAACATGGCCAGAAGCAGTGTCTTGCTGCCCTCCGAGAGAAAGCCCAGGACGCAGCCGGACAAAAGCGCCGCGCCCGCAATCACCAGACCGCCCATGGTGGGCGTTCCCTGCTTTTTCTTGTGTGCCTCAGGGGCCAGTTCATAGATGTTCTGTCCGAATTTCAGCTTATGCAGAATGGGAAGCAGGATGCGGCCCAGCACAATGCCGCACCCGAAAGCAAGGAACACTGCATAGATTGTATTTCGCATAATCAGACCTCATTACTGCTTAATTCATCCTTCTTCATTTCCTCAAGAAGTTCCTGAACAATTTCTTTTTCATCAAAAGGATGTTTCACGCCCGCAATATCCTGATAGGTTTCATGGCCCTTGCCGGCAAGTACGATAATATCGCCGCCAACCGCCATTTCCATCGCCTGACGAATGGCCTCCCTTCGGTTTTCAATGACCTCATAGTCCGCGCCGGTGGGTTTGATGCCCGATTCAATCGCCTTAAGAATCACAAACGGATCCTCAAACCGCGGATTATCGCTGGTCAGGATGGAGAAATCCGCCATCTCACCCGCAATCCGGCCCATGATTTCCCGTTTTCCCTTATCCCGGTCACCGCCGCAGCCAAACACCAGGATAATCCGTCCCCGGCAGAATTCACGCACGGTTTTTAGAATGTTGGACAGCGCATCCGGCGAATGGCTGTAATCAAGAATCATCCGGTAAGGCGTATTGGTTCCCAGCATTTCCACGCGTCCCGGAACGGAGACCAGCGATTCAAGGCCTTCCTTGATCTGTTCAATGGAAATGCCCATGATCATGGCCAGGGATGCCGCCGCCAGTGCATTGTACACATTGAACATGCCCGTCAGGAGAAGGTGCACCCGCACCCCCGGCACATCCCGCAGGTTCAGCATGAAGGAAACCGAGCTCTCGGTAATCTCAATGTCCCTGGCATACAGATCCGACTTTGCGCTGATTCCGTACGTGACATACGGACAGGAAAGTTCCTCAATCACTTTTCCCGCCGTTTCCTCGTCATTATTAATGGCCGCATTCCGGACCATGCCGCTGTTAAAGAGAATCCGTTTGGCCTTAAAATAGTTCTCCATGGTGCCGAAGAAATCCAGGTGATCCTGCGAGAGATTCGTATAGGCAGCCGCCTCAAACTGCATCCCCACCAGCTTGCGCAGATAGAGCGCATGCGCACTGACCTCCATACAGACAACCTGTACCCCCGCATCCGCCATTTTTTTCAGAATGGAGAACATCTCAATCGGGTCCGGCGTCGTCAGCTTGCTGGGAAGTTTGGTTTTGCCTGCAATGCAGCCGGTCGTTCCGATGATTCCGCAGGAAATCCCCGCTGCCTCGGCAATGCTTTTAAACAGATAGGTTGTGGTGGTCTTTCCCTTGGTTCCGGTGATTCCCACCAGACGCAGCCGCTTTTCGGGATGGCCGTAAAACGCGGCGGCGATTCTTGTCATTGCCGCCCGGGTATCCGTCACAATGATCTGAGGAACCCCGACATCAAGCCGTCTTTCGCACACAATGGCCACACAGCCGTTTTCAATCGCCTGAGGCGCAAAGTCGTGTGCATCCACCCGTCCACCGGGAATACAGAAAAAAAGGCCGTTCCTGCATTTCTGACGTGAATCAATGACCAGATTCTCAATTTCCGGGTTTTCCGGTCCCTCGATTATATCAACGACTTCATTGATATCCTTTATAAGCGATGATAACTGCATGCAGTCGCTCCTTTCTTTGAATCCAGGCCTGTCTGTATCGAGGCTTTTCCATACGCGGGCTGGTCCATCAGGCGGCTGCTCCGCCCGTTCAAAACCCCTTCCTGTCCTTTCCCGGCAAAAGAAGCGTATGGAAGAAAATCGCCTCCTCACATCATTCCGTTAAGGAATGTATCTGCGGGGAGGCAGCTGTTTGCTTAACAACGATATTCGGAATTATCAGAAAATCCCGATCAGATTCAGAAGCGCATCAAGAAGTTCAAACTTTGTCTCTACCTGCGTGTTCTGTTCATTCTCCCCCGCATCCTCCGGAAGCTGAATGTAGATCTCACGGATATCTGCTTTTTCACGTCTCAGCATTCCGAGACCGTTGAGCGCCTGATTCCGTATCCGTTCTCCGCTTTTGGCCAGTTCAAGTTTCTGTTCCAGTTCGATATTCTTCTCCGCAAAGAAACTCTCGTTGGCCCGGTAGACCTCAATTGCCTGAAGATCTTTCTGAATCTGCATCACTTTGGAGATATAAAGCATCCCAAGTCCGAGAAATACGATTAAAAGGATCCCGCACATGAATGCGGCGAGACGGTCCTTTTTCAGCTCACGGACCAGAATATCCAGAGGCCCCGCCTGTACCCGGCGCTGTCCCTTCACTGCTGCCGTGCTGCCAAGCACCGGTTCCGGACTCTCCGTATACCGGTTTGCATAGGCATTATCTCTCAGATTTTCTCTGGAACTCCCAGGCATTTCTCTGGCAATATACAGTTCCGATTCATTGTCATAAATAACCCCCGCGGACATATATTCCCCGCGCGAGCCGCGTTTCACCTGTCTCTGCATACGAGCCCCCCTAACTTTTCGCAGGACGATGTGTTATATGACCGAGATCACAGGCCCCCACCCGTGAAATCAGGTTTCTGTACTGCTGTAATGTTCGTAGACATAGTCCGATACCGCATCGAAATTTTCATCGGTTGCCTCATCATACTTCCTGTATGCCTCGGCATCCCAGATTTCGATATAACTATTGATCCCCACAAAGACGATATCTTTAATTAGACCAATTTTACTCCTTAATTTCGTCGGAATCAATACCCTTCCTTGCGTATCCATCGAATTATCCGAAAAAGATACGCTCATCACGAAACGAACATACTGCATTCCCGTCTTATCCATGGGATTAATCCGGGAAAGACGCTCAAGCTGTTCCTCCCAGACCTTCTCAGGATAAATGGCGACCGCGGACTTGTTGGGGTTAATGGTAATGGTGAAGTGATCACCCAGTGCTTCCCGATAGGAAACGGGGATAATGACGCGGCCTTTGCTGTCCAGGGAATGATCATATGAACCGGAAAAGGTTGATTTCCCCATACAGCACTCCCCCCTCGCTCCAATATCCACTCCGCTCCCTTTTCCCTATACTTTACACCATTTTCCTCCACAACGCAAGAGACCGGATTCTTCGAAATACCGCGTTTTTTTACGGAATATTTTACATTTTCTTAATATTTTCCCGTTTTCCAAACGGCCGCCGCCGTTCCTCCCCCATATATTGGGCAGATTCTGCGGCTGACCACAAAATATTCAGATCATTTTTTCTCCGTCTCCCGGAAAATTTAACAATTTCCCGGTCCGTCCGACACCCGGTGTTCATGAACAAAGCGCTCATTTTCGTTCCCGGATCCGGGAGCGAAAATGAGCGCCTTGCAGACCGAATGATACAAAAAGGGGTAAAAAAAAGAATGATGCCTTGCATCATTCCATCTGTTCACAACCAGTTCCCGGGATCGGACTTGACGAACTGTCATCCCCGGCCTTTACAGCGGCACTTCCATCAGTTCAAATCCAAGGGCATCGCAGCTGACCAGATCATAGTGAACGCCGTCTACCGTGCCCTGCACGGCATACCCGATGGAGTTCCCGTGCAGATGACCGTAAATGCATTCCCGGATGCCCGCGTCCCGGAGGAGCTCCGTAAAGCCCGTGCCGGTTTTGAGCGTTTCCTGGGTAATGGGCGGATAGTGCATCATGACAATCGTGGTGCAGCTGTCATTGCCGGCCAGTTCCCGCGCCCGTTCCAGAGAGAAGGAAAGCCGCTGGACCTCCCGCTTATAGATCTTAACCACCTTGTCATCCGCCTGGCTGCCGCCGGGAATCGTCCATCCCCGTGTCCCCGCTATGATCACATCGCCAAACCGAAACGCATCATTCTGCAGGGCAAACATATTCGGCGGCAGGCTCATCCGCAGCTGCGTCAGGGAATTCCACCAGAAATCATGGTTCCCTTTCAGAATGCAGATGGTCCCGGGAAGCTGTGCAATCCGGCGCAGATCCTCAAGCGCATTTTCCAGTGTAATGGCCCAGGAAATATCCCCGGGAATCAGGACAATGTCCTCATCGGCCACTTTCCGGTGCCAGTCCTCCGAGATCCGTTCAAAATGATTTTTCCAGTGTGCGCCGAAGATATCCATGGGCTTTTTATCTCCACCCGGCAGATGCAGATCACCAATTGCCCATACTCTCACTCCGGTGCCTCCTCCTCAGAAATTCGGGCACCGCCGCTTTTCCGGTGCTCATCCGTGACCAGTCAGTGCCTGATGAGACGGCGGACCAATTTAGTTGTCCTCGTATCCGCTTTCCTCATCATCCACGTTCATATCCAGTTCTTTGCTCTGTTCCTCTTCAAGGGACAGCTGCACACCGATTTCCGGCGGCACATCCGGATCCGTCATATCGCCCAGATCAATCTCTTCGATATCCGTCACATCTTCCATGCCGATATCCACTTCCTGATCCTCGTTGTCCACATCATCCGTTGAATCAGGACGTGCCTGCTGCTGCGTCATTTCCTTATAACATTCATAGCAGACATCCCGTCCCGGCATGACCGGATTCTCATTGCAGATCGAACAGAGCTCGATCGGATCCTCATGGCGTTCGCCTTTCATCTCGCGTTTGCAAACAGGGCAATATTCCTCATTTTCCGGAATATAATTGAGTTCACATCTGGGACACTTGACAAAACGCATTCTATTTCCACCTCAACTCGGTTTATTTCAGATTGAACCGGGATTGCTCCTCAAAATTCGCGCAAATTATACATCACCGGTTTCATGCTTGCAATAGGGTTTCCGCACTTTTTTGTGCATTCCGGAAACGCCCTGTCCGGCCGTGACAGGGCATCTCCGGTCTGAACCATTCCTCAAAATTCTCGGCAATCCCCTGTGACCGGCCGTTTATTTCCCGGCGCTCTTTCCCTTCCAGAAATACACCACATCAAGAACAGCCAGCAGAATCAGGACAACGCCGGACACCGGCCAGAGAATGTTCTCCGGGAACGGATGGAAAAACAGGACGGCAGACAGGGCCAGCGCACAGACCATGCTGATTCCCATCAGATACCAGAAGGGCCGCTGTCCCCTCCAGGCATCCACGGTCATCTGCAGCTTCATGAAGGTGGAAATCAGGATCACAAACGCGTACAGTGTCGTCAAAGTGCTGACAATCTGCACCAGCCAGTGCTGATTGGCGATGATAATGCCGCCCACAATCAGCATCCCTGTTCCTTTCGCCAGATTCCACGTTTTCGCTGCTTCCTCCCGCGGAAGCCGAATATACTGAATGATGTTCAGGACGCCGTCGGCAAAAAGGAGGACGCCGCAGCCGCTAATGACCATGGACGCCAGTCCCGCCGGATTCGACAGCAGGGTGATGCCCAGGAGCAGTTCACACGCTGCCAGCAAAAGTGAAATACTGATTTTCTTTAGGCCTTCCGTCATACTGATTCTCCTCTCGTTTCCTCAATGGTAATCGGATGAAAATGAAGCTGAAGTCACGTTTCTGTCCCTGACGCCGTCATGGCACACCTGTCAAAGGCACCGATAGCGAACCATCCGGAAAGAGATTCGCGCTGTTCTTCCGTTCATTTTTTCCATCATACCACAATTTGTATAAAATGTGTCAGATTTTTTAGATAAAATGTCAATCGCAGAACATCGCCCGTAAAAAAAAGCAGGCCCGGCCTGCTTTTCATGGATCCCTCTGCGCTGTTCCGGCAAGCAGTGCGTCTGCTTCCGCTCTGGAATGAAACACCGTGATCCGCCGGGAATCGCGGCAGCGGTCCAACAGCTGCTCGATCACCGGCAGCTGTTCGCCGGGAAATTTCCGGATCCTCTCAGCGAATTCCGGATCCAGTTCCGTTTCGGCCCACGGCATGTCCGGCCGGCTGCGGCCCAGCCTGGCCCTTGCCCCCTCCAGACAGCACTCGACGGGCAGGCAGAACAAAAACACCTCATTGCAGTGCATGAGGCGCACAGGAAGTGTTCGGAGGTAATTTCCGTCAATGATCCATTCCGGCTGAGCCATGAGGGTGCGGAGTTTCGCGTCAAACGCCTCCCGGCTCACCACGGTCCGGTCAGGACGGTGGTACAGCAGGTCCAGATGGAAAAGGGGGATGCCCGTTTTAGCGTGCAGCTTCCGGGCAAACGTGCTTTTGCCGGACCCCGGGCTGCCGATGACAATGATCTTCCTGTTCATTTTCATTCACCGGCTGTTTCGCCGGGTGGCAATCTGCGCCATTTCCAGCATCAGACGGTCAAAGCCGGTTTCCTCCCGCAGAACGCCCCGCTTGATATCATAATCGGTGGAGATGCAGCGTTCAAGGCAGGCCTTCAGCGTCCCGGTGCCAATCGTTTTGGCTTTCTTCACCGTTTTTCCGAGAAAATAGGAGTTGATCCCCACTGTTTTGGCAATCTCGCCGGAATTGCGCCGGTTTTCGGTCATGGCGACGGCAAACAGCATCTGGCGGATCTGCCGGGTGATGAGGGCCAGAATGCCCAGCCGGCTCTCCCCGGACAGGAGCAGCGTATCCGTCTGGGAAAAGGCAGCCTCTGTCTTTCCGTCAAACAGGGCCTCAATCATCTCGAAGACCCGGGCCTCACTGGTTCGGGTAGCCAGGCGGTCCACATCCTCCCCGCGAATCGTGCCGCCCTTTCCGGCATAGGCGCTCAGTTTCATCAGCTCGGAGGAGAGCGTGGTCAGGTCACGTCCACTCAGGAAAACCAGTCGTTCCCCCGCTTCCTTTTCAATGGAGGCCTCCATGCCTTTGGCCGTCTTTGCGATCCACCGCTGCAGCTCCGCGTCCTCCAGCATCTGAAACTCGACGCAGCCGGGCAGCTCGGCAATCGCTTTTCCCAGTTTCTTCCTTTTATCAAAGCCCTCACCGGCATCAAGGAGCAGACAGGTACTCTCCGGCATCCGCCTGAGATACTGAATCAGCTCATCCGACGCATCCGTCTTCTCTTTTCCCTTTGACTCGGCGCCCTCTTTTCCCTTTGCCTTCTCCTTTGCCCCGGTTTCCTTCCCCAGGAGCGCCAGTTCGCGGACGATGACCAGACGGCGGTCCCCCATGAACGGGAGCACCTCGCAGTTTTCAATGATCTGGCTGACCTCGGGGTCGGTGAGCACCATCAGGTTCATCATTTCCATGCCCGGCGTCAGCAGCTTTTCCATCAGTTTCCGCTCCGCCTGTTTCCTGACATAGGCCTCAGGCCCGTAAAAACAGTAGACCGGACAGATCTGCCCGCTGTCTATGCTTTTAAAAAGCTCTTTTCTATCCATTCCGTTCCTCCAAGTGCTCAGCGGATCATCCCGGTGGCCCGCATAAAGCTGCCCCGCATTTCAAGCCCGTCCAGGTTCCCGGCCTGAGCGCCGCCGAAGAAAAAGATCACCTGATCTTTCCGTCCCCCGGTCAGGGTATTGACCATGGCATAAACGCAGAGACGCCGGTCAGCCGGGTTCATCCCTTTAAGGCCCTCAAGAAAATGCTGCGAGAGGTTGACGACATGGCGCTGACGCTCGGTACGAATCGCCAGCACATCCGCCCCGGTGATCCCCTCCGGCATGATCGTTTTCGCCTCCGGCGCATCCAGCAGCGCTGAAAGCAGCACGTGCGCCTTCTCTGCCCCCTCGGCAGGAACCACCATGGGGAACACGGTCAGGCCTTCTTCGGATTCACTCCGCCGGTATCCGGTCACCGAGGCACCCAGCAGGTATTCAAAATGCGTCCGCACGATCAGGCCGTTGTCAATCGCGACCACGCCTTCCCTGGTTTTCATGGGCACCTGCCGGATGATTTCCCCGCCGATGCTGATTTCAAGCCCGTCCACGCCGGGCACAAAGGTCAGAAGGGTCTGGGCAATCATGCCGATCCAGAGTTCACT
Source organism: Clostridia bacterium (assembly GCA_017626895.1). Lineage (GTDB taxonomy): Bacteria > Bacillota > Clostridia > Christensenellales > Aristaeellaceae > Ventricola. The sequence continues at coordinate 18,526 of JAGAHV010000012.1, read as the reverse complement.
GCTGATTCCGGCCTCCTCAAGCGCCGCCGGCAGTTCCGCGGAAAAGGCGAGGGTCATGACCCGGTCTTTTCCCAGATGATCCCGGACAATTTCCGGCATCTCATCCAGGAACGTCAGCGGTTTCGGGAAATCCACGTTGGCGCCGGGAATATCGCCGCCTTTTCCCAGTTCCTGCAGGAGGGAATTCATGTATTCAATGGGTGAGGCACTGTCAAAGCGGACCCTGCGGATCACCGGCAGCAGAAACCGGCCGTTTGCCGAAGGGTAATACAGGGTCACCAGGCTGGAAAAGGTTTCCTCCCTTGAGCGGCTGTCACCGTATTCCGCATAGACCGCCCCGATCCGCTCCTGAGACCGGTGCGCAAAGGTTCCGGCAGGCATGGAGCCCGCCAGATCCACGCCCTCCTCCCGGTCACCTACAAGGACATTGACATAGGCGGTTTCAGGCAGGGCCAGAAACGACTCGGCAATGGCATACCGGACCGTAAAGAGCATTTCCGGCTCAAGGCTCCGGTAACGGGCGGGGAGCAGCACGGTGGCACTTTCCCCGGATACCTCGACCCGGGCTCTGGATGAACCGGGAACCTCCGGCCATTCCCCCTTTTCCCCTGCCTGCGGTCCGGCAAGCAGGGCGTTCAGGAGGATCTGGGCCCGGGTTTCCCCGTTGTGCACCGTCAGTGTTCTGGAATTGCGCATCAGCCGGTCTTCCCTGCTGTCCGGAAAACACAGTGTCGCCACAAAGGTCTCCTCCACCTGCTCATCTGACATGGGGCAGGTGGTCCCTGCCTTGATCTCCGGCAGTTCCGACAGCGTTTTGCTCTCCTCCAGCACGGAGGTACACCCGCCCAGACACAGCAGCAAAACCAGCAGGCTCAGGCAGAAACTCCGCCTTCTGGCCAATCCCCTCACCTCAATCCCTGACCATAATCCGGTCCAGTGTCGTTGACTCAATGGTCCAGTTATCATCCTCCCGGATCAGCAGACACGACTCCCGGGCAAAGTCCAGCACCTCACCGGCCGAGCTTTGAATCGTCCCGCTCAGCACAATCGTCGCCCGGGACCCGTCCAGGGAGACCACACCCTCGGAAAGCGTGTAATCCAGCAGTTCAATGCCCAGCGTCTCCATCTTTTCCCCGACAGCATCCGCATCCAGAACGCCCCCGGAACGGCGGTTCAGAAACAGCGCCAGGGTTGACCAGTCATGCTGCTTCCAGGCTTTCAGAACCGCCTGCATGGTGTTGTGGACGCTGAGACAGATCCGCTCATCCCGGCCGCAGGCCCCCAGATACACCTGGGGATCCGTCACGGAGGGATCGAACCAGGCCATCTGCAGCCGCTGGCCGATCTCATCATCCGCGTCCGCCACATACAGCTGGACGCGCTGGGTTTCCGCATTCTCCGTCAGCGACAGCACGATGGACTGCATCGCCATGGTCCGCCGTCTCGCTGCCTCCGCCTGCCACATTTCGCTGTCCTCCCAGCTCAGGGGAGCACCATCCGGTCGGTCCAGAAACGCCCGGTTCAGTGTGACAAAGACGGTCGTTCCGTCACTGACCGCGGAAATCAGCTGTGTTCCCTCCGGAAACAGGCCGTGGAGACGGTCATACCGGATGCCCGGTCCCTCAATCAGGCGCCGGACAATGGTGGTTGCCACCGTCTCCTCCTGCCGCAGGTCAATCTGCGTCCGGGCCGCCCCCAGATAATCCGTTTCGCCGAACTGGAAATAGAGAACCGCCTCCCGCTGGTCACTTTCCTCTGTTTCCGGCTCCGTTTCCGGCTCCCCGCCGGTCTCGGCCGGCGGCGGACCGGACAGCCGTCTGACTGCCGGAAGGCTGAACTCCGGAAAAATCACGAAAGACAGAAGAAGCGCCATCACGATCCCTACAACTTTTTTCAATGCGCGCCTCCTGTTTCAATCCTTCTGTTCATTTGCCGGTTCTTTGTTCGCGTCCTGCCCTGGCCCGAGCTGGGGCATTCCTTCCGATGCGTTGAGCAGCGGCAGCGTCACCGTAAAGACCGTTCCCTTGCCCGCCTCAGAGCTGACCGTCACGGTTCCGGCGTGCAGGCGGACAATCTGCCGGACAATGGACAGGCCCAGGCCCGTTCCGCCCTCATCCCCAGTCCGCGTCCGCGCTTTGTCCACCCGGTAAAAGCGGTCAAAGATGTGTGGAATATCCTCCGCCGGAATCCCGATGCCGTTGTCCCGGACGGTGAGCACCGCGTTACGGCCCGAACGGGCCAGAACAATCCGGATCTCCCCGCCCTCCGGCGTGTACTTGACTGCGTTGCCGATGAGATTATAGCTGACCTGTTCCAGCTTCCCGGCATCCGCAAACATCTCACATTCATCCTCAATGCTGAAGGTGACTTTCTGATTCTTCCTGCCCGCCATGGGTTCAAGGCGATCGATGCTTTCCTGGACCACGTCCGCCAGGTAGATCATCTCCCGCTTCAGCGTCAGCTTGTTGCTGTCGATATGCGCCAGGGTCAGAAGGTCCGTCACGACCCGCGAGAGCCGGTCAATTTCCTTGTCGATATCCATCAGGAACTCATTCCGGGTGTCCTTGTCCATGTCCCCGCCGTACAGAATGGATTCCAGCAGAATTTTCATGGTGGTCAGCGGCGTCTTCAGCTCATGGCTGGCATTGGAGACAAACTGGCTCCGGGTTTCATCCAGGGACCGCACCTGATCCTCCATCTGGTTAAAAGCTGCCGCCAGCTGGGCCAGTTCATCCTTGCCGCGAACCCGGACCTTTTTGGTAAAGTCACCCTCACTCATGGAACGGATGCCCTCGGACAGGTCGCGGATAGGCCGGGTGATCAGCCGCGTAATGGCCCCCATGGCCACGGCCACCACCAGGATGGCGGCGGCGAAGACGATCAGCATGCGTCTTCTCAGCAGGGCCAGGGCATCCGTCAGCTGCTGGATGCTGGTCACCAGCACCAGTGCGCCGTTTTTTCGGCTGCTCTCATCCAGGAGCGCAGAGGCATAGACCCCCGACCAGGCCGCCGCGGCCGTCTCCCCCGGGTGAAAGCCGTACGCCTGAACGGCGTTCCCGTCAAGGACGGCGTAGATTTCCATCTCATTGACACGTTCCCCGACCCGCCTGTCATAGGAATCCACCACAATTTTGCCGTCACGGTCAGTGACTAAAAGGCGGCCGCCGTTCCGGCGTGCCGCCTCAATCACCTGCTTGTAAAACTCATCCGCAGAAGTGTGATTCCACTTCTCCCCCAGCATGACGGCAAGTGAGTTCAGCTTTTCCATCTGATCATTCGTCATGTTTCTGAGCAGCATTGACCCCATCAGGTCCTGCATCAGCACACTGACCAGATAAAACGCCACACCCGTCACGGCAAGCAGCGCAATCAGCACCTTGCTGCGAATCGAGGAAAACGGATTACTCATCTTCTGTGAAATAATAGCCAACGCCCCACTTTGTCAGTATATATTCAGGCTTTGAACTGTCCGCTTCAATTTTCTCTCTGAGACGCCGGATGTGCACATCCACGGTCCGCTCCTCACCCTTGGCGCTGTCATCATACCGCCAGATCGCTGTCAGCAGCTGATCCCGCGTATAGACCTTTCCCCGGTTATTGGCCAGCAGATTCAGCACATCGTATTCCTTCGAGGTCAGCCGGACAATCTCATTGTTCAGCGTCACCGTGCGCAGCCCCGTATCAATCGCCAGCCGTTTGCAGCGGATGATCCGTCCCTCCGAACGGTCGTCGGTATAGTTAATCCCGCCCTGTGAACTCCGCCGGAAAATGCTCTTCACCCGGGCTTTTACCTCAAGTATGTTAAACGGTTTGGTGACATAGTCATCCGCTCCGTATTCAAGCCCCAGAATCTTGTCCATGTCCTCGCCCTTGGCGCTGATCATGATAATCGGTACATCCGATACCTCCCGGATTCGCTGGCACACATCGGTGCCGCTGATTCCCGGCAGCATCACATCAAGGAGAACCATATCATAGCGGTTCCGGCGAAAGAACTTGAGCGCCGTTTCCCCGTCTCCGCAGGTATCCGTCAGATACCCTTCACTCTCCAGATTGTATTTCAGACCCTTAACAATTAACGGTTCATCATCCACAATCAGTATCCGTCTCGCCATCGTTCAATCCCATCCTGTTCCCTGTCTTAACGTGTCTCACCGTGTTTCAACAGCAAGTATTGTATCCTATCCCCATGGGAAAAATCAAGTGCCATTGAGGATTTTTCCGCGGGTCCCGTTTTTAGGATTCATGTTGATTTCATCCATATTTAAGCGGATGAAATCGGTCAAACACACCATAGCCCGTCCCGAATTTCCCGGTACGGGGCTGCTTTCCCTGTTCCCCGGCAGCCTGACTGAGCCTGCCCTCTTTTTCCTTTATATAAAGCAGCATGGTCCTTTGGCGATGCTCATCTGTCGGCGAATCAGCGCCAAAAGGCCGGGCCCGCTATCTGTGCCGCAGCCTGGTCCTTTGGCGCCGAGCCCATGCTTTTCCCGGCATCGGCTTGCAATTTTCAGAAAACGTGATAGAATCTAGCAGGATTTAACGGTCAGGGAAGGAGGAATGAGATGGCATTCAAAACAAGAGCCGCTGTTTTTTTTATCATCACTCTCGTTTTATCTCTCTGTCCTTTTTCCGTTTTCGCTGAGGATGAACCCGCCGAGGATGTGTTTGTTCCGCCGCGTCTTTCCGAAAACGCCATTCCATGGGATGAACGGCATCCGGAGCTCCTTGACGGCGACATGCTGTATGCGCAGAGCGCCATCCTGATCGAGGCCACCACCGGTGAGACAATCTTTGCCAAAAACGCGGATGAGATCATGTACCCCGCCTCCACGACCAAAATCCTGACGGCCTATCTGGCCCTTCAGATGGGCGACCTCGTCAATGATGAGGTCACCATCTCACAGACCGCCGTTGATCTGGTTCCCGCAACGTACACGCGCATTCCTGTTTCCGAGGGTGAAACCGTCCCCCTGAAGGATCTCATCGCCGCCATGCTTGTCCGTTCCGGAAACGAAGGCGCCAATGCCATTGCGGAATACTTCGGCGGAAGTATCGACGGATTCGCCGGTCTCATGAATGAGGCTGTCCGGATGCTCGGCTGCTCAGAGAGCACGCATTTTACCAATCCCTCCGGCGTACATGATGAAAATCATTATACCACCGTGCGAGACATGGCCATTATCGCCCGTGCTGCCATGATGAATCCGGAATTTGCGGAAATGGTAAAGAAAAACACCTATGACATGCCGGCCTCAAACAAGCACCCGGCCCGTCAGCTGGTGGGCCAGACCGCCATTCTGAATCCGGAGAGCGACTATTATTACAGAGACTGTATCGGTGTGAAAACCGGCTTTACCAACCGCGCCGGCTACTGTTATGTCGGTGCCGCTGAACGAAACGGCATCAACCTCATTTCCGTCGTTTTTTACAGTTCCCGTGTCGGCCGCTGGACCGATACCAAAAAACTGTTTGAATATGGCTTTACACAGATTCAAAGCATTACGCCGGAAGCACTTTATGCGGATGATCCGCGCGTCATCGAGATCGCCGGTTTCGATCTGGATGACCCCCAGCACGGCAACCTGACTCTGGGCATTCGCGCAACGGATGAAACCCGGGATATGAAAATCATCGGCCGGAAAGCCATGATCGACTCCCTGCGGGAAAACTTTTCACAGATCTCCTCCGTTACCTGGACCCGGGATTTCCGCGCGCCCATTTCCATCGGCGACACCATGGGCGTCCTGACCTTCTACTCGGAGAACAAAGGCACCGCCACGTATGATCTGGTGGCCACCAGATCTGTTGCCGCCAGGGAAGACGCGCCCCCGACCCTGGAACAGATCGAGGCGTACACGCTGGCAGATGAAAATCCCTTCCCGCGTCTTTCCATGGACCTGATTATTCCGCCTGCTTTCATCCTCCTGGTGTTCATTTTCCTGATTCGCGCCTGGATCCGCCGCCGGCGCAGACGCATGCGGAAACTGAACCTGATGTCCCCGCCCAAAAAGCGGCCTTTCCGGGAGCTCTGAGCGGATAAACCAAAAAAGAACTGAGCATTGCTCAGTTCTTTTACTTATCTCCCGGAACCCTCCGGTATCTTATTTTCCCTGTCCGTAGTACGCATTCGGTCCATGCTTGCGCATGAAGTGTTTGTCCTGAATGTGCTGCGGCGCCGGCTGCGTCGCGGGATCAATGGAGATGGTAAACAGCGCCATCTTGGCGACCTCCTCCAGAACACCCGCGTGATACACGGCCTGTGCCGGATCCTTGCCCCAGGTAAACGGTCCGTGATTCCGGCAGATCACCGCAGGTACAAAGACCGGATCCAGATTTCTCTCGCGGAACGTCTCCTCAATCACCACGCCGGTATTGAGCTCATAGTCCGCCTCAATCTCTTCCTTGGTCAGCGACCTGGCGCAGGGAACGGGACCGTAAAAATAATCCGCATGCGTCGTGCCGAAGCAGGGAATATCCCGGCCGGCCTGGCCCCAGCCAACCGCGTACGGGCTGTGCGTATGAACAATGCCGCCAATCTCGGGGAAGGCCTTGTACAGATGCAGATGGGTCTTGGTATCCGTGGAAGGGTTGTATTTGCCCTCCACAACATGTCCCTCCAGATCCAGAACCACCATGTCCTTCGGCTTCAGATTTTCATATTCCACGCCGGAGGGCTTGATCACAACGTACCCTTTCTGCCGGTCGATTCCGGAAACATTGCCCCAGGTGAACGTCACCAGATGCATTTTCGGCAGAAGCATATTGGCCTCATAGACGGCCCGTTTCAGTTCTTTCAGCATTTCAGATTCCCTTTCCGTTCTTATTTGTTCTCCGTCAGTCCGGATACGGCCGCCTTTTCTGCCGGCAGAACCGCTTTGAACTGACGAATATACGCATTGAATCCGGCAACATCCTCCGCTTTCGGTTCAATCGTGCTGCCCTCGGCACCCGCAAACACACGGTTTTTGAGGTAATCCCCCAGCGTTTCGCCCTTTTCCCGGCGAACCGCATAGGCCGTCAGAACCGCCATGCCCCATGGTCCGCCCTCGCCGGCCGTCTTCATCACGGACACCGGCGTATTGAGAGCCGCAGCCATCAGCTGCTGGCCGCTGGTTCCCGTCTTAAAGAAGCCGCCGTGACCCAGCAGAGAGACAATCCGGACCTTCTCCTCTTCCGTCAGGATATCCATGCCCATCTTGAGCGTCGCCACGGCACCATACAGTAGAGATCTTGCCATATTGGCAAAGGTGAACCGGGCATCCGGAAGACGGACCAGCATCGGCCGTCCCTCATCAAGGCCGGTAATCGTCTCGCCGGAGAAATAATTGACGTTAATGACGCCGCCGCAGTCCGCCTCGCCCTGAAGCGCCGCGCCGAAGATGGCCTCATACACCTGATTCATGCTGACCTTTGCGCCGGCTGCCGCGGCAAAGCCGCTCAGCATCTCCGCATAGGCATTGATATCGCTGGTGCAGTTGTTGCAGTGAACCATCGCCACCGGCTTCCCGTCCGGCGTCGCCACGTTGTCAATCTCCACATGCACCCTGGAAAGTTCATGGTCAAGGACGATCATGGCAAAGACGGAGGTGCCTGCACTGATATTGCCCGTTCCGGGCGTAATGCTGTTGGTGGCAACCATTCCGGTTCCCGCATCGCCCTCCGGCGGCGCCATCTTTGCCCCTGCTTCAAGCTCGCCGGTGGGATCCAGCAGGCGGGCGCCCTCCTCCGTCAGGCAGCCGGCATCCGCGCCGGCCGGGATGACCTCAGGCAGGATATCCGTCAGCTTCCACTTAAAACCACAGGGTTTAATGAGCTGGTCAAACTGCGCCACGCGTGCGGGATCATAGGTGCCCGTATCATCTTTCAGCGGGAAAATGCCGGAGCCCTCGCCGGTACCCACTACCCGGCGGCCGGTGAGCTTCCAGTGGACATAGCCGGCCAGGGTGGTCAGGTAATCGATCTGCCCCACATGCGCCTCGCCGTTGAGAATGGCCTGATACAGGTGCGCAATCGTCCACCGCTGGGGTACATTGAACGCAAATGCCTCCGTCAGTTTTTCAGCCGCAGGACCGGTAATCGCATTGCGCCAGGTCCTGAATTCCGCCAGCTGGTTGCCCTCCGCGTCAAAGGGCAGATAGCCATGCATCATGGCAGAAATACCGATGCCGGCCACCTTTTTGAGTGTCACGCCATATTTTTCGCGTACATCCCTGACCAGATCGGCATAGGCATCCTGAATGCCCTCCCAGACATCACTGAGATGATAGGTCCAGATGCCGTTCTCAAGCCGGTTTTCCCAGGCGTGGCTGCCGCCCGCGATCGGCTCATGCTTTTCATCAATCAGAACCGCCTTGATTCGCGTCGAACCAAATTCGATTCCCAGAATGCCGTTTCCTGCTTCAATGATTCGTTTTGCTTCCTGATCCATCTCGTTTCTCCTCCATCTGATTTCTTTGCCGGCGCAGGGAAACATTATCGTTAATGTATCCCTGCACACAAAATTTCGCTTTTCCATATCTCGTTCGAAAGCTCACTATGTACTGTGCATTATACGAAAAAACATCGATTCCCGCAAGGGCAGGAACGGAGAATCCACAAAAAACAAAGGATTTTCAACTTTCACTTTTGGACAGTGGGATCAAAAAAACTTTCCTGTCTGCGGCAATAGGCGGGTCCGCTTGTACACTTCCCGCCGTTTTGTTATAATAACGGCCTGAAAGAAACACTTGCTCAGTACAGACTGGCTTTTCCATTCACAATCCCATTCGGCCAGGGCCGGGTCTCCCGGGCACCGGCCGTTTGAAGAAAGGATATCTCATGAGTCAATCGAAGAAAAGAAGAGCGCATACACAGCAGGCACAGCCGTCATGTGATGTCTTTATCAGTTATCGCCGGGATGGCGGCGACATGACCGCCATGTATTTTTACAAAGCGCTCAAGGAACGCGGCTACCGGGTTTTTTACGATCTTGCCGTCCTGCGTTCCGGCAGTTTTAACGAAGCCCTTCTCCACTCCATCCGTTCCTGCACGGATTTCGTTCTGATCCTCTCCCCGCATGCCCTTGACCGGTGCGCTGCGCCGGATGACTGGGTACGGGCGGAGATCGCCGAGGCACTGCGTCTCGGGAAAAACATCATCCCCATCATGCTGAAGGATTTTACCTTTCCGGAATACCTTCCTGAGGATATTGATGCCGTCCGCTATCAGAACGGTCTCACCTCGACAACGGAATATTTTAATGAAAGCATCAACCGGGTATGCAGCCGGTATCTGCTTTCCAAACCGGTTCTGAAAAAGAAGAAGTCCTCTCCCGTTGTCCCAATCCTCCTTTCCATCGCCGCCGTTCTCCTGCTGGCTGCCGCCCTCGTCTACTGGTACATGGATAATAAAAAGCCGCCCGTTGTCCCGCCGGGACCTCCCGCCGCAACGAGCGAACCCCTGCAGACAACGGATGTGCCGGTTCAAAACGAAATCCCGGCGGCGACGGATGCCGTGGTTATCTACGTAACCCCTGCCCCGACAGAATATTTTTACCAGGAAATGACCCCGGTGCCGGAAATCACTCCGGTCCCGCAGAGCGCTGCGCCTGAAAATCAGACGGAAGCGGCCGGTTCGGAAAACGGATATGTGTATCCAACGGATGTTCCGATCATCCTCTTTGAAACGCCGGTTCCTCAGTACAATCCGTCTGAAACACAGCAAACCGTTACGGCGGTGCCGGCTTATACACAGGAACCTCAGCCGATTATCACCCCGCTGCCGCTGGTAACCCCGGTTCAGGAACAGCAGCAGGACATCTCCTCCGGCGAGGAATACACACAGACTGTGCCGGCAGATACACCGGTTGTTTCGGAGCCGGTATCCGCCGAACCCCTCTCTCAGGAAGCAGCCCCGGCGGAGACGCCCGTTCCCGACGCTTCACCGGAAGCGAGTCCTGTTCCTGCTTTCTGATATCCCCGGCCTGTGCCTGAACAGCCACAACAAATACGGACTTTGCCGTCCCCGGCAAAGTCCGTATTTTTATTCGTCATAGGTCATTTTCACATACTTCTCTTCCCAGACCGGATCAAGCGGAACGGAAGAGTCCAGTGGGCAGTCCTTCCACAGATCATCCGCCACCTCCAGGATGATATCCTGCAGTTCGATTTTCTGTGTATATTTCTGAGGAAGATTCCTGTATCCAAGCGCTGCGCCCAGGATGCTTCCGGTCACACTTCCGGCTGAATCGCTTTTCCCGCCATGATTCGCAGCAACAATGAGTGCACGGTCAAAATCACCTGAATACCGCAGGGCGCAGTATACGGCAATTCCCAGAACCTCATGTGCTCTCTTTCCCTCACCCAGGCGATGAATGGCCGCCAGATCATACCCCGGTTTTCCGGCAAAATCCATGGCCTGTTCCAGCTTTTCGGTAAGCTCCGGAAGATCGTCATTGTCCGGGAAATACCGGCCGATCTTCATCAGCACATCCTGACAGGCCTCCTCGGCTGCGAAACCATCCTGGGCGATCTTCCGGATAATATGGGTATACGCCGCGGCAGGCAGCCAGCCAAGAACATGTCCGTTCGTCAGCGCGGCTACCTCTGCCCCCAGCCGGTCCACTTCTTTTTCAATCCACTGCATCCGGTCGCAAAAGTACAGTCCGACAGGCGCCACCCGGACAAAGCCGCTGCAGCCAGCGCTTTGATTGATCGCATTCTTCGTCGTTCCGCCTCCGCCCGTACGCAGTGCGCTGATACATGCGACCTCCGGTGTTCTGCGTACAAACATCCCGGGCAGATTCACCAGCCAGGAATAGTGATGCGCCTTTTTCAGCGGATAGGGCTCTGTCTGTGTTCGCAGCCAGTCCTTATAGCTGTCGTTGATATAACTGGTATAGGACGCCTGAATTCCGCGTCTCAACCCACGGGTTGTTCCGCCCAGCAGACCGGTAGCCGTGAAGAGGGTCAGCTGTGTATCATCCGAGATACGCCCCGATCCAAAAGACAGATCATAGCCCAGAATACCTTTTGCTCCATACTTTCTGACAATCTGCTCTTCACTCAGATTTTCAACGGCATATCCCAGAGCATCTCCGGCTGCGCCGCCAATCAGACAACCTCGAAACTTATCCTGCTCCCTCATTCAGTTCACCACCTTCCCAAAACAACGCTTCCTCCTAATGTCCTGTTTGGATTATAGCATGCTCAAATAAAATTTACCAGTGTTTTTGATTATTTTTCGGGTTTACATCACAAATCTCTTTCTACTATAAAGCCAGAAAATCATGCTATTTTCATCAAATATTGGTGATAATTCACAAATTTCGGAGATATTCTTATTCTTGAGTACACACATTTTGTGTGTGCTCCTGTTTTTTCTTTTTTCTTCTTTTCGAGGAAACATTTTGAGCCGGAAAATCCTGGTCAATCCTATGGATGGAGTACGCTGTTGTGTTGCAATGTGAAGCACATCGCGTATAATAGGAGATAACAAGGAGGTGCTCAACATGGCAGCAATCAAAACAGCAAATGTGAATGCGAGGATCGATCTGAATGTCAAAACCCAGGCGGAAGCGATACTTTCCAGGCTTGGGCTTCCTCGCTCCGTCGCTATCGATGCCTTTTATCGCCAAATCATTATTCATGGTGGTATTCCATTTTCTCTCACAATTCTGGAGTCCAATATTCCTGCCAATATCCCTGCCTATGATGAGATGAATACTGCGGAGTTTAATCAGATGATGGCGACCGGACTTGCACAGGCAAAAGCGGATGATTCTTTTGATATGGACGAGGTTTTCGGGGAATTGGAAGCTGGGCTGGAGGGGTAAATGAACGAATATAGAATTCGGATCACCCGCCAGGCCAGAGACCATTTGAGGGAAATCCGAAAGTATATTGAGTGTGAGCTTCTTGCTCCGGTTGCGGCAAAAAATTTTTCTTTCCGCCCGGCTCTCTTCCCCGCCGGACTGCTGCTTTTCCGCCAAAACAAAAAAATCCGGCAGTCCCTGCCGGATTTTCCGTTTTCTTCTGTCCCTCTCTTTCGGTTTTTTCGGTTTTTGCCCTCTGACTTATGCCCGTTCCTGTCAAATGAAGATTGAAATACCTCTGTCGTGGCTGTATAATTGGATTACATTCGTATTTCTCTGGAAAACAGCACAGGAATCCGCTGATCCGGAAAAGGGCCTGCCGCACAGCGGCAGTATGTCAGATATGTATACCTGAAAGACGCCGGTGCCGAAAGAACAGGTTATATCTCTTAAGGAACCGGCCTGCCGTACAGCGGCAGTATGTCAGACATGTGCACCTGAAAGGCACCAGTGCCGAAAGACCAGATAACGGCTCTTAAGGAACCGGCCTGCCGCACAGCGGCAGTATGTCACATATGCGCATCAGGCGACGGTGCTGAAAAACCAATCTAAGGCAAATAAGGAGGACCAGTTAAATGTTAGTCGAAACAAAAGCAAGAGTCGGTGTTTTCTCGATCGCCCTGGGAGCCTATCTTCCTCAGTTTCCATCCCTTGTTCCGGAATTTGAAGGACAGTACGCAGAATTCAAAAAGCTGATCCCGGACACCGTCGAGATCATTGACGGCGGCATTGTGACCACCAAGGAAAAAGCCATGGAAGCCGGGGACAAATTCCGTGCCGCGGACGTCGACCTGGTCATCCTCCAGCTTCTGACCTATGCCACCTCCTACAATATGCTGCCTGCCGTCCGGGACCTGGATGTTCCGGTCGTCCTAGTCAATGTCCAGAAAATGAGAGCCCCGGATTACGCCAATACAGACACCCCCACATGGCTGGGAACCCTTTACGCCTGCGGTGCCGTCGGCGAAATGGTCGCTGACCTTGAGCGTGCCGGCAAGCGCCATGCGGTCATCACCGGCGTTGTCGAGGGCGGCGATCCGGAGGTTGAGGCTGAAATTCTGGACTGGTGCAAGGCGGCCCAGGTACGCCGGCGTTTCCGCGATACCAATCTGGCCCAGATCGGCCGTCCCTATCCCGGCATGATGGATCTGTACATTGATGAAACCAATCTGTATCACCGTATGTGGCTGTATACCAAGCAGTTCGACTGGGAAAAGATGTGGGCCATCGCCGATCCGGTCACCGATGAAAATGCCATTCGCGAGAAAGCTCAGGAGATTCTGGATACCTTTGATATTGAGGGCGGCGGAACCATCGAAAAGGTCTGGGACATGGCCAGATACGTTGTCGCCTTTGAAAAGTGGGTCAAGGATGAGAAGATCGGCTTCATCGCCTCCCATTATGACGGATTCGCCCAGGGAAAGGCCGGCGTCCTGGATTCCATGCTGATTCCCGCCTTCTCCATGCTGATCAAGCAGGGCATCGCCTGCGCGGTCGAGGGAGACATCAAGGTGAGCATGGCCATGAGCATTCTCAAGACCATCTCCGGCATGGGACAGCTCTCCGAGATGTACTCCATTGATTTCAACGAGGACATCTGCATTATCGGACACTCCGGTTCCGGCGATGCCGACATTTCAGCCAAAAAGCCGACCATGAAAATCGTCCCCGTCTTCCACGGAAAGACCGGCGGCGGCTATCTGACCCAGTTCTATCCGCATCTGGGACCTGTCACCTATCTCGGCATCACCCAGGACCGGGATGGCCATTTCAAGTTTGTCGTCGCGGAGGGCATCAATGAGGAAGGCCCCATTTTCACCTTCGGCGATACCAACATGCGCACCCGCTTTACCTGCGGTGCCCGGGAATTCTGCAACAAATGGAGCGAAGCCGGTCCGACGCATCATATGGCAGCCGCCAGCGGACGCCATATCAATACCATCCTCAAGGTGGCAAAAATCTTCAACGTCCCTGTTGATGTGATTACCCGTTAACGCTCGTTTCTTTCCGGGCAGTGCACCGGCAATGGCCCATCTGCTGTGCATTGTCTGAAATCATAAAGCCACTTGAAAACGCCATGTTTTCACCTCCAGCGGCGTGACTCCGGTCACGCCGTTTGCTTTCGTTCAGTCATCTCCCTCAACCGGCTTCAGCGGCAGTTTCCCTTCTTTTTTCAGTTCCTCCTCATTCGGCTGCTCATCCCAGCAGCGCCACTGATTCCCATAGACATCCTCCGTTCTCGCCTTGGTAAACCCGTCAAAGGTGACGATGCCCGGGGCCTTTTCCTGATCCACAGTCACTTTTACAAATTCGATTCCCTTAAATCCAATCCATTCTGCCATGATGGGTTTCGTTGAGGCGGTTACCTCATCCAGTGTCAGTACTCTTGCCATTTCCGTTTTCCTCACTTTTCTCAGTTATTTCGGCCACAAGTATACGTCACTTTTTCCAATCCGGCAAGCACTGCAAAAGAATGGGCCTGTCGCGCAGCGACAGTTAAGTCAAATGCAGGCCTCAGACAAAGCAGCTCTGCCAAATGGCCAAAATTGAGGCCTGCAGAGGAGACAGCGTTGTCTAACTCCTCAAAATATGTTATGATGCCGACATAAAGCAAATACCGCACGGTCCGCTTTCCCGGACAGGAATACGGATCTGTGAGCGATAAATCACGAAAGGAGATCCTTGATGAAATACGAATTCAATCAGACAAACTACCATGATTTTGACGTCATTTCCGTTAATAAAATGGAGCCCCGTTCCTACTTCATCCCCTATCCCAGCCGTGCGGAGGCGGATGCCGTCCCCCTTCTTGAAAAGCGTTATCGTTCTGAAAAAGTACTTTGCCTGAACGGCTACTGGAATTTCGCATTCTACGCCAATCCGGCCGATCTTCCCGAGGAAATCCATACAGAAAAACTTCCGTTCAAAAAAATCGATGTCCCCTCCTGCTGGCAGTTCAGAGGTTATGATCATCCCTTTTACGTCAACCTCCGCTATCAGTTTCCGTATAATCCGCCGGTCATCCCCACCACGGAAAAAGTCGGACGCGTCTTTTCCTGGATCGGAAAGGATCAGGGAATCATGCCCCGGCTCAAAGATCCGGGCGAGGAATACAATTCCGTCGGAATCTATCAGCGGATCATCACCATCACGGAACCGAAAAAGCATTATGTGCTTTCCTTCCTGGGTGTCGCCAGCTGTATGGATGTCTATCTGAACGGTCAGTTCATCGGCTACTCGGAGGGTTCTCACAACACGGCCGAGTTTGACCTCACCGGAAAGCTGACTGCCGGTTCCAACGAACTTCTGGTCGTCGTTCACAGATGGTGCACCGGCACGTATCTGGAGGACCAGGACATGTTCCGCAACAACGGTATTTTCCGGGATGTCCTGCTTCGCATCAGCGAACCGACGGACCTGATTGAAATCAATGCCGTCACCCGCTATGACGGAACGGCGTATGCCCTTGACCTGAGCGCGGATGCCATCAGTTCCACCAGCATCACCTTTACGCTGGAGGGACACGGACTCCATCGTCAGACCGCCATCACCTCCGGCGTTCGTCATGCCGAGATTACCTTTGACGGGCTCGAGGTCACGGAGTGGAGTGCCGAGAATCCGGTTCTCTATGACCTGTATTTTGAAACGCCTTCCTGCTGCATTCACGAGCGCATCGGATTCCGCCGTGTTGAAATTAAGGGAGATGTTTTCCTTGTCAACGGCAGCCCGATCAAGTTCAAGGGCGTCAACCATCACGATACCCATCCGAAAAACGGCTATACGCTGACTCCCGGAGACATCGAAAAAGACCTGAAGCTGTGCAAGGAATACAATATTGACACCATCCGGACCTCCCACTACCCGCCGGATCCGCTCCTTCTTGAACTGGCGGATGAACTGGGCATCTATATCGTCGATGAAAACGATCTGGAAACACACGGCACCTTTGCCCATCAGCTGCCGCCCAGTTATAATTCCATCAGCCATGACAAGAAATGGCAGCCCCGTTATCTGGAGCGCATTCAGCGTCTTTATCACCGTGACAAGCTCCATTCCAACACCTCTGTCATCATGTGGTCCCTTGGCAATGAGGCAGGCGGCTACGCCAACACGGATGCCATGTATGACTACCTGAAAGCGCATTCCTCCCTGCCCGTTCACTATGAGAGTGCCATCCACAGTAGCCGCGAGGCCTATGACGTTGGCAGCGAAATGTATCCGACCCCCGCGATGGTTCACGAGGTCGGTGAGCATCGCCGCAACCAGAAGCGTCTCAATGACCGTCCCTACTTTCTCTGCGAATATGCCCATGCCATGGGTGTCGGTCCCGGAAACGTTGAGGCCTACTGGAAAGAGATCTATTACTACAAAAATCTGATGGGCGGCTGCGTCTGGGAGATGCTTGACCATGCTGTTCTCCACGCGGACGGCCATTACACCTACGGCGGAGATCACGGTGAATGGGAGCATGACGGAAACTTCTGCGTGGACGGCCTGTTCTATCCCGACCGCACGCCCTCTACCGGTGCACGCATCATCCGGTTCGTTTACCGGCCCATCCGCATCTCCCTCATTTCCGGCAACACGTTCGAGTTCTTCAATACGACTGCCTTCTCAAATGCCAGCCGTTATACCCTGCATTTCGCCTGGAATGACGGAACGGTACAGGACCTCCACATCGGCCTGGCACCGCTGTCCAAAATGGCCCTGCAGGTTGATACTGGAAAGCCGGTCAACGGCATGTGCAGCGTCATTGTCACCGTCATTGACAATGTTACCAGCCGCGCCGTCTCCGAGGAACAGATTATCCTCAGCCGGGAATTTCCGACACTTCCGGCCACCTGTCCCCTGCCGGACTTCTTTGCCATCCAGGATGGTCATGTACGGCTGAAGCTGCCGGATGGACAGGTGCTCAGCGAAACGAATCCGTACACCATTCTCTTCCGTGCAGCCACTGATAATGATTCCAACCTGAAATTCCAGAACACCATGAAACCCTATTATTCCCAGAAAGAACGCATTCGTTCCGTGGAGGAGATTGAGAACGGTGTCCGCGTCACCACAAAAGTCAGCAACCGCCGTGCACGCTTTACGGTTGTAGACACCTATCAGGGAACGCCGGATGGCATTCTGGTCACCAGCCGCCTGAGCAAACTTTCCGGCGGCGGCATCGTTCCCCGTTTCGGCAAGTGCTTCTCCCTCAGCGAAGCCTTTGATCATGTGGTCTATTCCGGCCGCTGCGGTGAATCCTACTGCGACATGAAAGATCAGTTCCCGATCCGCGAAGTTGACTGCCACGTCCGTGACATGACCGAACCCAACATCCGTCCGCAGGAGAGCGGAAACCGCTGCGACTGTGACCGGGCTGCTGTTGACAACGGCTCCGTCCGCGTGCAGTTCACCGCGATTGAAAAGCCGTTTGAACTGGGCATCAAGCCGTATACGGATTTAGCGCTCACGGAGATGACTCACCGTGAGGAGGAAAACCGCACCGGCACCTACGTCACCATTCAGGCCTTCCAGCAGGGAATCGGCACCGGTTCCTGCGGTCCGGAAACGGCCCCTGAATACACCTTCTCATCCGATGAGACTTATGAATTCTCGTTCCTGATTTCCGTTAAATCCCTGTAATAAAACAGCCGTTTCCGGAACAACGGAAACGGCTGTTTCTTTCTGAAAACTACGTCTGCGGACACTTAACCATGTCCTTCACACTTTCAGATATCGCTTGAGCTCCTCAATATATTGCTCACACATCCGGCTCAAAATACTGTTCTTTTTCGTAATATATCCGATTTCCATCAGGCTGTTCGGATTCTCTTCATCCGCCTGATACGGCACCGCTATATAATCACTCCCGTTCAGCTCCTCACAGATAATCCCTGAACAGAGGGTATATCCGTTCAGGCCGACCATCAGGTTGAGCATCGTTGCCCTGTCACAGCACTTGATGATTCTAGGATAGTCATTGGTCGCCAGGATTTCCTCTGCCAGATAAAAGTTGCTCTCCTCTCCCTGTTCAAACGACAGACAGGGATAAGGGGCCAGGTCCTCAAAAGCGATCGCCTCACGTTCTGCCAGCGGATGACCTTTCCACAGATAGACGTACGCATTGCAGTCAATCAGATGATGAAACTCCAGCCCGTTTCCATTGATCATCTTGGTCAGGACCTTCCGGTTAAAATCGCCCAGATACAGAATGCCGATTTCACTGCGGGAGGAAATCACATCATCGATGACCTGCTTTGTTCGGGTTTCACGGATCGCGAACTCGTACTCCGCCACATCATAGGAACGGGTCAGATCCACAAACGCCTTCACGGCAAAGGAATAGTGCTGTGTCGAAACGGCAAATTTCTGCCGGTGCAGTCCCTGCTTCCCGTAAGCCTCAAGAAGATTCTGATACTGGGTCATCACCGATCTGGCATAAGGCAAAAAGCTGGCGCCATCCGCTGTCAGCGTCGCCCCTTTCCCACCTCGGTTAAACAGAATCACACCCAGCTCTTTCTCAAGCTCGTGCACCGCACTGCTGAGTGAAGGCTGCGCAATATACAGCTTTTCTGCGGCCCGGTTAAACGACCCGGTCTCTGATATAGTGATTACATAGTTCATCTGCTGTAATGTCACGGTTTTTCTCCAATTTTCTTTCTTTTTTACCAAACATAGTTATGA
>JAGAHV010000143.1:0-2157 GCA_017626895.1 Clostridia bacterium | reverse complement strand
ATACATGTTGTAGGAAGCGGTTTCGGAAAACACCTGCGCATCCCCTGTCCACCCCATGCGTTCATCCCGCTGCGGACAGTCGGTGGGAATGTCAATAAAATTTCCTCTCTGGCTCCAGAGCGCGTTCTGAATCAGGCGATTGATCCGGTCATCAGAGGTACAGAGCCGGCCGGTGGATTCAAGCGCAGACCAGAGCGCTTCTGCCCTGAAGGAAGAGGCGAGAATCTGTGCCTCGGTCATTCCCTCAACCTTCACATACCGGAAACCGAAAAAGGTAAAATGCGGTCTGACCTCCTCGGGTGTTCCGTTTGAAATATACGTGTATTCGGCCAGGGCGGTGCGAAGATTATCCCGGTAAAAGCAGTCATTCTGGAGGAGTTCGCCGTACTGCAGCCGGACTTTTGCCCCTTCCGGCAGCGTACAGGTAAAGACGGCAAATCCTGCCATGTTCTGCTTGAAGTCGAGAACCAGTTCACCAGCCGGCGTATGAAGCAGTTCATAGTCGGAGAAGGTTTTTAAGCTCTTGACCGGAACCCCGATCCGCTCGATCAGTTTGCCCCCGGGAGCCTCTGCGGGAACAGCGGGAACGCTTTCCCCGCCCGCGAGCTGGCGCGCATCATAGACTTCCCCGTCATAGAAATTGCCATCGAACCCCGGAATGGGACGGCAGGTCCACTGTTCATCGGAGATGATGATGTCATGTGATCCGTCAGCATAGTCAATGCGGAGCTCACACAGCAGTTTCATCTTCAAGCCGTACAGATGGTCTGCATGTTCGCCAAAGCCATACCGGCCCATATACCATCCTTTGCCGAGCAGAACATGCAGTTCATTCTCCCCCGTGCGCAGCATGTCCTTCACATCATAGGTCTGATACTGAATCTGATACTGATAACTGTCGTATCCGGGAGCAAAGAATTCATCGGATATCGGCTGGCCGTTCAGCGAGGATTCATACAGGCCGAGTCCGCAGATATACAGGCGTGCCTGTTTAACCGGACGGTCTGTCCGGAAGTTTCGCGAAAACACCGGGATTTCCTCAAACGGCGCCTGAATCCATTTCCCCCTCCAGGGTTCATCCCGCTTTGCGGTTTCAAACCAGGCAATTTCGGAACAGCCGTGTTCCCCGTCATCCGCAGTGACCTCAACCTGCCAGTAATACCGGGTACGGGGCTTAAGCGGAATATCCACGCATGTGGCCAGAGAAGACAGTGTCTCAGATTCGCCGGAATCATAAAGAAGGTCCCTCATCTGCTCATCTGAGCTGACTTTCAGGCGGGCGTTGTGCTGCTTTTTGCCTGTCGCCTCTGAAACAACCCATGAAAAAACCGGACGGCTGATCTGATAGCCGAGGGGCTGCGACAGATGGCAGATTCTCATTTTCTCAATCTTCATGTGTTTTCCTCCTTCACAGGATCGCGGTCTGTCGGCATCATTGCTTTTTTTGGGTGCTCGTCGGGCCAACTTCCTTTCAGGAATGTTCCCGGCCGCCGGAGCTTACAGACCTGTGACAGCCAGGATGATAAATCCGAGTATGGAAACAAGTGTGGACAGGGAGAGAACGGAGGCAATGAACACCTGCTGCTCGTTGTTTTTCGCAAATACCGGCAAAACAAACGGCGGCGGCAGCATGAACATCAGGTATACCGCGCTGTTCAGACGGACGTCGGGCCACAGCAGACGGAGCACAAGCAGGAAAAGGCTTCCAAGAACAGCCATGATCAGCAGCCGCAGACCGAGTACAGCACCGGTTGTCCGCCACGGAATATCGGTCAGGACCAGGTCATATCCGATGGAGAGCAGAATCAGGGTACTCACCGGAGCGGAGATGAAACTCGTGCAGGTATCAAGCAGTGCGCTGAACCCGGAGGGCTGAAGGCAGCGGTAAATTCCCGTTGCTCCCAGCAGGACACCGACCAAAATCGCCCAGATAATCGGCGATGTGATCATGTCATGAACCAGTTTCCCGGGATCCGCTTTCTCATTCTCATTGACAGTCAGCAGAATCTTATACAGTGTAAACACAAACAGAACCTGCCCCAGATCAATCCGGGCAAACTCTGCGGTTCGTTCGCTTCCATACAGCAGTGTAAACAGCGCATAGCCTAACATGCCGGCCTCAAAACCGGTGGTCAGGAAAGGAACGAAAGCATTGTT
>JAGAHV010000142.1:0-2940 GCA_017626895.1 Clostridia bacterium | reverse complement strand
TCCGGCGCAGTCCTTCCTGTTCGCCGGAATTATGCTTTCCAGACTGCTGGTCCCGTTTCTTCCCATTCGGACGGAGCGGTATGTGCTCAGCGGCGGAATTGGTGCGGGCATCGTACTGGCTCTGGGCCTTGTGACCATGAACGGTCTTGCCCTGCGTCTTTCCCTTCTGGCTGCCGGTCTGCTGGCAGGTGCGCTGCTGCCCTGCATGCTCAGTATCGGGTGCAGAGGACACCGGGAGGATACCCTCATGGTCACCACCTCCATGCTGCTGGCGCTTTACCTGGGGCAGGGAATTTCGGCCCCGGTGATTGGCGGACTTGAGTCTGCTTTCGGACTGTAAGCCGGTATTTTCCTGTGCGCACTGTGCATGGCCCTGACCAGTCTCAGTGCAAGGTTTCGTGCCTCCCGGAATCAGGCAGCCGGAGGAATGAAACGATGAATACTCTCCAGCATGCGGCCATTGCGTATATCCGGAAACTCTTTGAGGAACAGGCGGGAAGTCATGATCTGTCCCATTCCATGCGGGTTTACCGGATGGCGATGACCATTGCAGACCGGGAGCCGGATTGTGACCGCGAAGTGGTTGCTCTGGCCGCCCTTCTGCACGATGCCGATGATCCAAAGCTCTTTGACACCCGGGATAATGCCAATTGCCGCGCCTTCCTTCGTGCACAGGGAATGGAGGAACAGCGGATTGAGGAAATCTGCCGTGTCATAAACGGCGTCTCCTTCAGCCATAACCGGGGCCGCCGGCCGGAAACTCCGGAGGGAAAGATTGTCCAGGATGCGGACCGGCTGGATGCCATGGGGGCTGTGGGGATTGCCCGGACATTTGCTTACGGCGGGGAACATGGGAGATCCCTTCAGGACTCTGCCCGGCATTTTTATGAAAAGCTCCTGCTCCTCCGGGAGGAGATGAACACGGAAACCGGAAAGGCACTGGCGGAGGAGCGTCACCGCTTTCTCAGGATGTTTATTGAACGTTTTGAGGCAGAAACCGGCAGGGAATGCTGAAGCCCTCTGCCAGACGTTTTGATAATCGGTTAACACGATACCTTAAAAATCCCAAAAGGAGAATACCTATGGACCTGAATTTACTCGAGAGAACAAATCCTGTTTTCAACACGGCCAAGATGACGCTGTTTCAGATGGCCTATGCCGGGAATGAGGATGCGGCAAAAATCGCGCAGTTAATTGGTCTGCAGCAGGAAAAAGAGCTGGCGGAATATGATCCGGAAGAACTGCTGAACAACACGATTGTTCTTGAAACACGCTTTCGCACCATGGGCGCCCTTGCGATGCAGTCCGGTTGCGGTACGGCGGTGGATCTTCCCTGCGGTTATACACCCCGGGCGATTGAATTTGCCGGAAAAGGCCTTCGCTTTGTCGGCCTTGATCTTCCGGCAGCGATTGCCCAGGCCGGACCGGCAATCACATCACTCATTGACAGGGACCGACAGTCCCTTGTCCGTTTCGAGGGCGTCGATGCGACCAATTATCCGTCACTGAAAGCGGTATTTGACGAGATTCCCGGTGATGTCTGCATTACCACCGAAGGGCTGCTGATGTACTTTACCGATTCAGAGGCCGGTCAGCTTTGTGACAATATCCGGCAGATTCTGCTCAGCCACGGAGGATGCTGGATAACCGCAGACCCGGAAACAACCATTCAGTATATGCTGACAGCCCGGGCTTTCTATGGTGACCGTTTTATGGAGGTCGTGCAGAAAGGCAAGAATCGGGTCCAGAACAAATCCGATGTGTCCATTAATACAAGAACACTGATCGTGAATCCCATGAATGCAAAGGAAGGCATTGAAAATGCGATGCGTTTCCTGGCATCGCATGGTCTGCGGGCAGAGAGGGTGATCGTCGGACAGCATGCACCGGAACTGGAGATTCTGAAACGTACGACAGCGGAAAAGGCAGAAACCATCCGGAATGCCATGATGCAGTATGCCTACTGGAAGATTACGCCGATTGCCGGAAAACAGCTGGACACGACAGGAACTGCCGGAGAATCGTTCAGCATGAAAGCAGAAATCGCCGGTGAGACGATGACTATTCAGCTTCAGGGAAGACTGGACACCTTAACCGCTCCCGGACTGCTTTCTTTCTATGAGAAAACCGCAGCAGAGCATCCGATCTCCGAGGTCCTGATCGACTGCAGAATGCTCGATTATATTTCATCCGCAGGCCTTCGGATTTTTCTGATTATGCGGAAATCCAGCAAAAACGGCGTCAGAGTCAGAGGGGTCAACACAGCGGTAAAGGAAATCATGGAGCAGACAGGATTTGACTCGATTCTGAATCTGGAGGAATAAACAGATGGACACCTGTCACGGAAACATCGGTTGACCATGACAGATGTCCCTGTTCTCAGATCTTAGCTCAACGCAGCTGCAATGCATGTTTTTTGGCAAAAGCAGATTCCATATGCGTTTACGCCAACATATCCTTCTTCAGGTATGCCTTCGGCATACTTTTTTTGCCTCTGGTGAACCGGGGATTTATTACTTTCCTGTTCACCTCAGACAAAACCGAAAAATATAATGCGTCAATCGTTTGGGGATAGAGTTCGATCTTTATGAGAACCAGTGATTTGCATAATCTTTCAGGAAAGCAGCAATGACCGAATAGAACAGGTTGCAATCAGTTTTGGCTCCGCCGTTTAAGTGGAGGAAGTTCACGCAGTTTCCGCCTCCTCATTATTCCAGAAAATTTCGACGTTGTCATCAACAAGCTGAAAATATACATCAACAAGAATTGCTCCAGATGATGCAGGATGCCACCTGTGATGGAGATTCCAATTGTAAAGTTTTTCATAGTAAGCTTCTAAAGTATCGTCATCGTCAGAATCAAAGTTTTAATCGGTCTTTGTTATCGTTCCTTCCTGATACATGTTTGAAGGATGGAAAGAAGAAAAACCGCTTTCCCTGA
>JAGAHV010000141.1:0-24824 GCA_017626895.1 Clostridia bacterium | reverse complement strand
ATTATAAATCTCCCGCTGTTCTGTGTCTTCCCGTAAAGTCGAATTCCAACGAATTTTTTCTTGAATTACAGACTTTATCATTGAGCATATTCCGTTTGTCAGGTTTAACGCTTCGTGCGCTTTAAGCCTGACATTTTTTTTGTATCCCTTTCCGACAATATGAGAATTTCTTCTTTTTGGCGAAAAAAGGTACTTTGTGCGGATGAATCATATATTTCTGCAAAGAGGCCATATCCGGGCATCCCTCTCTCAGGGAAATCCGTATAGACCTCCGCGTTCCGCGAGACGGGAAATGTACCCTTTCTTCAGTTACTTAACATCCATTGATGTACGCAGGCAAAATCTCTGTCACCTGTCACATGGGTATTGACATTTTTTCATCCCACGGATAGAATGAGACCAACACAGCGGAGGAAGATCCGCCAAGTGAATTTCATATCCGGCAGTCATGTTCTGTCGGAAAAAAAGGAGGGTTTCTCATGAAGAAACTGGTTGCTATGATCCTGGCTCTTGCCCTGACCCTGGGTTGCGCCGCAGCACTGGCCGACAAGATCGGTTACACCTGTATGGACGGAACCAACCCCTTCTTTGTCGCGCTGCAGGGCGCCATCAAAGAAGTAGTCGAACAGAATGGTGATGAACTGATTTCCCTGGATCCGCAGAACAGCAATGAAAAGCAGATCGCTCAGATCGAAGACATGATCTCTCAGGGTATTGTCGCCATGTTTGTCAACCCCGTTGACAAGGACGGCATCATCGCCGGTCTGGACAAACTGAAGGAAGCCGGCATCCCGATGTTCGGTTTCGACACCGAAGTGGCCGACATGTCCTACCTGGTCACCTATGCAGGATCCGATAACTACAACGCCGGCAAGGTCTGCGGTGAGGATCTGGTCAAGAAGTGCCCGGACGGCGGCCCCATCATCGTTCTGGATTCCCCGACCATGCAGTCCGTTGTGGACCGCACCAACGGCTTCCTGGATGCCATCAAGGACCATGGCTTCGACGTAGTTGCTCAGATCGACTGCATGGGCAACCAGGAGAAGGGCAACCTGAATGGTACCGACGCTCTGACCGCACATCCGGACGCTGTCGCCATCTTCGGTGGAAACGATCCGACCGCTCTGGGCGCTGCCGCTGCTGCGGATGCCGCTCAGTCCAAGGCTCTGATCTACGGTGTTGACGGCTCCCCCGAAATCAAGGCCATGATCGCCGAGGGCAAAGTCACCGGTACCGGTGCTCAGTCCCCGATCTCCATCGGCAAGACCATCGCTGAGCTGTACTACAAGGTAAAGGCCGGCGAGACCGTCGAAGCCCGTTATCCGATCGCGACCTTCATGATCAACTCCGACAACATCGCCGAGTACAACAACGGCGGATGGCAGTAATCCGGTAGGAAGCTGTCCTTTGAGTCTACCTCTTTTCTGAAGGGGAAGACCCGGCACTGAACCTAAGGGCTTTGTTCCATCGGGGCAAAGCCCTTTTCCGGATTTCATCCGGCGATGACAGGCCGGGCTTTTCCCGCCGAAATCCAAAGTAAAACGGTGGTGAGGCTTTGTGAGCGAATACCTGCTCGAAATGAAGGGAATCTCCAAGGAGTTCCCCGGCGTCAAGGCACTGCAGAACGTGGATTTCCAGCTGAAAGCCGGTGAGATCCACGCACTGCTCGGTGAGAACGGCGCCGGTAAATCCACACTGATCAAGGTGCTTGGCGGTATTTATATCGCCGAAGCAGGCGAGATACTGATCGACGGCCGGCACGTCGACATCAACAGCGTTAACGCCGCCCGGGACAACGGTATCTCCATCATCCACCAGGAACTGGTGCAGGTACCGCATATGACCGTGGCGGAAAATATCTTCCTCGGCCGGGAGCCGATGGGCAAGTTCGGTGTGGATAACCGGACAATGATCAAAGAATCCCAGAAGATGCTGGACCGCTTTGACCTGGGCATCAACGCAGCAAGTGAGATCTATGACCTCTCCATAGCCCAGCAGCAGATGGTGGAGATTGTCAAGGCGATTTCCTTCAACTGCCGCATCCTGGTCATGGACGAGCCGACCTCTTCCATTTCCGACCGTGAGGTCAGTCAGCTGTTCGATATCATGCGCAATCTGGCGGCACAGGGCGTCGGCATCATCTATATCAGCCACAAGATGAGTGAGCTGAACGAGGTCTGTGACCGCGTAACCGTGTTGCGCGATGGCACCTATGTCGGCACCTTTGTGGTTGCTGAGACCACGAAGGACCAGCTGATTGCCCAGATGGTCGGGCGTGAGCTGGACCAGTACTACACCCGGGACCATGTGAAGAACACCGAAGTCGTTCTGAAATGCGAACATATCGATGACGGAAAGAAACACCATAAGCGCGTGTCCGACGTTTCCTTTGAAGTCCGAAAAGGAGAAATCGTCGGTTTTGCGGGACTGGTCGGTGCCGGCAGAAGCGAAACAATGCAGTGCCTCTTCGGTCTGACCCGCGGATCCACAGGAACCGTCACCCTCAACGGGGAGAAACTGAACATCAAGACACCCGTGGATGCCATGAAATACGGAATATCCCTGGTGCCCGAAAACCGGAAGGTGGAGGGCCTGTACCACATACAGTCAGTCAGCTTCAACTCCACGATCGAAGTGCTGCATGAGTTTATCAACAACCTGGTCGTCAACACCAAACGGGAGCGGGAGATCACGCAGGAGTTCATCGAAAAGATGCACACCAAGACCCCTTCCCACGAGCAGGCTGTCACCAACCTCTCCGGCGGCAATCAGCAGAAAGTCATGATCGGGCGCTGGCTGGCCACGAAGCCGAAAATTCTGATCCTGGATGAACCGACCCGCGGCGTTGACGTCGGCGCGAAGGCGGAGATCTATGAGATCATGAACGAACTGACCAAACAAGGCGTATCCATCATCATGATTTCCTCGGAACTTCCGGAGATCATCAATATGGCAGACCGGGTCTACGTCATGTATGACGGCCGCATTACGGGCTGTATCGATTACGAGGACGTCAGCCAGGAATCCATCATGAAACTCGCGACCCTGGAGGCCGATCAAACGCACAGCGGCGCAGCCGGGGATCTGAACCGTCAGGAGGCTAAGAACCATGCTTAAGGTAAAGCGCTATTTTAAGGACAATCTGGGCATCATTATCGCCCTGGCGGCAATGATCCTGTTCCTGTACGTCTACCCGAAGACGCACAACACATTCCTGACTCAGAACAACATCTTCAACGTGCTGCGTCAGAGTTCCACCAACCTGATGCTGGCCTGTGGCATGACCATGGTCATCATCCTGGGCGGCATTGATCTGTCGGTCGGTTCCATCATCGCCATGTCCGGCGTGCTGGGTGCGGCAGCGGTCGTGTGGCACGGCCTGCCCGAGATCGTCGGAATCCTGATCGCCGTCCTGTCCGGCGTGCTCTTCGGCCTGCTGAACGGCCTGGTGATCGCCAAGACCAAGATCCCGCCTTTCATCGTCACGCTGGCATCCATGAACATCGCAAAAGGTATTGCCTACGTGTATTCCGAGGGAAAGCCGATCCGCTGCATGACGGATGCCTGGAAGTTCCTCGGCGCAGGCAACGTGGCCGGCGTTCCGACTCCGGTCATCACCATGTTTATCGTGTTTGTAGTCGCAGTACTGTTCCTGAACCGGACAAAGATCGGGCGTCATATCTATGCCGTGGGCGGCAATGATACCGCTGCCAAGTTCTCCGGTATCAATACCGCCAAGGTAAAATTCATCGTCTTCAGCTTCAGCGGCCTGATGGCCGGTCTGGCCGGTATCACCATCGCCTCCCGCCTCTATTCCGGCACCTGCACCTCCGGTGACGGCGCTGAAATGGACGCGATCGCCGCAGTCGTCGTCGGCGGTACGTCGATGTCCGGTGGTTCCGGAAAGCTGGGCGGTACGCTGATTGGCGTGCTGATCATCGGTATCCTGAACAACGGTCTGAACCTGATGGGCGTCAACTCTGACTGGCAGTACATTATCAAAGGTGTGGTCATCCTGCTGGCGGTCTACACCGACTTCCTCCGTAACCGCAAAAAGGCATCCTGATCGTATAAACAGCAAAAGCCGCACGCATATGGCGGCTTTTGCTGTTTTCAGACAAGAACGAAAGGTGGTGTATAGAGATGAAACGCTCCGAAATTAATGCCTGTATCCGGGAATTTGAAGCCGTGCTGCAGGAGCACCGCTTCCCGCTCCCGCCCTTTCTCTCCTTTACCCCGGAGGAATGGGCAACAAAAGGAAACGACTATGATGAAATCCGGGACAATGCGCTGGGATGGGACCTGACCGATTTCGGCAGCGGGGACTTTTACGCTTGCGGCCTGTACCTGATCACCCTGCGCAACGGTAACCCGCATCTGGCGAAGTATACAAAAACGTATGCGGAGAAGATCATGATGCTGCGGGGCGGACAAACCTGCCCCTGCCATTTTCACTGGCATAAGATGGAGGATATCATCAACCGGGGCGGCGGCGCGGTGGTCTTCCGCCTGTGGAACGCGGGCCCGGATGAACTGCCGGACCGCAGCACTCCGGTCATCATTCACAAAGACGGGAGAGCCCTGACCATTTCCCCGGGCGAACCCATTGAGATCCGGCCGGGCGAGAGCCTGACGCTGTATCCCGGGTGCTACCACGAATTTACCGTCAGGCCGGAGGACAAATACGCGCTGATCGGCGAGGTGTCCATGTGCAATGACGATGAGGCGGATAACCGCTTCGAGAAACCGACGGGACGTTTCCCGGCTATCCAGGAGGATGAACCGCCCTACCGGCTCCTGTGCAATGAATACCCGCCTGCACGGTGATCGGAGGCGCTCATGAAGAAAATCATTTCCGCAGGACATATCTGTCTGGATATCACACCGGTCTTCCCCTCCGGGGCCCAGTATGACAGGCTGTCCTCTCTTCTGGTCCCCGGCAGGCTGATCCAGGTGGAGGCGGCGGATGTTCATACCGGCGGTAGCGTCGCCAATACCGGCCTGGCACTGAAGTTACTGGGCTGTGATGTGACCCTGATGGGCAAGATTGGCGATGACTCTCTCGGCACAATGATCCAAAGCATCCTGGCCCGATATGGGGCAGACGGCCTGCTCATCGATCCGGAAAGTTCCACCTCCTATACGGTCGTGCTGGCAGTGCCCGGCCTGGACCGGATCTTTCTGCACAATCCGGGTGCCAACGATACGTTCACGGGCGCGGATATCCCCGAGGAGGCCCTGGAGGAGGCCGTTCTGTTTCACTTCGGGTATCCCCCGCTGATGAGGCGTACCTGGGAGAATGACGGGGAGGAACTGATCTCTCTGTTCCGGCGCATGAAGGAAAAAGGCATCGCCACCAGCCTCGATCTGGCTGCCGTAGATCCGAGTGCCCCGGCCGGCCGTGCGGACTGGCGACGGATTCTGGCCGGCGTCCTCCCGTATGTCGATTTCTTTGTCCCGAGCTTTGAGGAACTGTGCTGGATGCTGGACCGGAAGCGTTATGACCGTCTAGCCGCCGGCGGCGGGGATATGACGGACGGCCTGGATCTGGAGGCGGAGGTCCTGCCGCTGGCGGAGGAACTGCTCAGCCTGGGTTCCCGGGTCGTCGTAATCAAATGCGGATCCAGCGGCATGTTGCTGCGCAGTGCCGGCAAAGCAGCTGTCGCCGGCATCGGGACGCGGCTGGAACTGGAGAGGGAGGCCTGGAGTCAGCAGACCATACTGCAGCCCTGTTTTAAAGCGGACATTGTTCGCAGCGGCACCGGCGCCGGAGATACCAGTATCGCCGCTTTCCTGGCGTCCATGCTGAGTGGCCGAAAACCGGCAAATTGCCTGGCGCTGGCAAGCGCGGAAGGCGCCTGTTGCGTCACGGCCTATGATGCACTGAGCGGACTGAAACCACTGGATGAACTGGAGGATAGGATCCGCATAGGATGGCAAACCCCGTAAATCATTCCGAGGCTGCAGGCTAAGGAACATTTGAGTACACAGTAAACGGAGGGAAACAGAATGCTTGTCAACATGAACGATGTGCTCCTGCCCGCGAAGGAAGGGCATTATGGTGTCGGATTCTTCAACGCAGTGAACGTGGAGATGGCCCGGGCGATCATCGAAACGGCGGAGGAACTCCGGGCCCCGGTTATGGTCGGAACGGCTGAAATCCTGCTGCCTGCCATGTCCCTGGAACGGGTGGCTGAATACCTGATCCCCATGGCCCAAAAAGCCTCAGTCCCGGTCTGTGTCCATTATGACCACGGCCTGACGTTTGAAAAGTGCATGGAGGCGCTGAAGCTCGGTTTTACATCCATTATGTATGACTGTTCCACAGCTGATTATGAGACAAACGCCGCGAAGGTCGCGGAGATGGTCCGGATCTGTCATGCCATGAACGTGACAGTGGAAGGCGAACTCGGCCATGTCGGGGATAACGAAGGCGCGGGAAAACTGGAAAACCCCTCGGATTATTTTACGGATCCGGAGATCGCGGCAGACTTTGTCGGCCGCACGGGAATTGATTCCCTCGCGGTCGCGGTCGGCAATGCCCACGGGGATTACAAGTTCCCGCCGAAACTGGATTTTGCGCGTATTGCCGCCATCGCCGGGAGCACCGGCCTGCCCCTTGTCCTGCATGGTGGCAGCGGACTGTCCGATTCGGATTTCCGCACGGCCGTCGAAAAAGGAATCTGCAAAATCAACATCTTCACAGATATTGACAAAGCCGGGAAAGCCGGGATCGAGGAAGGCCTGTCTGCCGGTGCCGCCACCATGATGGCACTGATTCCCTATGAAATCGAGGCGATGAAGCGCGTCGTCCGCAACAAGATGGAACTCTTCGGGTCTGTGCACCGTGTGTAAGATTCTTTCGCAGCAAACAATAAAAGACGGATAACAACGGGGGCTGTCTCCAAATAAGACACACGGAAGCAACTATTCCCCCACACTGGATGTCCACACTCAGGCTATGTGCAAACATAGCCGTTTTTTTTCTTGTTCCCTTTCATATTACCCCAAAAACTGTTCTGCGATATAAGATCGATTGGCCTGCTTTCTGTTGGAGAACCGAATGTAACCTGTCCATAACACTCGCCCTTTAGCAGCAAAATATCATTTCAGTACAACCCACTTTCCCGCTTTTGTCGATCCCTGATGTTCAATTCTTCCATCCTTCTTTTACCGCATTAGGCGAGATATTGAGTTTTACAGCCAGTTCATCATCAGTTAAAGGCACTGGAAGAGTATTTAAGGAACGACTATATTGTTGTCAGCCTGGACTTTCAGGATATTGGAAACGAGGGCTTTCAAAATGAGAATGAATTCTCCCAATCATTTGCAGCATTGTTTACAGATGCCTGGGCTGAGCAAACGGAAAATGAATCATTGATTCAAGGAATTGAGAAAATTGCAGACGGAAAGATTAAAAAGGTTACGCTTCTTCAGTTATTCAGACAACTGCGTGTTATCTGTAAATCAACAGATCGTCCGATTGTTCTGATGATTGATGAGGTAGACACGGCAACCAACAATCAGGTTTTTCTGGATTTTCTTGCGCAGCTGAGATCGCTCTACATTAAGCGCAGGAGCAATAAAAGCGTCAGGACATTTCATTCGGTCATTCTTGCCGGTGTGACCGATGTGAAGCATCTGAAGATACGCGGGAATGCATCTGAAAAGGAAAACAGTCCCTGGAATATTGCCGCAGATTTTGATGTTGACATGAGCCTGAGTGAGAACGGCATCAGGGGCATGCTGGACGAATACGAAGCGGTTCACCATACAGGAATGGATACAGCCTCTATAGCCGCCTGTATTGTGAGGTACACCAGTGGGTATCCATACCTTGTTTCCCGCATCTGCCAGCTGATTGATACGAAATTGGTTCCCAATCCATTTTCCTCCCTTTCCGAGGCGTGGACAGAAAACGGCGTGGACGAAGCGGTAAAACATATCCTTGCCGATGGAAATGATTCACTGTTTGAATCGATTATGGGGAAGCTTGAAAACTGTCCAACGCTCGTTTCTCAATTGAGAGACATTCTGATGAAGGGCGATGTGATTACGTGGAAACCGGATGATGCTGAGCAGAAGCAGCTTCACATGGTTGGCCTTATCAGGCAAAAGAACAGCACGGCAGCCATTGCCAACAGGGTTTTTGAAATGCGGCTGTATCAGTACTTCCTTGGCGAGAGCACCAGGAACGATGCGTTCTGCCTGGATGCCCTGCGGAACAAGCCGATTTTCATTAATGATGACCACACGCTGAATATGCCGCTGATTCTGGATCACTTTGTGAAAATACAGCGAATGATTCAAAAAGAAGAAGAACAGTTTCTTGAGAATGAGGGACGGGAACGGTTTCTGACTTATATTACACCGATTGTCAACGGAACCGGAATGTACAGCATTGAGGAGCGGACACGCGATCCGATTCGGATGGATGTGGTGATCCATTACATGGGACAACGATACATTGTAGAACTGAAAATATGGCGCGAGCAGCGGTATCAAGAAGACGGCGAGAATCAGATCATGGAGTACCTGGACCGGTTTGGATTGACTACAGGCTATATGGTCAGTTTCAACTTAGGCCAGAACAAAGAGCCGGGGGTACAGCGCGTGATCATCGGCGAAAAAGTCCTGTTTGAGGCAATGGTCTAAAACACCTGGCATGAATGTTTGAAAAGTGTAAAGTTTCCTGAGAGAAGAATCAGAGGATTCTTCTCTCTTTTACATTCAGACTGAATCCTGTCTCTGTGAGGAGGATCGCTCATTATTGACAAGTTCAGAATTGTCATATACAATCAAGTCGGCCATAAGATCAAAAAACAGTAAGTTTTGGCCATTTTGAATGAGGATCAGGAGGAAGCAGAATGAGTCTGATTGCAAGAAAATGGGAACAGAAGCTTCTGAATCAGGCGTTAAACAAGCAGGAATCTCAGTTTATCGCTGTTTATGGTCGAAGACGTATTGGAAAAACATACCTGATAAAGGAAATGTTTTCAGATCGCTTTACCTTTGAACATACAGGATATTACAACGTTTCCAGGAAGGAGCAGCTTTCCGGTTTTTTTAAATCACTGCGGAAAGCCGGTCTCAATTCAGATTACTCCTGTCCCAGCAACTGGATTGAAGCGTTTGACCTTTTGGAAATTGTTGTGGAACAGAGCAAAGCAGAGAAAAAGATCTTGTTTCTGGATGAACTGTCCTGGATGGACACCCTTCACAGTGACCTGATTCCGGCACTGGAACATTTCTGGAATGCCTTTGCTTCGGCACGAAAAGATGTTGTTCTTTTAATCTGCAGTTCAGCTACTTCCTGGGTCATTGATCATGTTCTCCACGATAAGGGAGGGCTGCATAATCGACTGACTTTAAGTATTCATCTGGAGCCGTTTCAGCTTTCTGAAGTAGAGGAATATGTACAGTCACTTGGTATTTCCCTGAGCAGAATGCAGATTCTGGAAGGATACATGTCCCTTGGAGGTGTTCCTTATTATTGGAGTCATCTGGAAAAGGGAATGTCAATCGAACAGTATATGGACTATCTTTTCTTCCGGAGAGGAGCATTGCTGAAAGAGGAATATGACTATCTTTTCAGCTCACTGTTTAAACAGCCGGAAATATATGAGAAAATTATTACAGCGCTTTGTCAGAAGAAAAAAGGGATGACGCGAAACGAAATACTGAGGGCAACCGGATTAAGCAGTGCCGGCAGTGCAAGCAAAAAGCTGAATGAGCTGGAAAATTGTGATTTTATCAGAGAATACACCTCCTATGGACAGAGGAAAGAACGGTTATACCAGCTGATTGATCCCTTTGTTCTTTACTATTTCCATTTTATGGCGCAACGTCCGAGAGATCCTCAGTTCTGGATGCATCAGGTAAATACACCCGCAGCCAACACCTGGAAAGGGCTTGCGTTTGAATTGGTTTGTCTGCTTCATACACAGAAAATCAAAGACGCTTTGGGAATTGGTGCGGTATTGACGGAAGAGTATTCATTTATGGTCAGGGAAAACCTGGAAAAAGGCATTTATGGTTCGCAGATTGATCTGGTTCTCCAGCGGGCTGACCGAATAACCAATCTGATCGAAATAAAATACGCACAGGACGAGTACCTTATTACAAAAACAACGGATGAGGCAATGCGTCGTAAACGGTCAGATTTTCAGCGGACGACAGGAAGCAAAAAAACCATTCACCTGACAATGATTGCTCCTTATGGCGTCGTTCAGAATGCGTATGCCAATAATCTGGATTCAGTTGTTACCGGTGAGGATTTATTCCGTTGAGGACAGTCAAGTTGGCCAAAAGTCGATTTTTTTTCGGATTTTGGCGTGTTTGCACATCAATGTGAATGGAAATGCGGGCTGCCCCGCGACAGTCAGGCAGATCTGACATTTCTCAGAAAATCAAAATCTTCAGGAATACGGTGAGGTCAACATGGTAAAGATATTTGGAACATTCGGACCGTCCTGCCAGAGTCAGGAGATCCTGGAAAAAATGATTCAGGAAGGCATGAACGGCATGCGGCTGAATCTCAGTCATACATCGCTTGAGGAAAGCAGAAAGAAAATTGAACGCTACCAGGCATGCAGAACGAATCCGGAGGAGCGGGAGATTATCATTGATCTCCACGGACCGGAAATTCGGACCGGATACCTGAAAGAAACGATTGTTTTATCCAGGGGAACGGAGTTTATTCTCAAGTCCAAAAGAAGCGGAGAGACACTGCCGGTTGTCAGTGTTCCCCCGGCTTTCCTTGAGGCACTTGAACCGGGGGATGAGATTCTGTTCAGGGATGGTCAGATCAGGGCGCAGGTAATCAGTGAACTGGAACCTTCCTCCTGTCCTGATCCGGAAAAGGAAGAGGAGACTGAAAAGGGACGAAGGATGCGTTTTCTCTGCCGCGCCTGTCAGGACGGCAGAGTCAACAGTCAGCAGACCGTCAAAATCATTGGCAAAGAGGTGTACGGCACGACCGTCACGACCCGTGATCACGAAAATCTGGCGCTTGCAAAGGAACTGGGGATTACGGGAATCATGCAGCCGTTTGTCCGGGGGAGTGAGGATATTCAGTCCGTGCGTGAGGCGCTTAAATCGCATGATCTGGATCTGCGCATCTTTGCCAAGATTGAATCGGAAACCGGTCTCAGACATCTGGATTCCATCATTGAATCGGCGGATGTCATTGTCATTGCAAGAGGCGATCTGGGAAATGCCGTTCCGCTGTGGGAACTGCCGCGCATCCAGAAGGAAATTGCGGCCAGATGTCTTGAGGCCGGGAAACCGTTCATGGTTGTCACGCAGATGCTGGATTCCATGACAAGAAAGCCGATCCCGACCCGCGCGGAACTGACGGACATCTTTAATGCGGTCTTGGATGGGGCCGATTATGTCATGGTTACCGGGGAAACCTCGGTGGGAAAATACCCGGCGGAGGTCATCAGGTACCTGTGCAGAACGGTCCGCGAGGCAGAAAAGTATATGGAAGAGAAAAGGACCCTTGGATAAAAAAAGCACTTTTGACAGAGAGTCAATGAAGAAAACAATTGAAATGAGGCGAAAATCAGGGTACAATTAAAACGGACCGTTTAGAGAAGGGACAACAATAATGTGACTGCTCGCTGGATGAGCAGTGAGGAAATAATATGCTTGGGATGATTCTTCAATTATCGGGAATTACAGTCCTGTATGTTATTCTGACAATTCTGATCTACCTTTGGGTCAGAGACAGAAAACTGAGGGCCTCAGAGAAAATCGGAATCGGCATTCTGTATGGCATCTGTTCTGTTCTGTCAACACACTTTGGTGTGAATTTCGGGGATATGATGCTCAATGTGCGGGATATCGGTCCGCTGGCCGCCGGTTTGTTTTTCAATCCTCTGTCCGGCATTCTGGCCGGCCTGATCGGCGGGATTGAACGGTATATTGCCGGAACCTATTTCAATGTAGGCAGTTATACCCGGATTGCCTGCAGCGTTTCTACCTGTCTGGCCGGTTTTCTTTCCGCCGTGCTGCATGTGTATATCTTCAATAAAAAGAAACCTTCCGCGATATTTGCCTTTATCATGGGTGCAGTCGTTGAAGTGTTCCATATGTATGTCGTATTCATCACGCACCAGGCAGATATGAAGATGGCCTTTTACGTGGTCAGGATCTGCGCAGTTCCCATGATCGTGTTTACAGGTCTTGGAATGTGTCTTTCGGCCATCTGTATCCGGGTATTGGCCGGTGAATGGAAAAATCCGTTCAGAAATATCCCGAGGAAAGAGGTTCCGCTTTCCTACAGATTTCAGGTGTGGCTGTTTGTCGTGACACTGGGCATTCTCCTTGGAAATTTTCTGATTAACTTTGCCCTGGAAACCAACAGTGCCCTGCAGAATACCCAGAACGATATGCTTGAGGTGACCTCAAAGATCATGCGCATTATCGGAGAGGAAAACAGCGGCAGGGAATCGGACCGGATGGAGAACGCGTTTGA
This sequence comes from Clostridia bacterium, assembly GCA_017626895.1. Lineage (GTDB taxonomy): Bacteria > Bacillota > Clostridia > Christensenellales > Aristaeellaceae > Ventricola. The sequence continues at coordinate 12,343 of JAGAHV010000141.1, read as the reverse complement.
GGTCATCCGCCTGGGGTCGAATGTGAAAGTGGATCTTGTGGAAAACCGGTCCGGAATTGTTCAGAACGGGGAACACCGGGGGCGGCGGCTGCCAAAGAGCCTTTCGGATTACCGTGAAATGGCGAATGAAAAGGGCTTTTTCCGGGATGAACTCTTTGGGGAAAAGGTGATCGGTCACCTGAGTGAATACAACAGCGGGCTGACGATTCTGACCTCCATCCCTCTTGAGGAGGTGTATATGGAGCGGAATGCGCAGGGCTATCAGGTTGCGCTCTCAGACATCCTTCTGTTTACCGTGATCTATGTGCTGGTATCCATTCTGGTACAGCAGATTGTGGTCAATAACCTGCGGAGAATCAATCGTTCCCTCTCAAAAATCACACAGGGGGATCTGGAGGTAACGGTCAATGTCCGCGGTGCACTGGAATTTTCCCTGCTTTCGGATGATATCAACCAGACGGTGAATACGCTGAAGGGATATATCCGGGATGCGGAAAAACGGATTGAAGAGGAACTGGAATTCGCCCGGAGCATTCAGCAGTCTGCACTGCCCAATAACTTTACCTTTCCCCGGAAAGACTTTGAACTGTACGCCATGATGAATCCCGCGAAAGAAGTGGGCGGCGATTTTTATGATTTCTTCTTTGTCGGCAAAGACCATCTGGCACTGGTGATTGCCGATGTATCCGGTAAGGGAATTCCGGCAGCCCTGTTTATGATGCGGGCAAAGACGGCCATCCGGGGACTGGCGGAGAGCGGCAAGCATGTGACGGAGATTCTTGCCAGTGCCAATGATGTCCTGTGTGAGGGAAATGAGGCAGAGATGTTTGTCTCTGTCTGGATCGGCATCATTGATCTGTCAACAGGAAAAATGCAGTGCGCCAATGCGGGACATGAGTATCCAGTACGGAAGTCCGCGGATGGGGACTATGAGCTGGTAAAGGACAAGCATGGTCTGGTGCTGGCGGCAATGGAGGGAATTCCGTTTACCGGGTATGAGCTGGACTTCAAGCCGGGGGATCGTCTGGTGGTTTATACGGACGGCGTTCCGGAGGCGATTAACGAGAGTGTTGAACAGTATGGAACGGACCGGCTGATCAGGGCACTGAATGCGGTCCGTGAAGAGTCCATCCGGGAGACGCTGCCCCGGGTACGCAGAGACATTTCCCGGTTTGTAGGGAAAGCGAACCCATTTGATGACATTACCCTGCTGGGGTTTGTTTACTTGGGACAGAATGAGCCGGACAGGCCGTAAAAACAAAAGGCGAATCATCCTGGGATGATTCGCTTTTTCGTACTCACTGAATGTCAATGGTGGCGGGCACCTTCCGGATCTTCCGGAGCGTGATTTTCAGAACACCGTCCGTATAGGCGGCACCGGCATTTTCACAGTCGATGTCCTTGCCGATGTGGAAGGAACGGGCATAGGGACCGGTATACCGCTCACTGCGGAGCATCTTTCCGGTTTTTTCCTGCGCGGAATGGGCTGCCTCAACGGTCAGATTGCTGTCCTCCACGGAAATCCGGATCTCCTCTTTCTGAAAGCCGGGAAGGTCCAGATTCAGTTCATAGCGGTCCTCAAATTCAATTACGTCACAGTGCATGGGATGGGAGCGGGTGACTTTATTCTCTGTACGCGGCTGCATGGTTGTCATGGTCAATTCCTCCGTTTTCTTACTGAATTTCAATGGTGCGGGGCTGGTTTGCCGGAGCCTCAAGGGCCGGCTTGTGGATATTGAGGTGCAGAATGCCGTCGTTGAAGGAGGCCTGAATATCCTCTTTCTTTACCTCGCTGCCCACATAAAAGCTTCTCTGGCAGTTGCCGGTATACCGTTCGCTGCGGATGACGCAGCCCTGCTCGTCCTTTTCATCATGGGTGTTATTGTGCACGGCCTGGATGGTCAGGGTACCGTCATCAAGGTCCACCTTGATGTCATCCTTGCTGTATCCGGCCAGTTCCATGGTCAGGTCATAATGGTCATCATATTCGCAGATATCACTCTTCATCACGGGTTCGTTGCGAGGGGTAAGTCCGGTCACGGCCGGGAAGAAACCGAAAAGACGGTCATCAAATATATTGTCAAAAATGTTGGAAAGCATCATCATAAGTCAAACCTCCAGTCTTTCAATTCAATTGGATTTTATCTGAAAAGCAGCCTCTGCTGCATCCCCTCCATCGGGAACGCCCATAGGATATCACAAAGTTTTAGCACTGTCAACATGAGAGTGCTAAAAAATTCCAAAAAAATTTTTAAATAACGAAGAATTTGCTTCAAAAGTCAAAAATAGTCAGATATTAACTCTTGAACTTTGACTTTTCCTGATGTTTTTCTGACCGGGCAGAGGCAATCTGACCGGACAGAAAAATGAACGTTGCCTTGAAAGCGAGAAAGATGGTATACTTTGCTAACTTGAGTCAGACAGAGGAACCATAAGCGAACAGGATTGGGCCTGCCGCGAAAGCGGCAGTATGGTAAGTATGAGTACCGCTAAAAAAACGGTGCCGAAAGACCAAATAATGGTTCATGAAGGACCGGGACTGCCGCGACAGCGGCAGTATGGTAAGTATGAGTACCGTTAAAGAAACGGTGCCGAAAGACCAAGTAATGGTTCATGAAGGCCCGGGTCTGACGTGAAAGCGGCAGTGTGGCAGGGATGCGCATCGTAAGGAGGAAAAAGAGATGGGAATGAGAGGAATCCATACCTCAATCAATGATATCCGCAAGAAAGTGTTTGCGGAGGTGGCAAAGCTTTCCTATAACTATGAGGAGGGCAGTCTGTCGGATATGGAAAACATCCCGTACCGGATTATTCCGGGGGAGGTTTCAACATACCGGGAGAGTGTTTTCCTTGAGCGGGCCATTGTCAAGGAGCGGATGCGTCTGGCCATGGGTCTGCCGCTGCGTGATGTGACGGAGCATGCCCCGGTTTCCCGCGGAGCCGAGGAATGCGTGCATCCGGAGAAATACTATCAGCCGCCGCTGATTAACATCATCAAATTTGCATGCCATGCCTGTCCGGACAACAAGGTGGTCATCTCGGATCAGTGCCAGGGATGTCTGGCCCAGCCCTGCCGTCAGGTCTGCCCGAAGCAGGCGATCTATTTTAAGCGGGGACAGGCACATATCGATCAGGACAAGTGCATCAAGTGCGGAAAGTGCATGGGCGTCTGTCAGTACGGCGTGATTCTGCGGATGGAGCGTCCCTGTGCCGTGGCATGCGGAATGAAGGCCATTCACAGTGATGAATACGGACGGGCAGAGATCAATCAGGAAAAGTGTGTCAGCTGCGGCATGTGCCTTGCCAACTGCCCCTTCGGCGCCATTGCCGACAAGGCACAGATTTTCCAGTGCATTCAGGCCATTCGCAGCGATACGCCGGTCTATGCGGCCATCGCGCCGGCCGTTGCAGGACAGTTCGGAAAGGACCTGACGCCCGAAAAACTGCGGGATGCGTTTATCCGGCTTGGATTCAAGGATGTGGTGGAGGTAGCTATCGGCGCGGATCTGTGCACCATGGAGGAGGCGAAGGACTTCCTGAGTGAGGTGCCGGAGAAGCTGCCGTTCATGGGAACCTCCTGCTGTCCGGCATGGTCGGTGATGGCCAAGAGGGAGTTCCCGGGACAGGCCAAGTGCATCAGCATGGCCCTGACCCCCATGGTTCTGACCGGACGCCTGATCAAACGGCAGCACCCGGGATGCAAGGTGGCCTTTATCGGTCCGTGTGCGGCCAAGAAGCTTGAGGCAAGCCGTCATTCCATTCGCAGCGACATCGACTTTGTCCTGACGTTTGAGGAAGTGATGGGCATGTTCGAGGCGAAGGAAATCAATTTCAGCGAACTTGAATCCATCCAGGTGCCCAGCAGTGCCAGCTCGGACGGACGCGGCTTCTCTGTCAGCGGCGGTGTGGCCAAAGCGGTGGTGAACTGCATTAAAAACATGGATCCTGATCGGGTGGTGCAGGTGGAACGGGCAGAGGGACTCAATGAGTGCCGGAAAATGATGATGCGCGCGAAGGCCGGAAAACTGAACGGCTACCTGATTGAGGGAATGGCCTGTCCGGGCGGATGCATCGGCGGCGCCGGAACGGTTCAGCTGATCCCGAAGGCGGCGCAGGAAGTGGACAAGATCTGCAAGATATCCGAGAAGGCCCATGCCTATGAAAGCGAGTATACGGACCTTCTGACGCTCCTTGAGGAATGAAACCGCCTGAATCAAAAGAACAAAGAAAACCGGGAGGAACAAATGCGCATCGTGATTTCCCCTGCCAAAAAGATGCGGACGGCGGCGGATTCTGTGCCGGAGTCCGAGCCCCGGTTTCTGCAGGAGGCGCGGGAAATCCGGCGCTGTCTTGAGGAACTTCGCCCGGATGAACGGAAAGCCCTCTGGAAATGCAGCGACCGGATTGCCCGTGACGGGGAAAGACAGCTGGCGGAAATGGATCAGGGACCCCGCACATCAGCGATTCTTGCCTTCGAGGGCATTCAGTACCTCTACATGGAACCTGAATCCTTTACCCCGCCGATGCGCGCCTACCTCAAGGAGCATCTGCGGATTCTTTCCGGACTGTACGGCGTCCTGAGACCGTATGACGGCGTTGTTCCGTACAGGCTGGAAATGCAGGCCGGGCTGAAAGCAGCCGGCACCAGAGATCTCTATGCGTTCTGGGGGGATAAACTGTACCGGGAGGTTCGGGCGGCGGATGGTCTGCTGATCAATCTTGCCTCAAAAGAATATTCCCGGGCATTGAGCCCGTTCCTGACCGGAAAAGACCGGATGATTACCTGTATTTTCGGGGAGAAAAAAGGAACGCGGATCCTCCAGAAAGGGGTCTATGCGAAAATGGCAAGAGGCGCCATGGTCCGCCATCTGGCCGGGACCCTGGCTGAATCGGAGGAGGCACTCCTGTCCTTTTCGGCCCTTGATTATCAGTTTTCGCCGGAGGATTCCACAGACCGGGAATTTGTTTTTCTTCGAAACCCGGAGGCGCCGGAGCGGGTGCGTCCGGCGTTTGAGTGGACGGAAACGGAGGACGGAGATGGAGTACACGACTGAGATCAACGGCATTCAGGTGAATGCCGTGTATTCAGAGGAGACGGTGCAGCAGGTATTCATGCCGCTTCTGCAGCATCTGCAGGCCCTTCGCCGGGAAAAACAGCGCCGGATTCTGATGATGCTTGCCGCGCCCCCGGCAGCCGGGAAAAGCACCCTCTGTCAGTTTCTCGCGACCCTTGCCGAGGTGACTGTCCTGGGCATGGACGGCTTTCACCGCAGGCAGGAGGATCTTCTTTCACATACGACCGAGCGAAACGGGAAAACCATTTCACTGGTGGAAATCAAGGGTGCACCGGAAACCTTTGATCTGCCCGCGCTGCGAGAGGCCGTCCGGAAAATTGCCCGGGGCGAGGTCATCGGATGGCCGGTTTACAACAGGCTTCTCCACAATCCTGTGGAAAATGCGTTAAAAACGGAAGGGGAGATTCTCCTGCTTGAGGGGAATTATCTCCTCCTGGATCTCCCCGGCTGGCGGGAACTGCATCAGGCGGCGGATTACACCGTGCGCCTTCAGGCCGATCCGGAGATGCTGCGCAGTCGGCTCATTGAACGCAAGATGGCCAGCGGGGTGCCGCATGAGAAAGCGGTGGATTTTGTGGATTTCAGTGATATGCCCAATGCCAGGCTGTGCCTTGAGAAATCCCTTCCGGCAGATCTGACCCTGCAGGTGCAGGAAAACGGGGTGTTTTGCCCGGTTCCGGCACATGAATAGGGAGGGGCCTGCCGCGACAGAGGCAGCAGGTGGTTATGAAGGAGATTTTTCTTGACAAGTCAGACCGGTCCAGTTACAATGGCGGTGCTGAAATTCCGGAGCGGATACTGTTCCGGGACTGACATGCAGACAGATGAGATGCGATGACGGAAAGAAACGACATTGGGGCATATCAAGAGAGCTGCCGGGCGGTGCGAGACAGCAGTGACCATGCCGGATTACTCACTCCTGAGCACTGAATGGAAAAGATTCAGCGGGTGGTTCCGTAAATGACCGGCCAGTTAAGGCTGCTGAGGATTGCATCTGCAATCGAAGCAGGGTGGTACAGCGTTAATTACGCCCCTGTGCATTGCGCAGGGGTTGTTTTTTTATGGAGGAAATATGAGCAAGGTATACGATCCGGATATCATTGAAAGGAAATGGCAGAAAAACTGGGAGGAAGCGCACTGCTTTGAGGCAGAGAGCAGTCACGAAAAGCCGAAATTCTACGGACTCATTGAGTTCCCGTATCCCTCCGGACAGGGACTGCATGTCGGTCATCCGCGCAGCAATACGGCAATGGATATCATTGCCCGGAAACGCCGGATGGAAGGATATAATGTTCTTTTCCCGATCGGCTGGGATGCATTTGGTCTGCCGACGGAAAACTACGCCATTAAGAATCATGTGCATCCGGCAGGGGTGACGGAGAAAAACATCAACCATTTCCGTGAGCAGCTCAAACGGATCGGCTTCTCCTTTGACTGGTCCCGCGAGGTGGATACAACGGATCCCAAGTACTTCAGATGGACACAGTGGATTTTCCTGCAGCTGTATAAAAAGGGACTGGCCTATAAAATGGAAATGCCGGTCAACTGGTGTCCCAGCTGCAAGTGCGGACTGGCCAATGAGGAAGTGGTCGCGGGAAAATGTGAGCGCTGCGGAACAGAGGTGGTGCGCCGGGTCAAGAGCCAGTGGATGCTGAAAATTACGGCCTATGCCCAGCAGCTCCTGGATGGACTGGACGATGTGGATTTCATTGAGAAAGTCAAGGTACAGCAGCGGAACTGGATCGGCCGCAGCGAGGGCGCCGAGGTGGACTTTGCCATTAAGGATTCGGATGTCAAGCTGCGCGTCTATACAACCCGTCCGGATACGCTTTTCGGTGCAACCTATATGGTTGTGGCCCCTGAGCATGCGGCGGTGGACCGCCTCCGTGACCGGATTGAAAACTGGGATGAGGTTGTGGCATACCGGGATGCGGCTGCAAAGAAGAGTGATTTTGAGCGGACCGAGCTGGTGAAAGAGAAAACCGGTGTGGAACTGCGCGGAATCAAGGCCATTGACCCGGTGAATGAAAAGGAAATTCCGGTCTTTGTGGCCGACTATGTCCTCTCAACCTATGGAACAGGCGCCATCATGGCCGTTCCGGCACATGATACCCGTGACTGGGAATTCGCCAAGAAGTTCAATCTGCCGATTATTGAAGTCGTTGCGGGCGGTGAGGATGTACAGAAAGAGGCCTTCACGGATGTGGCAACGGGAACGCTGGTCAATTCCGGCTTCCTCAACGGACTTTCCGTGCAGGAGGCAAAGAAGACCATTACGGACTGGCTCACGGAACGCGGAATTGGTGAAAAGAAGGTCAATTTCAAGCTGAGAGACTGGGTCTTTTCCCGCCAGCGTTACTGGGGTGAACCGATTCCGCTGGTGAACTGCGAAAAATGCGGATGGGTTCCTGTTCCGGAAAATGAGCTGCCGGTGCTGCTGCCCGAGGTGGAGAACTACGAGCCGACCGATTCCGGCGAGAGCCCGCTCTCCAAGATGACGGACTGGGTGAATACGACCTGCCCCTGCTGCGGCGGTCCCGCCAAACGGGAAACGGATACAATGCCTCAGTGGGCCGGTTCCTCCTGGTATTTCCTGCGCTATGCAGATCCGCACAACGACAAGGCGCTGGCGGATTATGATGAGCTGAAGTACTGGATGCCGGTGGACTGGTACAACGGCGGCATGGAGCATACGACGCTGCATCTGCTGTATTCACGGTTCTGGAACCTGTTCCTGCATGACATCGGGGCGATTCCCAACAAGGAGGCGTACCAGAAGAGGACCAGCCATGGAATGATTCTGGGTGCCAACGGCGAGAAAATGAGCAAGTCCAGAGGAAACGTCATCAATCCGGATGAGACGATTGCGGAAATCGGTGCGGATGCCTTCAGAATGTACGAGATGTTTATGGGTGCATTTGATCAGGCAATTCCGTGGTCGACCGAGGGTGCACGGGGCTGCCGCCGCTTCCTCGAACGCGTCTGGCGTCTCATGGATATGGTAACGGAAACGGAGGAGATCCGTCATGAGGCCGAGGTGGCGACCAATGCCATGATCAAGAAGGTTTCCGAGGACTATGAGCGCATGAAGTTCAACACGGCGATTGCCGCGATGATGTCCTATGTGAACGAGATCTATGGCATCGGGAGCATTTCCCGCGGAGAACTGCGGATGCTGCTGCTGTGCCTGAATCCGGTTTCCCCGCATATCACCGAGGAAATGTGGGAAATGTGCGGATTCGGCGAGCCCATCTATCGGCAGAAATGGCCGGTATGGGATGAGAACAAGCTGGTGGCCGATGAGGTGGAAATCGCCGTTCAGATCCGCGGAAAAGTACGCGGCAGGATCATGGTTCCCAATGGCCTGACCCGGGAGGATGGGGAGAAGCTGCTTCAGAATGAGAAGGTAAAGGCGCTGGTGGGCGGTGCCGAGGTCAAGAAGATTATCTTTGTCCCCGGACGTCTGCTGAATATTGTCTGCTGATCATTGACCGGTGAAATTTTATTAGCACTCAACGTCGTTGAGTGCTAATTTGTTATTGACAGAATGATGATGAGGCGATACAATACACCCTGCATCTGCAAAAGGTCTTTCGTCAGGCAAATTTGTCAGGAATGATCAGCGGAAAAAGCGGGAATATCGAAAGACCGGATGACGATTCAGAGTTTGCCCGACACAAAGCGTCGGTTTGTCAGACTGGAGCACCGGAAAAGAAGCGGTGCCGCAAGAACAAATGAGGATGAACAGGGGAGGAAAAACACAATGGATGAAATTCGTGGCAGTGTATCGATTGATGCACAGAACATGATGCCGATAATTAAAAAGTGGCTGTATTCCGATAAGGATATCTTTATTCGTGAGGTCGTATCCAATGGCTGTGATGCCATCACCAAACTCAGAATGGTGGATGCCGAGGCAGCAAAAGAGGGCGCCATCCGGGTTGAGGTCGATAAGGACAAGCGGGAACTGCGTTTTTATGATAACGGTATCGGAATGACGGAGGATGAGGTCAAGACCAACATCAATCAGGTCGCCTTTTCCGGTGCAAAGTCATTCCTCGAGGAGTATTCCAAGTCCGAGAACCAGGAGGATTCCGGAATTATCGGCCATTTCGGTCTCGGATTCTACTCCGTCTTTATGGTCTCCGATAAGGTGACCATTGAAACGCGTTCTTTCCGTGAGGGTGCGGAACCCGTACGCTGGGAGAGCGAGGACGGAATGAACTTTACCATGTCCCGCGGCTCAAGAGAGGAACGCGGAACGACCATCATTCTGCACATCACGGAAGCCGAGAGTGAATTCCTGGATCAGTGGCGTGTCCGTGAGGTCCTGAACCGGTACTGCTCCTTCATGATGGTTCCGATTTACCTGGTCAATATCAAGACAGAGGAAGAGCTCAAGCGCGAGGCGGAGGCAAAAGCGAAAGCAGATGCCGAGAAGGCAAAAGCCGCCGCCAAGGACGATGCCGTCGTCACGGACGGGGATGCCGTGAGTGAGGCAGAGGCGATTGAGGAGGAGAACGAGGAGCAGAAAAAGGCGGAGGAGAAGCCGATCAACAACCCGAATCCGCTGTATCTGAAGAACCCCTCTGAGTGTACGGATGAGGAATACAAGGAATTCTATCACAGTACATTTATGGAGTATGAGGACCCGCTTTTCTGGATTCATCTGAATGTGGATTATCCGTTCAAGATGAAGGGAATTCTGTACTTCCCGAAACTCAAGAATGACTTTGGCGGCATGGAAGGTCAGATCAAACTGTATTCCGGCCAGGTCTTCGTGGCCGACAACGTCAAAGAGGTCATCCCGGAGTTTCTGATGCTCCTCAAAGGCGTCATTGACTGTGCCGACTTCCCGCTGAACGTGTCCCGTTCCTTCCTGCAGAACGATGGATATGTGAAACGGATCAGCAATCACATTTCCAAGAAGGTGGCAGACCGTCTGACCGGCATGTTTAAGACGGAGCGGGAGAAGTATGAGGGCTTCTGGCCGGATATTCATCCGTTCATCAAGTACGGCGTCATCAAGGATGAGAAGTTTGCGGAACGGATGAACGAGTGCCTGCTGTTCAAGACGACGGACGGCAAGATGCTGACGCTCAAGGAATACAAGGAGCGCAACAATGAGAAGCTGCCGGGCAAGATGGTCTATACGGCTGATGCGGCCCGTCAGGATGCGGCCATCCGCCTGTTCACGGAGCGCGGAATTGATGTGGTTGTGCTGGATCATCCGATTGATCTGAACTTCATTTCCTATATGGAATACAGAAGCACCGGCGATGACAAGATGTCCTTCCGCCGTGTGGACTCTGAAGTGGATTCTCTGGTTGACAAGGAAGAACAGGAAACAAAAATCGACACGGAAAAGATGACGGCACTGGTGAAAGAGGCTCTTGGCAAGGACGATGTCAAAGTCGAAGTGAAGCCTCTTGCCAATACGGATGTCCCCGTGATGCTGATTGAGGATGAGCAGATGCGCCGGTTCAGTGACATGAGCCGCATGTATGGTGAGCGTCAGTTTGCCATGCCCTCCAGCTATAATGTCATTCTGAACAGCCGGAATGAGACCATTGCCCATCTGTCCGAACGGGAGAAGGATGAGCGGAGCGTGCTGCTGATGAAACAGCTGTACGATCTGGCTGCACTCTCCAACAAGCCGCTGGACGCCGAGCAGATGACCGCCTTTATCCGCCGTTCAATGGAAATTGTGGATATGGCTTCCAAAGGCTGATAAAGCCGTGTCGGGATTTCCCGTCTCTCCGGGAAATCGGGGCGGTATCCTCTCAACGTTGACAGACAAGTTCTCCACAGAAAATCATCTGCAGATGATTTTCTGTGGAGAACTCCTTTTTTTCTGCCGAGCAGCACTGCCCGAAAAATGAAAAATTTCCAGGTTATTGACAGCAGGGAATCTGTGCATTATAATGGCTCTGCCTGTGGTAAATGAATCTGGGTAGAACAGGCAGCAGTGTTGAGATCCGGAAACGTTTCCTGAAAAGGCAGAAGCCGTCTGCTTTCTCTGATGAACAAGGTGAAAGCAGAAGGTGAGATACACACGGAGGTGTATCGAAGTGGTCATAACGGCCCTGACTCGAAATCAGGTAGGGTGCAAGCCCTCGTGGGTTCGAATCCCACCGCCTCCGCCAATGCTAAGCCCGCATGAACCCAGTGTTCATGCGGGCTTTCACGTTTTAGGGCCGCTTTTCATATTCGAACTTACGACCCCGGCGCGCTTTCTTTTTGCCGTTTGGCTGTTTCAGGAGAGAATCCTTGACCACCGGAAACCGTTGTTCTGCCTTGTTTTTTGGATTCTGCCTGCATCTATTCGCTACACAAAACTGCTTCAAAACAGCTGTCCGGATCGTTGACGATGCAGGCAAAATGATGGATCAAGAATTGAAAACCATGCCAGAAAACCTTTGGCATACGGCGGATATGCTGCATGCTGACACATATATGGCGGCTAATTCTGTTACCTACCAGCTATAAAAGTTTAATCGTTTTCCGCAGTTCTGGGTAGTTGCGGAGTTTTATTAAAAAGCAATAATGGGAGGCCTGAATTAGGAGAAGCAATCCTGATCAATCATGAGAAACTAAGGGGCTGTCTCCATAAGGCAGCCTTTTATAAGCAATTTTACTTTATGAGATTAAGCAATGTCCACTCGCCTTTGGCGATTCTTGAAACTTCTGTGTACCTCTTCATGGCGGCAATCAAGACGGAAGGATCGGAAAAATACTGTTTGACGAAATCATATGATTTCACACAATGCAGTTTCAAAGCATTCATGCAGTATTCGCTGGGCTTCATCCCGGATTTTTTGAAATCGACATAGCGATTTTCGTTGAGAATGATCAGCATTTCTATTTCAGGCGCTGTGACCACATTAATCACGTCTACCTTGTGTTCATAAGCTTTGCTCATGCGAAAGTTCTCCCGCCTGGAATCCAGAATGCGGTAAACGGTGATCTTGCCACTGAATCCTTTGCGCAAGTACTTGCTTTCAAACATACTGGCACTGCGGCAACGCAGCACCTGTTCGTCCAACATTTCTTCCCGGTCAAATATCAGCAAATGATGATCCAGCAGAATGTCAATGATGGCCGTTTCCGCGCCGCCTTCTGCAATACAAGCCACATAATTCATCCGTCAGCCCTCCTTTTTGAGTGCAAGGCGGATGCTTTTTTTCAGGCTCATATAGGCTTCGTAAGTGGGAACCGTGCCTTCCAGGAAGCCACTCTGATATGCATCGCTTTTTTTGAGATCGTTT
>JAGAHV010000140.1:0-3220 GCA_017626895.1 Clostridia bacterium | reverse complement strand
GTGCGGTTTTCAGGGTACGAACCCTGTAAGATTTCCGGTGGCGACAGCGAAAGGGATCCACCTGTTCCCATACCGAACACAGAAGTTAAGCCTTTCAGCGCCGATGGTACTTGGCTGGAGACGGCCCGGGAGAGTAGGACGCTGCCGGATTCCAAATGACCTCGCGTATGCGAGGTTTTTTGTTATAGCCATCAGAAATTGAACGTATCAGGCTGCCGAATCAACCATTCAGGCGGAACAGCCATGCTTTCTCTGTCTGCAGGGAAAGCAGGAAATGCAGGAGGAAGAAGGACCATGAATTCATCAAAGGTCAATGTTGTCACAACAGAGGGTCTTGAGAAGCTGAAAAAAGAGCTGGAATACAAGGAAACAACAGAGAAGATGCGTGTTGCTGAGCAGCTCAAGTATGCCATTGCGCAGGGCGACCTCAGTGAGAATGCGGAATATGATGCAGCAAAGAATGATCAGGCCGCGCTGGAGCAGCGGATTTCCGAACTGAAATCCCTGATTGAAAATGCGGTTATCGTGGATGAAACGAGCACCGATCAGGTAAGCTTCGGCAGCGTTGTGACCATCATTGAACAGGGTGATCCGGATGCAGAGGAAGAGGTTTACACCATCGTCGGCAGCATTGAATCCAATCCCATGGAAAACAAGATTTCAAATGAATCACCGATCGGAAAAGCGCTGATGGGCGCCCATGAGGGCGATGTCGTTGAGGCGCATACGCCGGGCGGTCTGCTGCAGTTCAAGGTACTGAAAATCGCAGCAGAGTAAGGCAACCAACATTGAGGCCCCAAAAGGAACGGCTCTGTCGCGCAGCGACAGTCTGTTCAGGCGTGGCACGGATAAAGCAGCCAGGCCTCGTCAAAGTTGGGGGAACTGCATAGGAGAGGCCCTGTCGCACAGCGACAGTTAAGTCAGATCCAGGCCATTGACAAAGCACCTCAGGCTAATTGACGGAGTCGAGGCCTGCAAAGGAGGATTTCGAATGGAACAGAATCCAATTCTGGAACCGGTTTTTACTGAACAGGAAACAATCCGCCGGGATAAGCTGAAAAAATATCGGGAGCAGGGACAGGATCCCTTTACCATTACCCGGTATGACCGTACTCATTCTTCCAAACAGGTTCTGAATTCTTTTGAGGAACTCGAAGGGAAAACGGTCCGTATTGCCGGCCGTATGATGAGCCGCCGCATTATGGGAAAAGCTTCGTTTATGCATCTCCTGGATGGCGAGGGTGAAATCCAGGTATATGTCAAACGGGATGATGTGGGGACCGAGGTTTATCAGGATTTTAAGACCATGGATATCGGTGATATCCTGGGCATTGAAGGGTTTGTCTTCAAGACGCAGACCGGTGAAATTTCTGTGCATGCACAGAAGCTGGTGCTCCTGACAAAATCGCTGAAAGTTCTCCCGGAAAAGCACAACGGCCTCAAGGACCAGGATCTTCGCTATCGTCAGCGCTACGTGGATACCATTGTCAATCCCGAGGTGAAGGATACCTTTATTAAGCGCAGTCAGATTATCAACGCGCTGCGTTCCTTCCTGAACAGCAAGGGATTCCTGGAAGTGGATACCCCCGTTCTGCAGACCATCGAAATCGGCGCCAATGCCAGAAGCTTCGAGACGTATCTCAATGCCCTGGATATTCCCATGTATCTGCGGATTGAGACGGAACTCTATCTGAAGCGTCTGATTGTCGGCGGATTTGAGAAGGTCTATGAAGTGGGACGGATTTTCCGCAATGAGGGAATGGATACCCGTCATAATCCGGAATTTACCACCATTGAACTGTATCAGGCCTATGCGGACTATGAGGATATCATGAACCTGGTTGAGGAACTGTATGTCCATGTCTGCAACCAGGTCTGCGGAACAACGCATATCCAGTATCAGGGCAAGGAAATTGACATGAGTTCCCCCTGGACACGGATGACCATGGCGGAGGCGGTCAAGAAGTATTCCGGTCTGGATTATTATGACTGGAAGACGGATGAGGACGCCCGTCAGGCCTGCCTTGCCCGCGGTGTCCATGTTGAAGCGAATGCGGTCAAGGGGGAATGCCTTGAGGCCTGCTTTGACGAATTTGTCGAGGCCAATCTGATTCAGCCCACGTTCATCACCGATTATCCGGTTGCCATTTCTCCGCTGGCCAAGCGCAAAAAGAGCGAACCGGATATGACCGAACGCTTTGAATACTTTGTCAACGGTTCCGAGCTGGGAAATGCCTTCTCTGAGCTGAACGACCCGATTGATCAGCGGGAGCGCTTTGTCCGGCAGGCACTGGCCAAGCGGGCAGCCGGCGGTCATGCGGATATTGATGAAGATTTTGTCAACGCGCTGGAGTATGGCATGCCTCCGACGGGCGGTCTTGGATTCGGCGTGGACCGGCTGGTCATGCTGCTGACGGATTCGGCATCCATTCGCGACGTCCTTCTGTTCCCGACCATGAAGCCGTTAAAGAGCGGAAGTGAGGGAAACACCGAAACCGAAACAGCCGCCTCCGAGGCACCGGCGGTGAAGATGGACGATCCGAAAATGCCGCTCTTTGATGCGAACGTTCCGGATTTCGAGCATCTGAACATTGAGCCGCTGTTTGAGGACCAGGTCGATTTTGAGACCTTCAGCAAGTCCGATTTCCGCGCCGTGAAGGTGCTGGAATGTGAAGCCGTACCGAAGTCCAAGAAGCTCCTGAGGTTCACGCTGGATGACG
The DNA here is from genome assembly GCA_017626895.1 of Clostridia bacterium. Lineage (GTDB taxonomy): Bacteria > Bacillota > Clostridia > Christensenellales > Aristaeellaceae > Ventricola. The sequence continues at coordinate 500 of JAGAHV010000140.1, read as the reverse complement.
GAAGCGGTGTTAACCGGACGATCTTAAGCGGAATTCACGCCTATTATGAGCCTGAGCAGCTCGTTGGCAAGACCTGCATCGCCATCACGAATCTGCCTCCCCGCAAGATGATGGGCATCGATTCCTGCGGCATGCTGATCAGTGCCGTTCATAAGGAAGGCGACGAGGAAAAACTCCACCTTCTGATGGTCGATCCGAGCATTCCCGCCGGCGCAAAACTGTATTAAGCAAGCATTTACTGAAAGCTCCGATATCCTTCGGAGCTTCTCTTTTTAGTTCCGGATCAGGCTGTTTCATGAGGGAATAAAAGCGGAACTTTTCCGGAAATGTGAAAAGGATTGCCTGATTCACTCCTGGGACGATGCAGAAGGATCATTGTTATCTTGTCAGACATTGATTAAAAAGGGGCCTGAAAGTGAAAAAGAAGATCATTCAAAGTTGTTTCTTTCTGAGTGTGTTTCTTGTTTTCATGTTGAGTGTTCTGAATGGAAGGATGTCAG
>JAGAHV010000139.1:0-2335 GCA_017626895.1 Clostridia bacterium | reverse complement strand
GTTCAGGGCGTGGTCGTAAACCTCCGTCATGTCCGGAAAGCGGGTGCCGAAGCGCTCGTCGTTGGCGCCGATCAGCGGGTTGTTGCCCGCAAAGTTGATGTGATCGGTGATAAGCATCAGGTCGCCCGGGTTGAAGTCCGGGTTGATGCCGCCGCAGGCGTTGGTCACAACGATTTCCTCTATGCCCAACTGTTTGAGCACGTAGATCGGAAAGCTGAGCTGGCGCATGGACAGTCCCTCATAGTAGTGAAAGCGTCCCTGCATGGCAACGATGGGCCTGCCGTTCAGCGTGCCGAACACGAACCGTGCGGCATGGCCGCTGACATCCGACTTCGGGAAGCCGGGGATGTCGGCATAGTATAGCAGTTCCCGGTTCTCAAGCCGGTCTGCAATGCTGCCCAGGCCGCTGCCGAGGATGACCGCGATCTGCGGGCGGCAGGCGACACACGCCTGGATGTGATGAACGGCGTTCATGATTTCATCGTAAAACATATTCATATTCCTCCCTGAAGTTTTCTGTACTGCTTGCATTTTATCATGATTACGGGTATGATGGGTATGAGAAATCTCATATATCATGGCGGTGAAGACATGGCTGACGCACGCTTTCCATTGGAGGATTACTTTGGATTTGATGTTCGCCCTTATTCGGCGCTGGTTCGGTTTGAGGCGGGCGACATGATCCTGTCGGAGGGCGAGGCAAACGATGCTCTGTTCTTCCTTGAGCAGGGCAGGGTGAAGGTCAGCGTGACACAGCCCAACGGAAAGGTGTTGATCGTCAGCTTCATCGACGCGCCGGCTTTCCTGGGAGAATTGGAATTTCTGGGTGCACGGGAGCTGACCAACGGCGTGACGGCGGTGCTGCCCTGTGCGTGCTGGCGGATCGCCGGCACCAGGTGCCGGGAACGGATACTGAATGACACCACGTTTCTAAGAAAGTTGTGCGTCATGCAGGGCAGACGTTTTGTGCAGAACGCGGAGAAGTCGGCCCGGAGCCAGTCCTATCCGCTGAAGGCGCGGCTGGCGCAGTTCATCCTCCAGACAGCACCGGACGGCGTCTATCGGGAAAAGCACACAGAGGCCGCCGCCTATCTGGGCGTGACCTACCGGCACTATCTCTATGTTCTGGCGGATTTTGTGGATTGCGGCATCCTTGAGAAGACGTTCCAGGGCTATCGCATCAGAGACAGTGAAGGCTTGAGATCCCTGTCGGGAATGGAAACACTTTGCCGCCTTTGACTACGCGATCCAGAGAAACCGGATACCAATAAGAAAAGCCCGTGCCGTAATCATCATAACGGTCATGGGCTTTTTTCCTTGCGGTTGTACAGTTTTTGCTTTCCGCATTTTTGTCACCTGGGGCATAGGGACACTGCCCAAAGCGTTCTTCAAGGGTTTTCGGATATTTGTTACGCAAAATGATTGACATGACTAACCAAATCTGGTACATTACAGTCAGACACTCGTTCTGATTGATAGGTACACAGTATGAAAAAGGGAAGCAAACCACCGGAGGAACGCAGAAAAGAACTGGTCGACACTGCCGCCAGATTGTTCGCAGAAAAAGGATATGAATCTGTGTCTGTCCGGGATATTCTGAATGAAGTCAGCGGCGCGCCGGGTATGTTCTATTATTATTTCAAATCCAAACAGGATATTTATCTTGCGACCATGGAGAAATACATCTCAGAAAACCTTGAGAGGAAATGCTCACTGATGGAAGATAAAGAGATGCCTTTCGAGGAGCGCAGGTGCATCCTGTCTGAACTGATCGCGACAGATATCAAGGGGTATGCTGACCGGTTTTCTTCAACGGGGGAAGAGACAATTTCTGATATTTCCTACCGGATCTATGACCTGATCCAGATGCTTGGGAAGTTGATCCGTCCCTATGCGGTCTTCATGCTTCGGGGAATAGAAGAAGGGAAAATTCAGAACCGCCTTGGGATAACGGTGGAAAATGCAGAGAAAATGTCAGCTTTTATCCTGTATGGAATCTGGGGACTGATATACAATGACCGCTTCACGCAGACAGCGGTCGGGACCGGTCTGGACGATATGGAGGTAATTCTCCGGAAACTGTTTTATTAGACCGGAACCCGAAAAACAATTAAATACGAAATGGATGATCGACGGAAATGCAGTTATGGCATTTCCGTCGCGTCGTTTATGGGAGACAGAACGAATTCGGTCTGAACTGGGGAGGGAAGCAAATGCTTAGGAAAGGCACATTCAAATTCAATCAGGATGCCAATTTTAATTTCCGGCTGAACCGTGTGGTCATGTGGGGAAATGGGGATCCAAAGGAAATTGCCGGTGTGGCGAAGACCATTAC
>JAGAHV010000138.1:0-6301 GCA_017626895.1 Clostridia bacterium | reverse complement strand
TTCCATCCCGAAAAATCATCACGCGAAACCTCTGCTCCGAATCAGGAAAGCAGTGGGGCACAGGCCTGATCCTGGAGAGGATAGCCTGTGCCGCTGTGCGGCTTTTCAGACTGGGCGGCCTCAGATGGGCCGGACGCTGCCCCGGACTTTTCAGGATCGACGCGGAAAGAGAGACTGAACCAGTGCCGACCTGTCATCCCCTTGAACGGCAAAGGAAGCCGGGCCCTGACTGACCGGAGAAAAAACCGAAAAAAGATCGTTGACAACCGCACATGCGCGTACTATTATGTGTAGCACACTACACACGGACCGTCCTGAAAAGAACGGGAATATACAGCGGCAGTTTGTGAGGCCTGAGCACCGGAAAACACGGTGCTATATGGGCCCGGCAGCCGCTCATTCCGGAGGATGGATCCGGCGGAGAAGGGAGGCTGTCAGAAGAGCGGACAGATGATGTGTGAAAATGATATCGGATTGCTGATCAAGCAGATCAGCAACCTTGTACGAATGCGGGTGGATACGGAGCTGAGCGCCTATGACCTGACGTTTTCGCAGCTCCTCGTCATGCGGTGTGTGGAGGAAGCGGGCGGGGAGATGACGCAGAAGGCGATTGAACAGGCGCTGAATGTATCCCACCCGACGGTGGTCGGGCTGATTTCAAGACTGGAGAAAAACGGGTATGTTCTGTCTCTGAGCGGCGACGGAAAACAGAAAAGCAAACGGATTCAGATCACGGAGCGGAGGCGGCAGCAGAAGATCCAGCTGGCCGAAAACAGGAAACGGACGGATGAACTGCTTCTGCATGGCTTCAGTGAATCGGAGAAAGAGACGCTCTGGCAGCTGCTGAACCGGATGTATCTGAATATTCAGTGCGCCGAAACCGACCAAGTGCCGCAGTGCGGGCAATGTGCAAAAGGTCCGGAAGGAGAGTCCGGCAAACCGGAGCCGGTTCAGACCGAAGCACCGGGGAGGCAGCGGCGCCAGGAGACAAACGATGGCTTATGTAAAGAGGAGGATGTACGAATTTGATTAAGCGAATGAAGATACTGGCACACAGTATCCGGGAATACCGAACGGCGTCCCTGTTGACGCCTCTGTTTGTGGCATTTGAGGTGATTCTTGAATGCATTATCCCGTTTCTAATGGCGCAGATGATTGACCGGATGACAGGGGAGAGTCTGAATCCGATCCTTGGCACCGGGGTGATTCTGATCGTCATGGCCATGCTTTCCCTGACCTGCGGCGTGCTGTCCGGACGATATGCGGCCACGGCGGGATGCGGATTTGCCAAGAATCTCCGGAAGGATCTGTTTTACCGCATTCAGACCTTTTCCTTTTCGGATATTGACCGGTTTTCAACCGCATCGCTGGTGACCCGTATGACCACGGATGTCAGCAATGTGCAGAATGCCTATCAGATGCTGATCCGCATTGCCATCCGTACGCCGATGATGCTGATCTTTTCCATGACCATGAGCATTGCCATCAATGCCCGAATGGCCCTGATTTTCCTGGCCATTCTGCCGTTCCTGGGCCTCGGCCTGTACCTGATTTCCCATACCGTTCTTCCGATTTTCAAGCGGATTTTTGTCCGGTATGATGCCCTCAACAATTCCGTTCAGGAAAACGTGGCCGGCATCCGGGTGGTCAAGTCCTTTGTCCGGGAAACCTTTGAGCAGAAGAAGTTTGAGAAGGCCAGTGAGGAAGTGCGCAGTGACTTTACCCATGTCGAGCGCATTCTGGCCCTGAACGGCCCCATGATGATGACCTGTATCTATACGGCCATGCTGCTGGTCAGCTTTTTCGGTGCCCGCATGATCGTCCTCTCCGGCGGGACGAGTCTGACCACCGGTCAGCTGTCCTCCCTGATCAATTACGGCATTCAGATTCTGTCCTCCATGATGATGCTTTCCATGGTTTTTGTCATGATTACCATGTCCTCCGAGAGTGCCGGACGTATTGTGGAGGTTCTCCAGCATGAGAGCACACTGAAGGCACCCGCCAACGCCCTGACCGTGGTCAGGGATGGCAGCGTTGACTTTGACAACGTCTCCTTCCGGTACAATTCCGGAAGCGGCCGGGATGCCCTGACGGGCATTAACCTGCACATTGCCAGTGGCCAGACGGTGGGCATTATCGGCAGCACCGGTTCCTCCAAGACCACGCTGATTCAGCTGATTTCAAGGCTTTACGATGTGACGGAGGGATCTGTCCGTGTCGGCGGTCACGATGTCCGTGAGTACGATCTGGAAGCGCTGCGCAGGCAGGTCGCCGTGGTGCTGCAGAAAAACGTGCTGTTCTCGGGAACCATCCGGGACAATCTGCGCTGGGGCAAGGAAGATGCCACGGATGAGGAGATCCGCCATGCCTGTCAGCTGGCGCACGCGGATGAATTCATTCAGACCTTCCCGGATGCGTATGACACGCGGATTGAACAGGGCGGAACCAATGTTTCCGGCGGCCAGAAACAGCGGCTGTGTATTGCACGGGCGCTGCTGCGGCATCCGAAAATTCTGATTCTGGATGATTCCACCTCGGCCGTGGATACCCGGACGGATGCGCTGATCCGGCGCGCCTTTGCAGAGGAAATTCCGGATACCACCAAGATCATCATCGCCCAGCGGGTGTCCTCCGTGGAAAACGCGGACATGATTCTGGTCATGGACGGCGGCCGCATCGTCGAGCAGGGCACCCATGAGGAACTGATGGCTCTCAAGGGCATTTATCACGAGATTTATACCATTCAGACCCGGGGAAAGGAGGTGGCGTAAATGTCACAGAATCGCCGCAGACAGGGACGTCCGCTTCCCGGAACCGGAATCAAAAGCATTAACCCGAAAATCCTGGGCCGTCTTATCCGTTTTGTCATGCAGGGATACAAAAAAGAACTGGTTCTGGTGCCACTGTGCATCGTGTTTTCCGCCATTTCCTCGGCGGTTGCCACCATATTCATGCAGCGCATCATCGACGATTGCGTCCTTCCCGGTCTGTCTCTTGGATATCCCGCCATTGAGACAAAACTCTTTTCTAATCTCCTGACCATGGGCAGCCTGTATTTTCTGGGCGTTCTCGCTTCCTTTATTCAGAGCCGCACCATGGCCAAAGTCACGCAGGGAACGCTGAAGCGTTTCAGGGATGCCATGTTTGACCGCATGGAAACCCTGCCGATCCGGTACTTTGATACCCATTCCCACGGGGAAATCATGAGTACTTATACCAATGATACGGATGCGATCCGGCAGCTGATTGGCCAGAGCCTCCCTAACGTCATCCAGTCCACTCTGACCATTGTCTCCGTCTTTACCATGATGCTTTTGTACAGTGTCTGGCTGACGCTGCTGGTGATTGTCGTTCTTGTCCTCATGTTCATGATTACGGGCAAACGCGGCGCCATGAGTGCGGGCTTCATGGTGGCGCAGCAAAAATCGCTGGCCAAAGAGGAAGGATTCATTGAGGAGATGATGGAAGGGCAGAAGGTGGTCAAGGTCTTCTCCCATGAAAAACAGAACCTCGAAGAATTTGACCGGCTCAATGAGCAGCTCTTCCATGACGGGGAACAGGCCAACCGCATCGGCAACACCCTGATGCCCATTCTGGGCAACATCGGCAACATGATGTATGTGCTGCTGGCCATCGCCGGCGGTCTCCTGGCCGTCCTGAAAACCCCGAACCTCTCCCTGACGGGCATCCATCCTATTACCATCGGCGCGATCGTCTCTTTCCTGAGCATGTCCCGCCATATGTCCCAGACAGTGGGCCAAATTTCCATGCAGGTGTCCATGGTGGCCATGGGTCTGGCCGGCGCCACCCGGGTTTTTGCCATCATGGATGAGAAACCGGAGGAGGACAATGGATATGTCACCCTGGTCAATGCCGCTATTGCCGAAGATGGAACCATTACCGAGTCGCCGGTGCCCACCGGACACTGGGCATGGCGCCATACCCACCGGGATTCCGGCCTCACCGAATACAAGCAGCTGCGCGGCGATGTGGTCATGGAAAATGTGGATTTTGGCTATGTGCCGGAGAAGCAGGTGCTGTATGACATTTCCCTGTACGCGCATCCCGGCCAGAAGATCGCCTTTGTCGGTGCCACCGGTGCCGGAAAGACCACCATTACCAACCTGATTAACCGCTTCTATGACATTCCGGACGGAAAGATTCGTTATGACGGCATCAACATCACCAAGATCCGCAAGCCCGACCTGCGCCGCTCCCTGGGCGTTGTGCTGCAGGAAGTGAACCTGTTTACCGGAACCGTCATGGAAAACATCCGCTATGGCCGTCTGGATGCCACGGATGAGGAATGCATGGCAGCCGCCCGTCTGGCCAACGCGGATGACTTTATCCGCCGCCTGCCCGACGGATACAATACGCTGCTGACCGGAAACGGCGCCAGCCTTTCCCAGGGCCAGCGTCAGCTGATCTCCATCGCCCGGGCCGCCGTGGCGAATCCGCCGGTCATGATTCTGGACGAGGCCACCTCTTCCATTGATACCCGTACCGAGGCACTGGTCCAGCAGGGCATGGACAATCTGATGCGCGGACGCACCGTCTTTGTCATTGCACACCGCCTTTCCACGGTCCGTAACTCAGATGCCATCATGGTGCTGGATCATGGCAGAATCATCGAGCGGGGAACACACGATGACCTGATTGCCCAGAAGGGAACGTATTATCAGCTGTATACCGGTGCGTTTGAACTGGAGTGAGAAAAATGAAACGCCTGATTTTCGCACTTTTCCTCTGTCTGGCCCTGCCCCTGTCAGCCCTGGCGGACCCCTCCAAGGCAGTTCAGACCGTTGGCGAGGCCGCCGCGGCCGCCCATCTGATCACCCACGAGGGCGCCTTTACCGACGGACTGCCGGAAAAGGTCAACATGTACAACCGGGACGGCGAGCATATCTGCTGCACCGGCTCCCGCGTTGCCATGTGGGACACCCCGCAGAAGGGGGACAACGTGGGAACACTTTATCCGGGCAGCCGGGTGGGGTACCTGAATAAAACCGATGAATTCGAACTGGTGCGGGTTCGCTCCTACCGGGGCAAATACTACGCCCAGGTGCGAATCTATGACGGGGACGCTATTACCCTCTCCGGCTGGGTCAATGCCAATTACATCAGCTGTTCCTGCACGGACTATTCCGAGACGGAAGAGATCCCGGAACATGAGACCATCTCGCTTTCCTATCATCTTCGCTGAAAGGGCCGAATGTTTCCTGTTTAGGACCTTTGGTGTATCACATTTCCCGCACAATGTCCTCTTGGAAAATGTCGCTTGTCAAGCGACATTTTTCTTTTCCGGAAATGATACAATAGGGCATGGCCTGATCCATACGCAGCAGAATCTGCAGCAAAAAGACCCGCAGCCATTTTGTGCTATGGAGAGGATCGGGATCCGACCACAAATGACCTTAGCATACCCATGGAGGTGAGACAACAATGATGATCTCTCCTGAAACCTATTACAGGAATACCCTTGAGGGCCAGTCGCCGGAATTCATTCTGCGGCAAATCCATTCGCTCCGGCGCGAAATCCGCCGGCTGATCCGGTTAATGGAAACCGATCCGCTGAATCCGGAGGCGATGCGCATGCCGAACCTGATGACAAGGATTCAGTGCAGCCGGGAATACCTGCAAATGGCTGCAAAGGCCTACGCGAAGACCGGTCAGACACTTGAACCCACAAAGACGGAACTGAAAGACGCCGCCTTTAATGCCCGGCTGCCCCAAATGCGAAAGCTGACCGTTGAACGAAACGGGACGCGCCTTACTGCCACGTTTTCAGGGGAAAAGATCCAGGTGATGAAGGAATGCCTGTCCGGACCGGAGACGGGGAAGGCCGAACCGTTCCTGCTGGGATACACATTCCCGGAATTCGTGAAAAGCCTTGAACGTCTGCATATGGGCGAATGGAAAAAGACCTATTCGCCGCCCGGAAATGCGCCGGATACCGAGTGGAATCTGTGCATTGAGTATGAGGGGGATGAAAAGCCCTGCACGATGAAAGGACAAAACGCCGAACCATACAATTTCTGCTCGCTGATGGATCTGCTTCGCGGACATTTCTGGTAAGCAAATGACCGGACAGACAGGACCAGGAACCACAAAACGTCGCAGTTTCCCGGTCCTGTCTGTCCGGTTTTGCGCAGTGCTGTGTAGATGGAAGCTGTTGCAAGAACCTCCAACCGGCGGGCATGCATCAGCCGGATAAAGGTCATGAACGCAAAATGAAGGTCATTCCGCACTTGAAACAGAACAGCAGGACGGAGAATAGAAAAAAAATTCAAAGGTTCAAAGG
>JAGAHV010000137.1:0-1900 GCA_017626895.1 Clostridia bacterium | reverse complement strand
TCCCTTGACCGCAAGGAGCAGGAGATCCGGGAAAACGGAGGAGAGGGGAAGCCGATCATCATCAGCGAGATCGGGGCAGGCGCCATCTATGGCTGTCATGACCCGCTGGGCGAGGCAAAGTGGTCCGAGGAGGGCCAGTGCAGAATCCTCCGGGAACAGATCACGGCCATTCTGGCACGGCCGGAAATCTGCGGCATTTTTGTGTGGCAGTTCGCGGATGTCCGGGTGTCGGATGAATGGGCCATGAACCGCCCGAGAACCTATAACAACAAGGGCGTGGTGGATGAATTCCGCCGGCCCAAGATGGCGTACCGGACGGTCCGGGAACTGTTTCGCGGCAGCGAAAAAAGAGAGATAAAGGACCCCGGGGAGTGTCCGGAAACCGAATAGAGCCTGAAAACGGAGCAGGACTCCGGCATGAACAGCGGCAGTTTGCAGATACAGGCATGGAAAAAGCGTCAGTGCCGAAAAACGGGGCGCTTATATCAAGAAGGAGGGACGTCACACATGCAGGGGAAAACGGATGGAAAAAAGAAACACAAAGTACCGTGGAAGTCGTACCTGAAATCGAACTGGCAGATGTATGTGATGCTGCTGGTGCCCATTGCCTTCGTCATCATCTTTAAGTATGCTGCCTACCCGGGACTGCGCATTGCGTTCATGAACTACAAGCCGGCCAAGGGATATGCGGGCAGTGAGTTTGTGGGCCTGCAGATCTTTCAGAAGATCTTCAGAGACAGGGATTTTATCCGGGCGCTGAAAAACTCGCTGGCATTCAACGTTCTGGATCTTTTGGTCGGGTTTCCGGTGCCCATTATCCTGGCCCTGCTGCTCAATGAGCTGCGCTTCCCGCGGTACAAGAAGGTCTCTCAGACCATTCTGTATCTGCCGCATTTCCTTTCCTGGGTCATTATCGCCAGCGTGGCCCTGAACCTGTTCAAGCCGGAGACGGGCCTGGTGAACATCCTCTTAAAGAATGCGGGGATGATTGACAAGGGCATTCCGTTCCTGACGGAGAAATGGCACTGGGCCGTTACCTATCTGCTCATCGGGGTATGGCAGAACATGGGATGGGGCTCCATCATTTACCTGGCGGCCATTACGGGCATCAGCCCGGACCTGTATGAGGCGGCGACCATCGACGGCGCCGGACGGCTGCGCAAGATCTGGAACGTGACGCTGCCCTGCATCCGGGGCACCATGGTGACCCTGCTGATCATGAACCTGGGCCGCGTGATGGGTTCCAACTTCGAACGTCTGGATTCCTTCGGGAACGTCCAGGTCAAGGACTTCCAGTATCAGCTGGCCATTTACATCTACGAGAAGGGACTGTCGGGCGGCAACTTCAGCCGTGCGACGGCCGTGGGTCTTTTCCAGTCCCTGGTGGGCCTGATTCTGGTCATCTCATCCGACCGCGTCTCCAAGGCGCTGGGCGAAGACGGACTGCTTTGAGAAAGGGGGAGAGAAGATGTCTGGGGTACCGGCTGAAAAGAAAACCTCTGTATTCAAAGGTGTAAACCGGGTCAAAGCCAGCGATATCATCATCGCACTGGTGATTCTGCTGCTTTCACTGACCTGCATCATTCCGTTTCTTCACATTGCCGCCAAGAGCATTTCCTCCAACACGGCGGTCATGTCCAAGAAAGTGTATCTGCTGCCCAAGGGCCTGAACTTTGATGCCTATGTCTCCATTTTCAGGGACGGACAGCTGACGTATTCCATGCTATACACGGTATGGATGACCTTCCTGTTTACGGTGATCGGCATGGTGGTGACGACGCTGGCGGCGTATCCGCTGGCCAGACGGGAGCTGAAAGGACGTACGCTGGTGGCGTTTGTCCTGATGTTCACCATGTACTTCAGTGCCGGTCTGATTCCCGAATACCTGCTGTACAAGGAC
>JAGAHV010000136.1:0-8804 GCA_017626895.1 Clostridia bacterium | reverse complement strand
TCTGTTCGTAGTTCCACTGCCTTGCTACTTGGCTTCCTCCATCCCGAACATTACTGTTCGCGACTTGCCTTTCACTACGCTTGGCTGTAGATACCCGCGACCGGACTTTCACCGGCTAGATGTGCGACATGCCCGGCGCACAAAAAGACGTCTGATGCTCACATGCATCAGACGTCAAACACAACGATTTCAAAGCCGCGGATTCAGAGGGTTAAAAACGAGTCCATCATACAAACAGACAGAAACTCAGTGCAGATCTCCATCCACTTTGGATCGGCCTCCGTGTCCATCCTTCCGTTCAGGCATCCTTTTGGTTTTGCCTGAGCACCTCTTCAGGAACCACCAGTTCTTGTCTTACAGGTGTGCTTCTTTGTCCTTTCACTGTAGTTAATTCCTGCCAGCAATACTTTTGGATATTCCCTGAAACGGTGAATGTAACCCTTCTCTTTCATACACTTCAGCGCATTTTTGACTGAATGGTTATATTTCAGTTCCAGGATAATCGGTACGAAATTCCTGTTTCTGGGTTCAAACGTAAAGTCTGCAAACCCTTTTCCTGCTTTATCTTCCCGGGTAATCAGATAGTCATCCAGCGCCGCCAGATAGCCCATGGTCACCACACAGGCCAGAGAGTTCTCATCATTATATTTAAAGAAAGGAATCTTCTCCGTGTGCAAATCTTCCAGCAAGGCCGCCACTTCTTTATCCCTCTGCGCCAGCGTTGCTGTGAGCAGACGCCTGGATTCCTCCAGAGTTTGTTTAAGTCCCAGTTCATTTGAGGACAAAGCTGTCTTAAATTTCAGCATCAGTTCATGGTTTGGAATACGCAGCTGACCGTTAAAGTAGCTGAGGAATCCGTAAACCACCATCGCGGAGAGAATCTCGTCTCTGGTGAACAAGCTGTCCTGCTTCACACTGAAACCTGATAATTCAATCGTGAGTGTCTCCCCTCCTGCCATCCGAATGATATCCTTCTGCAGAACCTGAACATTTTTCACAAGGATATCCTGAATCTCATTCATCGGGCCTGTTCCAGTCCAGTTGCTTTCACATTTCCCATCTGCAAATGCACAGGCAACCGATTCCGGATTAAACATATGTACGCCATCATGTGCCCGGATATAGCCATCATACCAGAACGTTAACTCCTCTATTGAAGGATGCGTGAAGCCTTTATTCTTTATCAGTTCCTCTATCTCATCCCTGGACAAACCAAAATAAGAATAAAAACAATTGTCTTTGAACGCTGAAAACTCTCGAAACATATTCAGAGGCGAATCACTCGATCATTGGGCAACAGGTAAAATCCCCGTCATGTACACAAAATTGATGTAGGATTTGTCTTTCAAAAGCGCTTTCAGAAAGTGCAAATATTGTTTTTTATCCTTCGCGCGCATAAACGGCATTTCAAAGACAGCATCCCATTCGTCGATGACAAAGACAAATGATTCCCCTGTCTATGAAAGAAGATCTGGAATATCTTTCGCTGCAGAAAACGAAGTATCTGGATACTGGTTTTGCAGATCTTCTGTCAGTAAAAACTTCATCCTGGAAACAAACGCATCATATGACTGAACAGATTCCGTCAGAAGATGAATCATGTTCAGGTGAGTCACATTCAATTTCCCCTGCACAGGCCAACATAGCTTTCTCGTTTCCGTTCCCGTTGGATCTGCAGACCAGATTTTTTCCTGCGTCGTCTTAAGCAAACCGACTTTGCAGTTTTCAAACAGTGCACGGCTCTCTTCTTTTGTGCTTTTATCAAAGAATGCCGCAGTCATGTTGGCTGCCGTGGATTTGCCGAAGCGTCTGGGTCTGGTGAGAGATATTTGCCTGCAGAATTCACGTAACGATAGAGTGTATCGATCATCATCGTCTTATCCACATAGATCTCGAATAAAGCAGTTTTCTTAAAAAGCTTATATCCTGTTCCGCTATTCAGAGAGTTCATCCTGCCCCTCCTTCCGCTGTCATGCTCATTATAACACGATGCAATCGACTGCGCCGATGCATTCATCGCGTTCATTTCTTTCTTCACCTGAAAAGCGCACTTTTCCTCTTTCCCAGTCCGGAAAAACGTGCTAGAATACCCACCGTATGTTTGAACAGCGGAATATGGAAAGGGTAAACCATGATCAAAAAAATTCAGAACAATAAAATGAAGCCAACGGATCCCTGCTATTGCCATAGCGGCCTTCCGTATAATGAATGCCATCTGCCCATTGAAAAGCGTCTGCGCGATCTGGCCCGCATCGGTGTGGAAGTACCGAAGCGGGAGATGGTGAAGACAAAGGAACAGGTCGAGGGCATCCGCAAAAGCGCGGAAATCAATATTGCCGTTCTTGATTATGTGGCCAAAAATATCAAAGAAGGCATCTCCACCTGGGAGATTGACCGCTGGGTCTCTGAAATCACCCGGGACATGGGCGGAATTCCGGCACCCCTCAACTATGAAGGATTCCCGAAATCCGTCTGTACCTCTGTCAATGACCAGGTATGTCACGGCATTCCGGCCCGGAACGTCATTCTGCAGCCCGGTGACATTATCAACGTCGACTGCTCTACCATCCGTGACGGATATTTTTCCGATTCTTCCAGAATGTTTGTGATCGGGGAAACCACGCCGGAAAAACAGCGTCTGGTGGATGTGGCCAGAGAATGTGTCTACAAAGGGCTTGAGCAGGTAAAACCGTGGAATTCCATCGGCGATATGGCCCATGCCATTAAAACCCATGCCAAAGCCAACGGATTTGCTGTCGTACGGGACATTGGCGGCCACGGCTGCGGTCTTGAGTTCCATGAGGATCCCTACGTCAGTTATATTCTTCGCAAGGGAACCGGTATGGTGTTCATCCCGGGAATGTGTTTTACCATTGAACCGATGATCAATATGGGAACCTACCGGATTTTTGTCGATTCCGACAACAACTGGACCGTCTATACGGACGATGGAAAGCCCAGTGCCCAGTGGGAAATTCAGGTTCTTGTCACCAATACCGGCGCTGAGATCATTACTTATTGATCCGCTCAGCACCGTCCAGGATTGTCTCAGACACCATTGCCCTTTCGGCCATGGTGTTTTTCTCTTGCCGCACGGCATCTGTGCATGGACGGCTCCATGCACAGTGTCGATTGGTCAGACAGGCGCATCTGAAAAGCCGCGGTAACGAAAGTCCGGCGTACAGGTCAAAAAACGAGGCAGTACGGCCTCAAAGGCTTCTGCGTTCATGTTTTTCTGAAACTTCCTTGTTGCACCCCTGCCTGTATGCTATAATCGCATCCACAACGCTCCGTCCGCTGGTCGGACAGATTCCACAGGAGGTTTACGTATGGAAGAAGGCCGTTTTGTTCTCAAATCCCCGTTCCAGCCCCAGGGCGACCAGCCTCAGGCAATTGAAGCACTGACCAAAGGCATTCAGGAAGGAATGCCCTGTCAGGTGCTGCTGGGCGTTACCGGATCCGGCAAAACCTACACCATGGCCTCCGTCATCGAAAAGGTTCAGCGCCCCACACTGGTCATTGCCCACAATAAAACCCTGGCCGCACAGCTGTGCTCGGAGTTCCGGGAATTTTTTCCGGACAGCGCCGTCGAATATTTTGTTTCCTATTATGATTACTATCAGCCGGAGGCTTACATTGCGGCATCCGATACCTATATCGAAAAAGATGCGTCCATCAATGATGAAATTGAACGTCTCCGGCACAGCGCCACGGCTGCCCTGCGGGAGAGGCGGGATGTCATTGTGGTTGCCTCCGTTTCGTGTATCTATTCCATGGGCGATCCTTCCGAATATGAGGGAATGATGATTTCGCTGCGTCCCGGCATGAGCCTGGACCGGGATCAGCTGCTTCGCGAGCTCATCGCGATCCAGTATGAGCGCAATGACGTGGATTTTGACCGCGGAACGTTCCGAGTCCGCGGCGATGTCGTGGAAATCTTCCCCGCCGGCTATGATAAAAACGCCATCCGCGTGGAATTCTTCGGCGATGAGATTGACCGGATTTCAACCATCGAGGTGGTCACCGGTCATGTCCTCATGCAGCTGGATCACATCTCCATTTATCCGGCTACCCACTATGCCACCCCTCAGTCCGCCATCGATCAGGCCATCGGACAGATTGAGGCCGACCTGGCTGCAAGGGCTTCCGAATTCCGTGAAAAGAATCAGCTGGTGGAAGCGCAGCGCATTACCCAGCGTACGGAATACGATATTGAAATGCTCCGTGAGCTGGGCTACTGCACGGGCATTGAAAACTATTCCCGGTATTTTGACGGGCGCAAGCCCGGCGATGCTCCCTATACCCTGCTCGACTATTTCCCGGAGGATTACATTGTCTTTATCGACGAGAGTCATGTGACCCTTCCCCAGATCCGCGCCATGTACAACGGTGACCGGGCCAGAAAGGAAGCACTGGTTTCCTACGGCTTCCGTCTGCCCAGCGCTTTTGACAACCGTCCTCTCCGCTTTGAGGAATTCGAAAGCCGGATCGGCCAGATGGTCTGCGTGTCCGCTACCCCCGGTCCCTGGGAAAGTGAACGCGCCCGGCAGGTGGTGGAGCAGATCATCCGCCCCACCGGTCTGCTGGATCCCAAAATCATCGTACGGCCGGCTGAGGGACAGGTGGATGACCTGTATACCGAAATTCTCTCCGTCACGGCAGAGGGGTACCGGACACTGGTCACCACCCTGACCAAGAAGATGGCCGAAAGTCTTACCACCTATCTGGCACAGATGGATATTAAAGTCCGCTACCTGCATTCCGATGTGCAGACCATGGAACGTCAGGAGATCATTCGCGACCTGCGTCTGGGCGTCTTTGATGTTCTGGTGGGCATCAACCTGCTGCGGGAGGGTCTTGATCTGCCGGAGGTGGCGCTGGTTGCCATTCTGGATGCTGACAAGGAAGGTTTCCTCCGCAGCGAGGTCAGCATGATCCAGACCGTCGGCCGCGCCGCCCGCAACGTCAACGGCCGCGTCATCATGTATGCGGATACCTACACCGACAGCATGAACAAGACGATCTATGAGACCCAGCGCCGCCGTCAGCTGCAGGAGGCCTATAACAAGGAACACGGCATAACGCCCACCAGCGTTGTCAAATCGGTTCGTGATCTGCTGGAAATCGGACATGCACCGACAGAGTCTGCCCATGCCCCGGTGGTGGATGCCGAGGAAGATATCGAACTGCTCATCCAGTCCACGCAGGAAAAGATGCTTCAGGCAGCCGCCAATCTGGATTTCGAAACCGCTGCTCAGCTTCGTGACCGGCTGTTTGAACTTCAGGGGAAAAAGCCGGCCGCCGAGACGCCAGTACTGCCCAATCGGAAACGAAAGTCAAAAAAGCGCTGAGGGCCTGAGCCGTTTATGCACAGGTACCCGCAGGCGTGCCGGATGTGAACTGACCTGAGAAATGCCGCAACCGACCCAATCACAACTTCTCAAAAAAGGAGAACTCATGCAAGATAATATCGTCCTGAAAGGCGTTCATCAGAATAACCTCAAGGGGTTTGATCTGACTCTGCCCAGAAACAAGCTGATCGTGTTCACCGGACTTTCCGGCAGCGGCAAGTCCTCACTGGCATTTGACACGCTGTATGCGGAGGGACAGCGGCGTTACGTGGAATCGCTGTCCTCCTATGCCCGTCAGTTTCTGGGCCAGATGGAGAAACCGGCAGTGGATTCCATTGACGGTCTTTCCCCGGCGATCTCCATCGACCAGAAAACCACGACCAAGAATCCCCGGTCCACCGTCGGAACGGTGACGGAAATCCATGATTATCTGCGTCTTCTGTACGCCCGTGTCGGCCAGCCCCACTGTCCCAAATGCGGCCGCCTGATCAACAAGCAGAGCGTTGACCAGATGGTTGACCAGGTCATGGCGTTCCCGGAACAAACGAGGATCCAGATCCTCTCCCCCGTCATCCGCGGGAAAAAAGGAGAACACATCAAGGTGATTGAAAATGTCACCAAGCAGGGATTTGTCCGTGTCCGCATCGACGGAACCCTGTATGACATTTCCGAAACGCCCGCGCTGGACAAAAAGAAAAAGCATACCATTGAAATTGTCGTGGACCGTCTGATTCTGCGTCCTGATATTCGCAGCCGTCTCACGGATTCCATTGAGACCGCCCTTTCCCTCTCCGGCGGCATCCTCATTGCCGATATCGGACCGGGCGAACAGGAGGTCCTGCTTTCCTCCAATTTTGCCTGCCCCGACTGCGGCATCTCCATTGATGACCTGGCTCCGCGTTCCTTCTCCTTCAACAGTCCGTTCGGTGCCTGTCCCACCTGCTCCGGTCTGGGCGTGCTGACCAAGATCGACCCGGACCTGATCCTCCCCGACCGCACCAAATCCCTGAATCAGGATCCCTTTGTTCTGGCCGGATGGAGCAGTCACGAGTCCGGCACACAGGCTGCCATGTTCTTCAATGCCCTGGCGGATCATTACGGGTTCACCATGGACACCCCGCTCTGTGATCTGACGGAGGCGCAGCTGAATATCCTGCTGTACGGAACAAAAGGGGAATCCCTGGAGATTCCCTACACCATGTCCAATGGCCGTCAGCAGACGTTCAACGCTCCCTTCGAGGGCATCATCCCCATTGCCGAGCGCCGGGCAGCGGAAACCCAGAGCGAATCCGCCCGTGCCCAGTATGAACAGCTGATGAGTGAAACCATCTGCCCGGACTGCCGCGGAAAACGGCTCAAGCCGGAGGTTCTGGCGGTCACAGTGGGCGACCGCTCCATCGCCGATGTATCGGACCTTTCCATCCGCAATGGCATTGACTTTTTCCGTTCCCTGACCTTCGGCCCGCAGAACACCATGATTGCCGAGCCGATCCTGCGGGAAATCCAGGCGCGCCTTTCGTTCCTGAATGACGTGGGTCTCAGCTATCTGACCCTCTCCCGGGCGGCCGGAACCCTTTCCGGCGGTGAGGCACAGCGGATCCGTCTGGCCACACAGATCGGGTCCGGTCTGGTCGGCGTTCTGTACATTCTGGATGAACCCTCCATCGGCCTGCACCAGCGGGACAATGCACGGCTCATTGCCACCCTCAAGCATCTGCGGGATCTTGGAAATACCCTGATCGTCGTTGAACACGACGAGGATACCATGATGAACGCGGATCAGATCGTGGACATCGGCCCCGGTGCCGGGGAGCACGGCGGTCAGCTCATCGCCCAGGGAACCGCGGAGGAGATCATGGCCTGTCCGGAATCCATTACCGGCCAGTACCTCTCCGGAAAGCGCGGCATTTCCATCCCCAAACGGCGCAAGCCCACCGGGATGCTCCACGTCCGCGGTGCCGCCGAGCATAACCTCAAAAATCTCAATGTGGATATCCCGCTGGGGGTCATGTGTGTCGTCACCGGTGTCTCCGGCAGCGGCAAATCCACCCTCGTCAATGAAATCATTTACAAAACCCTTCAGCGGGATCTCAACCGCGCCCATACCCGTCCGGGAAAATGTACCTCCATTACCGGACTGGAACAGCTCGACAAGGTCATTGCCATTGACCAGAGCCCCATCGGGCGCACTCCGCGGTCTAACCCGGCCACCTACACCGGCCTCTTTGACCTCATCCGTCAGGTCTTTGCCTCGACGCCGGAGGCCAAGGCCAGAGGCTATAAGGAAAACCGTTTCTCCTTCAATGTCAAGGGCGGCCGCTGCGAGGCCTGTTCCGGAGACGGTATTCTGCGCATCGAAATGCACTTCCTGGCGGACATCTACGTTCCCTGCGAGGTCTGCAAGGGCAAGCGTTACAACCGGGAAACCCTCGAGGTGCTGTACAAGGGCAAATCCATTTCGGATGTACTTGAGATGACGGTCGAAGAGGCGCTGCGCTTCTTCGAGGCCTATCCCCGGATTGCCCGCAAGCTCCAGACGCTCTATGATGTCGGTCTTGGCTATATCAAGCTGGGGCAGCCCTCCACGACTCTCTCCGGCGGCGAGGCCCAGCGCGTCAAACTGGCCACCGAGCTCTCCCGTGCCTCAACCGGCAAAACGTTCTACGTCCTGGATGAACCGACCACCGGCCTGCACATGGCCGACTGTGAGCGCCTTGTCAGCGTGCTGCACCGTCTCACCCATGGCGGAAATTCGGTTCTGATCATTGAACACAACCTGGATGTCATCAAGGCCTGCGATTACGTCATCGACCTGGGTCCGGAGGGCGGCGACGGCGGCGGCACCCTGGTCTGTTGCGGAACGCCGGAACAGGTCGCCAAATGCAAGGAAAGTTATACCGGTCAGTACCTGATTCCGGCCCTTGAAAAAGCCAGGCACCTTCCCCATTCCGACGAGGAAAAATGAGATTCCGTTTCCCGGGGCAAAGAGTACGGCTTGCGCACGCACATGACCGGGAAACCGGAACAGCAAAAGAGAACCTCCGCCTGTGGAGGTTCTCTGTTATTATGCCGGACTCCTGCACAGTCCTTCAGGCTAAAGTTCCCTGATTCGCTGATCGGAGGCAGCGTGACCCTTTCAAAACCGTTCTTCCTCCGATACGGTCGCGAAAGCTCCTGGCTTTGACCGCCTGTTACGTCCCGGGAATCTCTTCCTGATCATACATGCAGTAGGTATTGCGGTGCTTCTTTGCCTCATACAGGGCACTGTCACAGCGGCGCAGCACCTCATTTTCATCTCCGTCCAGCTGCTGGAAGAAGGACGCGCCGACAGAGATCGTGATCCGGGTTCCTTTTCCTTTCATCTGGAAGTCTGCGCTTTCAACTGCACGGACCATCTTTTCAAGGAGCCGTTCTCCCCCATTCTGAGGAACCCTGGGACACAGAACAATGAAT
>JAGAHV010000135.1:0-6969 GCA_017626895.1 Clostridia bacterium | reverse complement strand
GGCATCCGTTGCCTGAAGAATGCCGATCATCGTCTCACGGATTTCAGAATACTTCCCGTACTTCTGATCGATCTCCTGCCGGACACGGATTAACTCGCTGACCGCTTTCTGAACGGTCGCTTCCTTTTCCCGCTCGGCAACGACACGATTGAAATCTTCCCTCAGCGCTTTCAGTTCCACTTCCAGACGATTGACACTTTCGGTCAGTCTGAGTGTGGTCTCATCAATCTGTTCCGTCCTTGAGCTTATTCTTGCCAGTTCTTTTGAAAGAGCCGGGCCAAGAACGGTGACGATGTTCTTTCGGAGTTCTTCCAGATCTCTGTCCATATTTGAAATACTCATTCCTCTGTTCCCGTTATCCGGATTTATGGGATTGATTGGATACCCGGAACCGCGTTCAGACACAGAAACATTCCTGTTTCTGCTTGCAATCTCTTCCATCTCTGTTTCCGCAGCCGAGTTCACCTGAGCGTGATCCGTCCCCGGAGCCAGATTGTCTGTTTGAGAACGCTCTTCCATCGAATAAACTCCTCTCTGTATCTGTACATTTTCCCTTATCGGGCGCCAAGCCCGGCATCCGCTTCAAACTGTCTTTTCCGTGTCAGATAGGCGTTCAGGAATTTCTGCTTATAGGTGCCCTCTTCCATGGCCTCAATGACGGTCCCGATGGGTTTGACAAATTCATCGTAAAAATAGCGGGTCTTTGCCTTCAGGAAAAAGCGGTTCCCCACGTACGGCGAATCGGGATTTTTCTGAATGGCCTCAAGCAGCGCAAAGCAGGTTTTCGGAATGCCGCAGTACGAAGCCAGATAGGCATATTTCCCGACGAGTGATCTGGTCAGGAACACCATGGACGGGCGTTTCCCGATCAGGTTCCCGGAAAAGCTGTCGACAAATGTGCACAGTTCCTTTTTGTCCTCCGGTGCCTGCATATTGGGCAGGATCGTGTCCAGGACTTTTTCCTCATAATCCATCAGATAGTTTCTGGAATAGAGAAACAGCCGGACCAGGTCCCGAACCTCTTCATATTCAAGGGCTGCGGTTTTTTCCGTGTCAAAGAACAGTTCCAGTGCGGTGGTTTTCCCCTGCACGAAATCCTCCACGTATGCCTGAATGTACATGGCCGCCGCATAATCCAGAGAGATATTCAACACCTCATGGGCGTATTTCAGTGCCACATCGAAGCTGCCCTCTGAAAAATACTTCAGCGCATTCTGCCGGCTGTAGAGAACCTTTCCGCTTGAATTCAGTGCGGCCCTTGAATAGAACTCTTCTCTCCCACACTGGTTGCAGATCAGTTTCCGGGTTCTGGAATCAAATGTAATATTGGTGCTCCCGCAGCCCTTACACTGCAGATTTGGTAATTCCATCGTTCATCCCTCAGATCACTGCGACCCATGTCGCAGCTTTTTTGGATTGCCCTGTCATTTGTCAGGTTCCGCTTTTCCAGAGAGACTCCGCTGCATGAATCCGATTGAGGATGTTCTCTTTGGTGTCATCACTGGCAATGGCCAACCGAACCGCTTCAATGGCCGTTTTCATCCCGTCAATCCGGTCGGTGGACAGGTTGGTTTTGGAACCATATTCCACGGTTTCCTTGACTTTGAGAAAAGCCTTTTTCACATCCGGATCATGGATTGCCCCAAGGATCCGGTTAATCGTTCCGCTCAGTTCAATCAGGCTCTCCCTGCCTTTTGCCGCGTCTGCTGTACGGGCATCGTGGCTGCTGAGATAGTTTTTCAGGATGAGAGCGGCAATGACATACAGGCCGATCAGCAACACATTCCCGCCAATGCCGATACGCGCACTCATGGTTTTGCTAAAGGCCAGGAAGACGGTGTTGAAAATCAGGCCCAGGCCGATGCAGGCAATACCCAGATAGGTATAGGCCGAATGGTAGGGATCCCCGGATTCCGGGTTATCCTGTTCAATGCTGAAAATCACGGCTGCGAAAAGCAGCGCAAAGAGCGCAATGCAGAGGATTTCAAAGAAACCGCCGGTAAACGTCCCGAAAATGACCATCAGGAGCCACCAGACCACCCCGATGATGGCAAGAATCACGGAAACAAGTTTCAGTTTCATGTCATGCCTCCAGTTTGAAACCACAGTTCATGCAGAATTTCGTTCCCTCCTGAACGGGTTTCCCGCATTGCGGACAGACTTTCTCCAGTTTGGCAACGCAGTTCATGCAGAATTTGGCACCCGGCATCAGCTTGTTTCCGCAGACCGGGCAGACACGGCCAATGTCGAGGCTGGCTCCGCAGTTGAAGCAGAATTTGGCACCCTCCGGCAATGGGGTATGACAGGCCGGGCAGACCGTTCCGGCAGCGGATGGAGCCGGGGCGGCAGGGGCCGGATTCATGACGTTGTCCGCCATCTGATTCAGGCCGTTCCCGAAGATGCGGCCCATTCCCATGCCGACACCAAGACCCATGCCGGCCCCGGTGAAGGTGGATGCCATTCCCTCATTGGAGGCCGCCGCCTGCGTGACGTTGAACGTCTGCTCCTGCTGATACGTGTACCCTTCCCTTTGCCGCATCCGTGCCCGGGCCTCCGACTCGATGTCCATCTTCATGGCATTTCCCTGAGCCTCCAGCTGGGCTTTTTTCCGCTGGACCTTGAGCGCATTGATTTCGGCCAGATCCTCCTCGGGCACATTGATGCTGTGGAAGGAGAAGTTGTCAAGGGTCAGGCCGAAATCATCAAAGGTGCCGGTCAGTTCCTGATGGACCTGCGCGGAGAACTCGGAGAGGTGCGTGCTGATGCTCAGGATGCCGATCCTGTCATTGACCATCTTGTTGGCCAGCAGGTCCGGCACCCGTTCAAGGATTTTGGCCCGCATGAACTGAACCAGTTCTTTCCGGGTATAATCCGCCCGGGTGCCCACCACCCGGCGCAGGAACTTTTCGGCCTGGATGGACGCGGCGGAGGCATCCAGGTGCTCGATGTGGACGCCAAACAGGCCAAAGGCCCGGACGTGCACATTTACCTCTTCCTCGGGATCCACCACCAGGATGGGCGCCTGCGTTCCCCAGTTCAGCTCGTTCATATAGGTCGTGTTGATAAAGTACACGCTGCTGTGATAGGCGGACTCGCCTCCCGTAAATTCCCGGGCCAGATTCCGGAACGGCGCAATCCGGATCTCGCCTGTCTCCAGCTTAATCCGACAGGGCCCCAGGAAAACGGAGACGGCTGTCGGATTTGCACCGGACGATTCCCGGGCGCGTTCCTCTGCCAGATTGTTAATAAAGACGGCAATCTGAGAAGGCGCGACGATCAGCTGCGAGCCGTTGGGAAAATCCTCTTTCTCGAATTTGTGGACGATGAGGGCGCTTTCCTCACTGGTAGCCGGTTCCCACTTGATGACATCCACCGCCACATGGCTGATGATGCCGCCTCTTCTGCGTCTCCCTGTGATTTCATTTTCGATACCTGCCATAGTTTCGCCTCCAAACCGGACGTTTCTGATCTTGCTGCTGTACATGCACGCGGCCCAGAATGCCTTTTCTTTCTTTTCCAGATGGGGTCAGGGATCACTTTACTGGCTGTCGGCCCGGTCCCGGATGCATACCTCACAGGGCTCGTACCCGGTCACATCAAAGACTCGCCTGACGCCCCGGCGGGACTGGACGTACTCGCAGTTCCGCCTGTGATAGTGGCTGCCTGTTTTTGTCACGTAATACCCGATATCCGCAAAGGACCAGACGGCAAAGCAGCTCAGCAGCAGGGCCATGAAAAGTGCCACGATGGGCCATCTGCGCCGCAGCCAGATCTGTGACCGTGTCAGCGGAGTCGGATTCAGCAGATAGTGGGTAAACTCGTTGGCCTGATATTCATGGGACACATTGAAATTGCTGTCGCCCGGACAGATCAGGTGCCCCAGGGCAATATGGCCGAGTTCGTGGGCCAGCACTTCCCGTTTTTCCGCTTCGCTGAGCCGCCCGTCCACGAAGACCAGGCGAACCGAACCGGATGAATAGGCAAACGCACCGCCGCTGGTATATTCCTGAATCTTCAGTTCCCGGATCAGGCAGTCCGCGCCGGCGCTGTCCCCGTATTCGATGACATCATAACCGTATTCCTTGATGACGGCCCGCAGTTCCTCCCCGGAGATGTCACCCGTTTTCCGCCGGACCAGGATTTGACCGGCCAGCTTTTTCTCATCCTTGACTTTCATTTGATTCTGCTTTTTGCTCTTTCAATACTTCCCGGATCAGTGCCCGGATATGCTCATCCGTCTGATCGACATGACCGATTCCGTTGTAGTTTTTAATGACCTCATCTTTCCGGCCCTTGGAACACCGGTCCGCCTCGACGTTGATGATCGCCGTCACCGTGGCGATTCCCTGATTATCCAGTGTTTCCATTTTGTTGACCAGTTCGTAATAATGGCTGTTGACCTGACTGATTTCATCGCTGAAGATCTGCCTGATTCCCAGCAGCTTGCACACCCTCATCACAAAGTCGAAGGACGAGCCGCCGATTCCCTTGAAGAGGGCCGTATTAATGGTCCCGTACGGGACACCGGTCTGCGTGGCAAAGGACTTGACGCTTCCATACTGCCGCTTAATTTCTTTTTTGATCAGTTCTGTTAATGTATCCATGTTCATCCACTCTTTCTGTTCTGCCTGGTTCATTTTGGCTTAAAAGTTCACCCCTTTATTATAATGAAATTTCAAAAATCTGTAAATATAATTTTTCGAAATACCATAAATCTGTTTTCCCGTCGGTTGGGCTTTGTTCTTATCCCATGACCTGCTGGACGCGCCGCAGGTACTTGGCCGGAATCGGCTTTTCCAGCTGCCAGACAATATTCATGGGCCGGCTTCCGGTATGGCTGACATAGCTGGCCTGGCCAAGAAAGGTATAGGGCGAGGTGCCCAGGGAATCATTCTTGAATTCACGGACGAACAGCAGGACTTTGGATCCCCGCTCCCGGTGATGGATATACCGCTGGCCTGTGGGCGAATCCGCCGCCGTGGTGGACTGGCTCTGCCAGTGGAACCGGGACGGGGAAATGGCATAGTCCTCGTACATGGTCGTCGGGGAATAGTCCTTGTCGCTCTTATTGAGAGTGATCAGGAACACGTCGGTTTTCTTCTCCGGCAGATACAGAACACCCTGACGCATGGCACTGTAATTCCGGTAATCAAGGGCTGCCAGGATCTGACGCTGCGTATACTGGCAGTGGACATCCAGCGGACAGTCAAAGCCCAGATCTGTTGTGGAATCAATGAAGTCGATGCGGTTGTACTGAATCCTGAGCAAATCCTGACATTCCGCCAGCAGCACCGGGCTGGCGGCAAGGGCACGGAGACGGGAGGTGACCTCTTCGCTGTGCCAGTCCTCCGCATAGCTGTCCCAGAGGGTCATATAGAACATGCGGAGCATCCGCTGCTCGGCAGGCGGCAATTGGGACGGGTCCAGATGCGACAGGTCCGGAAGGATGCGGAGGAGGAACTGGATCCACCGGCGGGAATCAATGGCCGCAAAGCGGTAAAGGACCTTATTCAGCGTGGGTTCTATTTCCTCCGTGAAATCGGCCCGGACGCCGGCCAGGACACACAGCCGCGCAAAGGTGACCTGTTTCCGGTAGAGATCCCCCGGCGTCAGGTGATTCCAGTCGAGGAATCCCGCAAGAGTCAGTTTCTGTCCGCTGTCCTCCTCAAAGGTGCGGATCCGGGCAATCAGCTCCCCTTTCCCCCGGTAGCTCTGGCGGATATTGTCAAGGATGACATTAGCCGCCTTCTTCTCCAGCTGGATATAGCAGCCCCTGGGGGCACCGGTGAAGCCGCGCTCAATTTCCTCCCGGACTCCCCGGTGATCATCCCCCAGCAGGGCCGCAAACTTTTCCTCGAAGTTGTACCGCCGATTGGCTGCCCCAATGAAATCCAGCACTGTCAGGCAGTCTTTCCCGTCACTGAGACGAAGGCCGCGGCCCAGCTGCTGCAGGAAAATGGTCAGGGATTCGGTGGGCCGGAGGAACAGCACCGTATTGACCTGCGGAATATCCACGCCCTCGTTGTAAAGGTCGACGACGAAAATGATCCGTACCTCCCCTTTCACCAGCAGGTCTTTGGCCCTTTGCCGCTCTTCATTCCCGGAATGGCTGTCAAGGGCCATGGCCGGAATGCCGATCTCATTGAAATACGCAGCCATGAAGCGGGCGTGTTCAACGGATACGCAGAATCCCAGGGCTTTTACCTCGTCCATATCCGCCGCATAGCGGACCAGACACCGGGCCACATGATCTGCCCGGCGCCGGGCGACGGCGCCTGAAAGGGTATAGATGTTGCTGAGCTCAGTCCGGTCATAGCCACCCCGTGCCCATTTCAGCTGATCCAGGTCAATGGTATCCGATACGCCGAAGTACTGAAAGGGACACAGCAGCTTCCGGTCAATCGCCTCCGGCAGACGGATTTCCGCCGCGATGCGGTAGTCAAAGAACCGCAGAATGGATTTCCCGTCTATGCGTTCCGGTGTGGCCGTCAGGCCCAGCAAAACGCGCGGCTTAAAGGTATCCAGCGCCTCCGCATAGGACTCCGCCGCCGCATGATGCGTCTCGTCGATGACGATATAATCATAGTAATCCGCCGGCAGCGTTTTATACAGGCCTTTGGAATTCAGCGTCTGGACAGAGATAAAGAGATGGTCAACCTTTTCCGCCTGGTACTGGCCTACCCACAGTTCACCGAAATTCGGATCCTTCAGCACTGCCTGGAAGGTCATGAGGCTCTGCTTCAGGATCTCCTCCCGATGCGCAATGAACAGTAGACGGTTTGGTTCCTTCGGATGGGCACTGCGCCAGTTCCGGTAGTCAAGGGCCGCAACCACCGTCTTTCCGGTGCCGGTCGCCGCCACAACCAGATTCCGGAAAAAGCCGCGCACCTCCCGCTCGGCCCGCAGCTGGTCCAGGATGGCCTGCTGATAGGCATAGGGATGAATGTCAAACAGAAATGCCTGTCTCTC
>JAGAHV010000134.1:0-3767 GCA_017626895.1 Clostridia bacterium | reverse complement strand
CATTGTCGGGGACCTTGCTCATCTTCACGATGCAGGACTTGGTGACCTTGCCGTTCATGATGACGTTGCAGGCGCCGCAATGGCCTTCGCCGCAGCCGATCTTGCAGCCGGTGAGCAGCAGATGCTCACGCAGGACCTTCGCAAGGGTCTCGTCCTCGGACAGGACCAGGTTGCGGGTCACGCCGTTGATGACAAGTGTTTTTCTTACCATTTTGTACCTCCTTAATATTGAAAAATATATTGCATCCTCTTACAAGGGTGTTGCGCTGATTGATTGTTCAGTGGCTGTGGCCGCCGCAGGGATCGTGGTCAAAGCCTTTTCCCGTCAGGTCCTTCACGCGCTGAACCCCGCGGGGTGTATAAAAGACCAGCTGCGAGACGCTGCCGTCCATGTTTTCACCGCTGAGTTTCAGGAAGTTCGCGTTCTCGTAGTAGTCGATCGGTAGTTCCCGGCGGAAAACTTCTCCGGTATACGCATCCTTTACTTCGACCGTCACCGTTGTCGCCGTGATTTCAAAAAGTTCGTTTTCCTTATGATCCATCCTTGCCTCACCAGCTTTGCGCAATTTCTCTCTTTTATTATTTTATGCCCCATAGCAGGAAACCGCAACTTGTATCAAAATAGCATTCGCTAAAAATCGTGCCGGTTTTTTGTGCATATTGTACAGAATTTTGAAGCATTCTTCCCGGCGGACTTCCGGATCTTTGCGGAAAACCGCGATCAGGACAAAATCGGCAGTTCCCCTTTGATCTCCAAACGGGGAACTGCCGATCAGCCTCTGTTTTACTATTGTTTCTTTTTGGTAACACCGGCCCCAAAAACCGTCAGCCAGTCATTCTTCATGGAAATCGGGATCCAGCCGTTTTCCGTACAGATGTCAAAATTCTTCCGTGCTTTTTCCGGACTTCCGTTCTCCCGGATTTCATCATCGCAGCAGACGAAAAACGCCGCGGTTCTGTACCGCTCATTCCGCATAACATAGTTGGCCACGCTGATGTCGCCCATGCTGTTTCCAAAAGCCAGCACCGGCCATTGTCCGATCTGCTGGGCAATCATGGACACCTTGGTCATCTTGAGATTCTTGGCCGCAATCTGTCCTTTTAAAACCACCTCATCTTCACTGCCGAACACATAGTCTGTTCCGGCTTTGTTTCCCTGGTTTTTTGCCGAGATCAGTTCCTCGGTTCCAATGACATACCTTGCCAGCAGGACAAGCCCCCCTTCGACAATGCCCCGGATGACCAGGCGATCGCTGCCGCTACAGACATAGACAGAAAACCCGTTGTCCTGCAGATAGTCGATCACCTGAAGCATCGGCTGGTAGAAGGCCTCCCCGATCTTCATTCCGTCAAAACACGGGGAAGGTCTTTCCGCGAAGGCCCTCACATAATGGGCAAAGTCCTTGATCGCCATGCCCGCAAAAGCCCGCGCAATGCCATATCCGATCTCAAGCTCAATGCCCGCCGGAACGACGCCCGTTCCAATGGATGTCCTCCTCTTTTTTCGTCTATGGATGGTATATCACGGGGAAGGCTGCAGCCCGTTTCCGGACTATGTTATCACAGTCCGGCACAGATCACAATTCCAATTTTCCGGCTCTTGCCCCTGTCCGGTTCCTGTGGTACACTGTTGCCACCCTGTCGAAAGGAGGCTCAAAATGGTTGAGACGAGCTATCACGTTCCCGCCTGCCCGGTTTTCGCCGCACTGCTGGCAGACACCCATGATCAGAACATGGACGCGGTCCTTGAACGCCTGCGCCGGCATCGACCGGAGCTGATTCTTCTGGCCGGGGATTTCCTGTATGCCGCACCGCCTGCCGCTCCAGGGAGGCTGAAAATGCAGGAGAGCCGGACCGCGCTTTCGCTTTTGCGCGCATGTGCTGAGCTTGCCGTCACCGTTGTCTCCCTCGGCAATCACGAATGGATGCTCAATGACCTGGATCTGGCGCTGCTTGCCGATACTGGCGCTGTCGTCCTCGACAACCGCTTTGTTTCTCTCTCCATAGGCGGCGCCGCGTTCTGCATCGGCGGTCTGACCTCCGCGCGTCTCACCGCCTATCAGACCTGGCGGGACAGACAGCCTCTCTCCTTTCTTTATCCCTGGCCCGGGAAAGAGGGCTGGCCGAAGGATCCCGCGCCGAATCTCGACTGGCTGGGGAACTTTGAGCAGCAGGATGGGTATAAGATTCTTCTCTGCCACCATCCCGAATATATGCCCCGCTATCTGAAGGGCCGAAATATCGACCTGATTCTCTCCGGCCATGCTCACGGCGGCCAGTGGCGATATTATTCTCCCCTGGACAGGCGTTTTCACGGCGTTTTCGCCCCGGGGCAGGGACTGTTTCCGAAGCTCACCGAAGGCAGGCACGGAAATCAGATCATCAGCCGCGGCCTGAGCAACAATTCTCTCGTTCCCCGGCTGTGGAACCCGCCTGAACTGGTCTATATCAATCGATCCGGAGTAGCGGAGGAATCAACATGAAACCGAATTACCGCAAAACCATCACCGCCTGTTTTGTCGGTTATATTGTCCAAGCCATTGTAAACAACTTTGTCCCGCTGCTGTTTCTCACCTTTCAGCGCAGCTACGGGGTGCCGCTTTCTCAGATCACCCTGCTCGTCACCATCAACTTTGCGGTTCAGCTGCTGGTGGACCTGATCTCCGTCCGTTTTGTGGACCGGATCGGCTACCGCGCATCCATGATCCTGGCCCATGCCTGCTCGGCCGCGGGACTCGTGCTGCTCACCATCCTGCCGGAGCTGCTGCCGCGTCCATTTGCAGGAATTCTGTGCGCCGTCGTGCTCTATGCCATCGGCGGGGGCCTGCTGGAGGTCGTGGTCAGTCCGGTCGTGGAGGCATGTCCCACAGAAAACAAGGAAAAGGCCATGAGCATGCTCCACTCCTTCTACTGCTGGGGCCACGTGGGGGTGGTGCTGTTTTCCACCCTGTTTTTCGCTCTTGCCGGCATTGCGCACTGGAAGATCCTTGCCCTGCTCTGGGCCCTGGTCCCCCTCTGCAATATGATCGCTTTCTTTCATGTCCCCATCGCGCCTCTGCTGGCCGACGGAGAGACGGGCATGAGCCTCCGGGAACTCTTTTCCTCGAAGCTTTTCTGGCTTTTCCTGCTGATGATGATTTGTTCCGGCGCCAGTGAACAGGGCGTCAGCCAGTGGGCCTCCATCTTTGCCGAAAAGGGACTGGGTGTGTCGAAAACCGTCGGCGATCTGGCCGGACCCATGGCGTTTGCGATTCTGATGGGTTCTTCCCGTGCCTTCTACGGCAAGTACGGAGACCGGATGGATCTGGACCGTTTTATGATTGGGAGCTGTCTGCTCTGTGTGGCTTCCTATCTCACCATTTCCCTCTCGCCGCTTCCGCTTCTCAGCCTGATCGGATGCGCGGTCTGCGGACTATCCGTCGGCATCATGTGGCCAGGCAGCTTCAGTAAGGCCTCCCACGCCCTGCCGCGGGGCGGCACCGCGATGTATGCCTTTCTTGCGCTGGGCGGGGATGTGGGCTGTTCAGGCGGTCCGACACTGGTCGGGCTGGTCTCCAGCGCATTAAACGACAACCTGAAGTCCGGGATCCTGGCAGGCGTACTCTTTCCTCTTCTCCTTCTGATTGCCATCCTTGTATTATAGAGTAGTAGTTTTTATAGCCCATCGCTAATGGCTGTGCTACACTGCAAGGGATGCTGTGGATTGGTTCACCATCCTACCGCATAGACGGTTCTGGAAAGGCTCCGACCACAGCCCTTTGCAGATT
>JAGAHV010000133.1:0-35258 GCA_017626895.1 Clostridia bacterium | reverse complement strand
GACCGGTACAGCCGTGTTATTTGCCTGCTCATTTTCTTCCGGTATCAGTGCAGTTTCTCGTTCCATTCCTCTTCCTTAAACCCGACGAGGACGACATCCTCCCCGACAACCAGTGGTCTTTTCACCAGCATTCCGTCCGTGGCCAGCAAAGCAAACTGTTCATCTTCGCTCATTTCAGGAAGCTTTTTGGAAAGCCCCATTTCCCGGTACGGCAGGCCGCTGGTATTGAAAAACCGTTTCAGGGGCAGACCGCTCCTGGCATGAATTTTGCGCAAAGCGGCCTCGTCCGGATGATCTTCCTTAATGTCAATCTGTTCATAGGAAACACCCTTGTCATCCAGCCATTTAAGCGCCTTTTTGCAGGTTGTGCATCTGCTGTAACAGTAAACCTTCATCAATTTTGCTCCTTTCCTCCGGTGCGGTTCCGTTCAGATTTTCTCACAGCGCACCGTCTGGTTTTCCCGTTTTGCTCAGAATACCATGCCCGATGCATTCCTGCAAGCCCTGTTTCCTGACGCACTCAGCTTGCGCATCCATTCATTTTGTCATTATTGCTTTTGTCATTATTTCAATCGTTTTCCACAACATCCGTTGCTATCCTCCCGCAGAGATGATACAATGTGCGCCGCATTCGACATTTTCGCACTGTAATGAAACTCAGACAACCGGCCTGCCGCACAGCGGCAATCAGTCAAGTCCGGACATTGCGCAGCGGCTCAGGCGAACGACCAGCCCTGAACCCTCAAGGAGAAAAGCATGACTCACTTACGACGCACCGATTCCGACATGACGCAGGGCAGCATCTGGCAGCACCTGATTGAATTTTCCATTCCAATGGCCATCGGGCTGCTTTTCCAGCAGCTGTACAACACGGTGGACACGTTGGTCGTCGGGAATTTCGTCTCCCGGGAAGCGCAGGCCGCTGTCGGTTCCACGGGCTCCATTATCAATACCGTCGTTGGTTTCAGCGCCGGTCTGGCCACCGGCGCCTCGGTCATCATCTCCCAGCGGTACGGCGCGCACGATCAGTACGGGCTGCGCAAAGCCGTTCACACCACCATTGCGGTTACCTTTATCCTCAGCCTTCTGGCAACCCTGATCGGCCTTCTGATCATTGATCCCATGCTCCGTTTCATGCAGACGCCGGAGGATGTATGGGATGAGGCCAAATCCTACCTGACCATCTATTTTGCCGGGATCAGCGGCATCCTTTTCTACAACATGGGGAGCGGCATATTGCGTGCCGTCGGGGATTCCCGCCGTCCGCTGATTTTCCTCATTATCTCCGCCCTCCTCAACACTGTACTTGATCTGTTCTTCGTGCTTGTCCTGAAAATGAAAGTGGACGGTGTCGCGCTGGCCACGGTCCTCGCACAGATCATTTCGGCTATCGCCATTCTCATCTCGCTGACGCTGGAAAAAGGGCCGTATGGCATCCGCTGGCGGGAAATGACCATTGACCGGGCACCGCTCATCGGCATCCTCCGCATCGGCCTCCCCTCCAGTATTCAGAGTGCCATTACCGCTTTTTCCAACGTTTTCGTTCAGTCGTATATCAACGCATTCGGTGCTGCCTGCATGGCCGGTTATTCCATTTACAGCAAGCTGGACGCCTTTGTCCTCATCCCAGTTCAGGCGCTGGCCATGTCCTCCACCACCATGGTCGGGCAAAACTGGGGCGCCGGTCTCAAAAAACGGGCCAGTGACAGCGTTTCCTCCGCCCTCCGGCTGAGCCTGATCTCCACTGCCGCCCTGGGCATTGCCGCCTTTCTCGGCGCCAGGCAGCTGATTGGCCTCTTCTCACCGGACCCGGATGTCGTTTCCTACGGCGTGCGTTTTATCCAGATCGTGACCCCTTTCTATCTGGCAATCTGCTTTAATCAGATTTACGCCGGCGCGCTGCGGGGCATTGGCGATGCCACCTCGCCCACCGTAATCATGCTCTGTTCCTTCGTCGTTTTCCGCCAGATTTACCTGTTCATCACAAAGCAGCTGAATATCGGCTTCATGGCTGTTGCACTGGCCTACCCCATGGGCTGGATTCTCTGTTCCATTCTGCTGACCATCTGGTACCGCCGCAGCCGGCTGTTTCTTGAGGAAAAACCATCTGCTTCGTCAAAACACTGAAAACCCAGGCCTGATCAAGCGATCAGGCCTGGGTTTTTTCGTTATCTGAATCTTACCGCGGTTCCGTAAACCATGATCTCCGCAGCACTCTGCATAATGGAAGAGGAGGCATACCGGACGGACACGATGGCATCTGCACCAAGTTCCCTTGCTTCCTCAATCATGCGCTGTGTGGCAATCTCACGGGCATTATCCATCATTTCGTTGTACTTTTTCAGTTCGCCTCCGACCAGCGTCCTCAAACCTGCACCGATATCACGCAGCGCATTCACGGTCTGTATCGTGCTGCCTTTGACAATTCCCAGCATTTCCATTTCTTTTCCCGGAATATGTTCTGTTGTAACGATCAGCATGCTGTTCCTCCCATTCTGTCATTTAGCCTGTTCCGTGTCCGTTTGTTCCCGCTCCAGATATTCTGGCGAAACCATTTTCGTCAGCCACACTCCATTTTCCGACAGGTAAAAAACTACTCCGTCCCCGTACATCCGGCCGGCATCGACGCGGTACACCATGGGTTTTCCATGGCGTTTTCCCACCTTCAGCGCCGTTTCGACATCGGGTGACAGGTGTACATACAGCCGTCCCCCCGGGAGCAGCCCCTGCTCCTCAATGGATTCCCGGAAGCGGACAGCCGTTCCATGAAACAGCACTGCCGGCGGCTTTTTTTCCGTCAGTTCCACATCTACCTGAATGGAATGGCCCTGGTTTGCGCGAATCCGGGTTTTATCCGCATTGAAGGAATACCGTTGCTTTTCATCTGTCCGGACAATTTCTTCCAGTTTCTCCATGGTCAGCGCCGCCGTGCGATTCACGCCGGCAAGCAGTTCCTCCGTTTTCGCCCAACCATGCTCATCCAGGGTGATTCCGGCCGCATCCGGGCGATGGCGAAGAAGATACGCAATGTACTTGCTGATTTTGATCTTGTCCACTTTTTCACCTTTTCAGCGGCATTCCGGTCACTTTGCGCCGCTGCTCTTCCGGCTGTCCGTTTTGACAGACCCATTGGCTCTCATTCGTGGCATCAGTCTGTCCGCTCTGCATGCCTTCTGGCTTTTACCTTATACATTTCCTGATCACTGGCCCGGATGTACTGCTCCGCATCCACCTGTTCGCTGATCTCCCGAATCGCATACCCGACACTGGCCCCGACGGTAAACGCCCTTTTGCCCTCCCGGTTCAGGCGATTAAGCGCTGCCTCAAAGCGCTCCTCGAACCGTTTGGCCTCTCCGTTTCCCGCGGAGGGAAGAAACACGATGAATTCATCCCCGCCAACGCGGGCACCAATTTCCTCTGCGGAAACCGCTGCCTGAATCGCCTGTCCGACCATCCGTATGGCAAAGTCACCCTCAGAATGCCCGTACGTGTCATTGATCTGTTTGAGATGATCCATATCAATGCAGACAAATGTAATTTTCCGGCCGATCATCCGGGGCCACGTCGGCGCAATCTTTTCCAGCATGCCCCGACGGTTCAGCAGTCCGGTCATCAGGTCCGTAATGCTGCTGAGCCGGCGTTCTTCATACAGGCGCATCATTTCCCTTTGCCGGTAGATGTTTTCGACCGCAATGGACAAAAGGACATTCGTCTGGACAAAAACGCGCGTGGGCACCTTCCCCTCGTCGTACTGCATGACACTGTACCCGAAGTTATGTCCTTTCTGATGCAGCAGCTTGACATAGAACATCTGCGCCTCCTCCCGTTCCAGGTCAGGGGGAAGCAGGCTGGTCCGGTCAAAAACGGTCATCGGCATCCCGCCATCCTGATGATCCCGGATGGCATGAACCAGACAGGCCCGGTTTCCCGTTTCCTCCATCAGTCGGTCCGGTTCACCAAAGAGACACAGATACTGATCCCGCACAATCGGATTTTTTACCCGGCTGCTGATCAGGACCTGATGCATGACCGCCAGATCATCACAGCCGCCCAGATCAATGCTCAGATTGGTCACCGCTGCGTCCTGGTCATTGACCCGTTCCAGCTCTCTGGTCTTTTCCATGCACTCCATCTGGAAATAGTCCGGTTTCCTCCGGCCGCAGCCGCAGCTCTCCCCCAGAACCAGCCGACCGGCCAGCGGAACGATTCGTTTCCCCCGGCACTTTTCGTGCATCTGCTGCTTAAGCGTGTTGATCGCCTCAACTACCATCGCCTCATAATCCGGCTGAATGGTCGTCAGGCCCGGAACATCCGGCGCCGCGCCTTCAATGTTATCAAATCCGGTCACAATCACATCCTCCGGCACCCGGATGCCTTTTTCCTGAAGAACCCGAATCAGTCCAATGGCCATGTAATCATTGGCACAGATGACCGCCTCCGGCCGGTTTTCCGGATCGCTGAAAAACTGATGATAGGCCAGGTCCCCGCAGGTCAGCCACATGTTTCCCGGACAGATGGCCGATTCCGGAACCGGCAGACCGTGCCTGTTCATTTCTTCAACGAAGACCTCCATCCGAACCCGGCTCTCCTCATGCCCCTTAAAGCCGGTCTGGAAACAGATGCGCCTGAGTCCATGATCCTCAATAAGATGCCGGATCACCGGCCGGATCGCCTCACGTTCATCCGTAAACACGCAGCTGAGCTGATCACTTTTATGGCGGATCGCCACAACCGGACACTGCACACGGTTTTTGACCATGTCAAACAGCAGATTGCGGAACTCTCCCTCCTCGTAACTGTCCGGCACGATAATAATCCCGTCCAGTTTTTCGACCGGTGCAAAACGGAAGATGTTCTTTTCCTGCACATCATAGTCACTCTGCGTCAGAAAGTATCCGGCCGTCGTAAAAACCACCACATCAAAATTCAGCCGTTTTCCTTCCCTGGCCAGTGTTTTGAAAACCGCATTGTCAAATTCCGTGAAAATCTTGCAGATAAACAGCCCGATCGTCTTTCTTTTAGAAAATATCATTCTCTTTTTCCCATGCCTTTGTTCGGTCTCCCCAAGCAAGCAGTATCATTCCATGTCCGGTACCGTACAAGACCGTTTCGTTTCTGAAAACGCATCCATCCGCAAACAGCCATGTCAGGAATCCCCCGCAGGCGGCATGATGTCCGTCTTTGCCGATTCACAGCGATCAGGACATCATTTACCTGACACTTTCCTGGATGGTTTCCCCCTGAATTACCCGGCATCTTTTCTCGCAGAATGCCAGGCTGTATGTCTTAACCGTTCGATAGCCTTCCCGCAAAAGCTCCTTAACATATTCTTTTTTTGTAATCTGTTTTGCGCCTTCCCGGGCATCACTCAGCAGTTCTCCCGGCTTTCCGGAAATCTTCACTTCCAGAATAAATCCAAGATTCCATCGGCTGCGCTGTTTTGCCATAATATCAAATCTTCCCGTTCCGCTTTCGCGATTGCTGACACAAAGGTATTCCTGGTTCAGCTGCATCAGTGTCAGCAGCACCCCATGATAAAACGCTTCGACTGAATCATAATAACTCATGGCAGAAAGAAATTCTTCTGTCAAAATAACTTCAATCTTATCTGTATTCCCCTGCTCCATTGCGGCATAAAGGGAATGCACATCAAACGTCTTCACCGCCTGTGCAAACCAGTCACGAATTTGATTCTGGAAAATTGCATGCACTTCCTTATTGGGAATCCTGGCCCGGACGGTTTTCCCATCAAAATGCACGGCTGTCAGATAACCTGCGGACAACATCACGTTAAGCACATTCTCCGGTTTCTGATACAGTTTATCATACACGATATTATCCTGTACCGGGAAAGAAATCTCCTCCCCCTGCATTGCCCGTTCAATCAGCTCTTTTGTATCCCGTTCTGCCTTCTCAGCCAGTTCCTGAATAATGAAATTACTGCTTGTGTTCGCCCAATAGGTCAACGGTGGTGCATCTGGATTGACCTTTTTATCTTCGATGAATTTAATCACAGACCATGGATTGTAGATGACCGTATTCCCGAAACGATAGCCATCATACCATTCCCGCGCCTGCTGATAGTGTTCACCGACACCGCTGTCCTGAAGAAGCTTTCGTGTTTCTTTCTCTGTAAACCCAACCGCATCTCCTTCCCTTATGGAAAGGACAGTATTCACTTCTGGATTATTTAATCCGGTATAAATTCCTTCTTTTGCAATCCGAAGGCAGCCGGTCACCACGGCGAACTGCAGATTCTCCGAATTAGTTTTCAAAACATTCTGCATCAGGGGACCAATCACGTTTACCATCTTCCGATAGTAACCGTTTGTATATGCATTTTCAAGCGGCACATCGTATTCATCCAGCAGCACAACCGTTCTTTTCCCGGAATCCTTCCGCAGGAATTCCGTCAGACGTTTCAGTGAATTGGTGATATCTACAACAGAACGCTTCTGACCATTTTTATCTTTTCCAAGATAGATTCTCTCAAAAAAGAGACGATCTGTCTGATCCAGTGCCTGGCTGTCAAGCAGATACTTTTTCTCCTGAAAACACTTGTAGAGGAGTTCGGTCAGCTGCTGGTAAGCAATCTCAAAGTTCTCCCCTTTAACCGTCTGAAGCGTCAGATTGATCACAGGAAAGCTGGTCATCTGGCTTTTGTACATTTCTCCGGCTTCCATGATTTTGAGGCCGCGGAACAGTTCCCGGTTTTCTTCGTTCAGTGCTTCGTTCCGGGTATCTTCCACAAAATAGCGAATCATGGAAAGCGTCAGTGTCTTCCCGAACCGGCGTGGACGAAGCAGGAACGTCGTTTCATGTTCCCGGTTCAGCAGCGGGATCAGTAGCTTTGTCTTGTCTACATAGCGCATCCCATCCTCCAGATTGCGCTTAAAGTCTTCTGAAGCGGTCGTCGTCTTCTTTTCCTCTTCAAGCCAAACCCGCATGTACTTTCACCTCTTCATCTATTATGCGCTTTCACAATTTCTGTCTGTTTCCATGTAGATATTACCACGTTTCAATTCTTCTGTCCACTTTTTAATTTCAGTAAAAATAGCGGCATTTCTGCCGCTATTTTCAGTCATGATTGCCAGTCTTTCACTTTTCAGAACAGGCCGGTAATCCGGCCATTGTCATCCACGTCAATCCGCTCAGCTGCCGGTGACTTAGGCAGACCGGGCATGGTCATGATGTCGCCGGTCAGTGCCACCAGGAATCCGGCACCCGCGGAAACTTTCAGGTTACGAACCGTTACGGTGAACCCCTCCGGTGCGCCCAGCAGGGTCGGATCATCCGAGAAGCTGTACTGTGTCTTGGCGACGCATACCGGCATCCGGTCAAAGCCCAGTTCGCTGAGGCGGGCCGCCTGCTTTCTGGCCGCCGAGGTCAGGACAACACCTGCACCGCCATAGACCTTTGTGACAATGGCATTCAGTTTTTCCTCAATGCTCATGTCCAGATCATAGCTGAAACGGAACTGCCCCTGCTCTTCCTCACAGAGACGGACAACCTCGCGGGCCAGCGTCTCGCCGCCTTTGCCGCCCTCTGCCCAGACCGTGCTGAGCACCGTATTGACCCCAAGTTCGCGGCACTTCTTCACAATGAAGTCAATTTCCGCATCCGTATCGGTGGGGAAACGGTTTACAGCCACGACACAGGGCAGTCCATAGACATTGCGAATATTGCTGACATGACGCAGCAGGTTCGGAATGCCCTTTTCAAGCGCCGTCAGATCCTCCCGGTCCAGCATCTTCTTATCCAGTCCGCCGTGCATCTTGAGCGCGCGAACCGTGGCCACAATGACCACCGCATCCGGAACCAGTCCGGCCATGCGGCACTTGATGTCCAGGAACTTCTCCGCCCCCAGGTCCGCACCGAATCCGGCCTCGGTGACCGTATAATCGCCCATGCGCATGGCCATCCGGGTGGCCATCACGCTGTTGCAGCCATGCGCGATATTGGCAAAGGGCCCGCCATGAACAGAGGCCGGCGTCCCTTCCAGGGTCTGCACCAGATTGGGCTTCAGCGCATCCTTGAGCAGGGCCGCCATGGCACCCGTCGCCTTCAGGTCATTGGCCGTCACCGGACGGTCATCATAGGTGTAGGCAACGATGATCCGCCCCAGGCGTTCCTTAAGGTCGTGAATGCTGCTGGCCAGACAGAACACCGCCATGATTTCACTGGCCACCGTGATATCAAATCCATCCTCCCGGGGCATCCCGTTGGTGCGGCCGCCCAGACCGTCCACCACGAA
Organism: Clostridia bacterium; assembly: GCA_017626895.1. Lineage (GTDB taxonomy): Bacteria > Bacillota > Clostridia > Christensenellales > Aristaeellaceae > Ventricola. The sequence continues at coordinate 27,004 of JAGAHV010000133.1, read as the reverse complement.
ACGCAGCTGACGGTCATTCATGTCCACGCACCGCTTCCAGACGATTTTCCGAGTGTCAATGCCCAGCGCATTTCCCTGCTGGATATGATTGTCCAGCATCGCCGCCAGCAGGTTGTTGGCCGCCCCAATGGCATGGAAGTCACCGGTAAAGTGCAGGTTGATATCCTCCATGGGCACCACCTGGGCATATCCGCCGCCGGCGGCACCGCCCTTGACGCCGAACACCGGGCCAAGGCTGGGTTCACGGAGCGCCACCGTGACATCCTTGCCGATACGGCTCAGGCCGTCCGCCAGACCGATGGTGGTAGTGGTTTTGCCCTCGCCTGCCGGGGTCGGGGTAATGGCCGTCACCAGAATCAGTTTGCCGGGTTTCCGGTCCGTCTCCTCAATCAGGGCCGGATCGATCTTGGCCTTGTACCGCCCGTATGGCTCCACATATTTCTCATCCACATGCGCTTTTTCGGCAATCTCGGCAATCGGCCTCATCCGGCACTGCTGAGCAATCTCAATATCACTTAAATAAGCCACTTTCTGTTCCTCTCTCTTATAAACTGTTCAGACAGCCTCCGGCATGACCGGGGGCTGTCTGAGTCAGGTTAACCCTTAAAGTATTGTACCGCAGATTCAAACAGATGGATATCATAATTTCCGGCCACATTCCGGTACAGGCCGCTGCCAATCCGTTCGCTGTGACCCATTTTCCCGAGCACCCGTCCATCCGGACTGGTAATGCCTTCAATCGCCTCCATGCTGCCGTTGGGATTAAACCGCACGTCCATGGTGGCATTGCCCTCAAGATCCACATACTGCGTGGCAATCTGACCGTTCTCTGCCAGCCGGCGGATCATCTCCGTCTCGGCCAGGAACCGGCCCTCCCCATGGCTGATCGGGACCGTATAGACCTCACCCACCCGGGCTTTGCTCAGCCAGGGACTCTTATTGCTGGCCACCCGGGTATGAACAATGCGGCTCTGATGGCGCCCGATGGTATTAAACGTCAGCGTCGGGCAGTGTTCATCCGTGTCCACAATCCGCCCGAAAGGCACCAGTCCCAGCTTGATCAGGGCCTGGAAGCCGTTGCAGATGCCCAACATCAGGCCATCCCGCTTTTCAAGGAGATCGCTGACACCGGCCCGGACCGCCTCATTGCGGAAGAAAGCTGTAATAAACTTGGCGCTTCCGTCCGGTTCATCTCCGCCGCTGAAGCCGCCGGGGATGAAAATAATCTGGCTCTCCCGAATGGCCTCGGCAAACGCATCCACGCTGCGGGCAATCCCGGCGGCGCTCAGGTTGTTGATGACCATGATCTGCGCATCCGCACCCGCATCCCGGACGGCCCGGGCACTGTCAATCTCACAGTTGGTTCCGGGGAAAGCCGGAATCAGCACACGGGGCCGTGCCATATGGACGGCCGGACTGGGCCAGGCCCTGGCCTCTGAGGTGAAATTCTCCACCTTTGTATCCGGCGTGGGAATGTTGCAGCTGTACACGCTTTCAAGCCGTTCCTCCCACAGAGTAAGCAGTTCTGTCAGGTCAACACGGTCCTTGCCCAGAACGAGCTGACGTTCCTCCGTCACCTCTCCCAGACAGGTTTCCCCGGGCAGAGCCTGCTCAACCTCGACCACAAAATCCCCGTAGCGGTACCGGGTCAGGTCCTGTACGGTCCAGTGTTCCACAAAGCGGACACCCAGGCCGTTGCCGAAGCTCATTTTCATCACGGCCTCGGCAATGCCGCCGAGACCGGGGGTGTAACAGGCCAGGGCACGTCCCTGCCTGCGCATCGTCTCAACCGTTTCAAAGGACTTCCGGAGTCCCGCCGGATCCGGCAGATTGTCCCTGGTATAGGGCGTTGAAATCAGGATCAGCTGATGACCCGCGTCCTTGAGTTCCGGGCTCAGAATGTCACCCGTTTTCGCCGTGGTCACCGCGAAGCTCACCAGCGTGGGCGGGACATCCAGATTCTCGAAAGAACCGCTCATGCTGTCCTTGCCGCCGATGGCCCCGATGCCCAGATCCATCTGTGCCTCAAAGGCGCCCAGCAGCGCGGCAAGCGGCTTGCCCCAGCGGCGTCCGTCTTTTCCCGGCTTCTCAAAGTACTCCTGGAACGTGAGGTAGACATCCTTAAAATCGGCGCCGGTGGCAATGAGCTTTGAAACGGATTCCACCACGGCCAGATAGGCGCCGTGATACGGACTCTTTTCCGTGATGAAGGGGTTATAGCCCCAGGCCATCAGGGAGCAGTTGTCCGTATGCTTTTCCTCCATGCTGATCTTCTGCACCATGGCCTGAATCGGCGTCAGCTGATAGCGCCCGCCAAAGGGCATCAGGACGGTTCCCGCGCCGATGGTGGAATCAAAGCGTTCACTGAGACCGCGCTTGGAGCAGATGTTCAGGTCCTGTGCCATGGCCCGCATGGTCTCGCCAAAGCCGCGCGTCTCCTGCCGGCTGTAGTCCCCCGGCACCTCCGGCGTAATGGTAATGTGCTTGGCGGCGCCGTTGGAATTCAGGAATTCCCTGCTGATATCCACAATGGTCCGGCCGTTCCAGTTCATCCGAAGCCGCGGATTTTCGCTGACGGTGGCTACCGGGCAGGCCTGCAGGTTTTCCTGCTCTGCCAGGCGCAAAAACGCCTCGGTATCCTCCGGTGCCACCACCACCGCCATGCGCTCCTGGCTTTCGGAGATGGCCAGTTCCGTCCCATCCAAGCCGTCATACTTCCGGGGAACCGCGTTCAGGTCAATCTCAAGGCCGTCTGCCAGCTCGCCAATGGCCACGCTGACACCGCCGGCACCGAAGTCATTGCAGCGCTTGATCATCCGGCAGGCCTCTCCGTTGCGGAACAGCCGCTGCAGCTTCCGCTCCTCCGGCGCATTGCCTTTCTGGACCTCCGCTCCGCAGGTCTCTACGCTGTGAGCGTTGTGTGCCTTGCTGGAACATGTGGCACCGCCAATGCCGTCCCGCCCGGTGCTGCCGCCCAGCAAAATGACCACATCCCCCGGTGCCGGGCGCTCCCGGCGCACATTGGCCTGGGGCGCTGCCGCAATGACCGCGCCGATTTCCATGCGCTTGGCCGCATAACCGGGATGATAGAGTTCATCCACAATGCCGGTGGCCAGTCCGATCTGGTTGCCATACGAGGAATAGCCGGCGGCGGCTGTCGTCACCAGCTTGCGCTGGGGCAGTTTTCCGGGAATCGTCTCGCTGACGGGGACCGTGGGATCTGCCGCGCCGGTGACGCGCATGGCGCCGTACACATACGCACGGCCGCTCAGCGGGTCACGGATGGCGCCGCCGATACAAGTCGCCGCGCCGCCAAAGGGCTCAATTTCCGTCGGATGGTTGTGCGTCTCGTTTTTAAAGAGCAGCAGCCAGGGTTCCCGCACGCCGTCTGCCTCCACCTCGATTTTCACCGTGCAGGCATTGATTTCCTCGCTCTCATCCAGCTTAGGCAGCTTTCCGTTCGCTTTCAGCCAGCGGACCGCCACCGTGGCAATGTCCATGAGGCAGACCGGTTTGGTTCTCCCCAGCTCCCGGCGAACCGCCAGATAGTCGTTATACGCTTTGGTGAGCAGCGGATCCTCAAAATGGACATCATCAATTTCTGTCAGGAAGGTGGTGTGCCGGCAGTGATCGCTCCAGTAGGTGTCCAGCATCCGGATTTCCGTAATCGTCGGATCCCGCTTTTCGCCTTTAAAGTAGTCCTGACAGCACGCAATGTCATCTGCGTCCATGGCCAGGCCGTAATCCGCCACAAACCGTTCAAGGCCCGCCCGGTCCAGCTTCGTAAAGCCTTCCAGGGTTCTGACCTCGGTGGGAATGGCGTATTCCATTTTCAGGGTCTCGGGCTTTTCCAGGGAGGCCTCCCGGGCCTCCACCGGGTTGATCACGTATTTCCGGATTTCCTTCTTTTCCGCCTCCGTCAGCGTGCCGTACAGCACATACAGCTTCGCACTGCGGATCAGGGGACGCTCGCCCCGGCTGATAATCTGAATACACTGCGCCGCCGAATCAGCCCGCTGGTCAAACTGTCCGGGCAGATACTCAACCGCAAACGCTTCCGCATCCCCCGTATCCACGGTTTCGGATACCGTGTCCAGCTGCGGTTCAGAGAAGACGGTCCGAACCGCATAGTCAAACAGCTCCCGGTCGATGTTTTCCACATCATACCGGTTCAGCAGGCGGACCCGTTCCAGATTCCGGATGCCCAGAAGCTGACGCGCATCATTCAGCAGTGTACGGGCCTCATTATCCAGGCCCGGTTTCTTCTCCACATAGATTCTGTATACCATGTTTCTGTCCCTTTCGTTCCTCAGCCATTCAGCGCGCGTCTGCCGATATCATGGCGCATGTACCGGTTCTCAAAGGTCACCGTTTCCGCCATGGAATAAGCCTCACGGACAGCCTCCTCAAGCGACTCCGCCGTGGCGGTCACGCCCAGAACCCTGCCGCCGCTGGTCAGAAGCCGTCCTTCCCTGAGCACAGCCCCGGCAATGTCCACATGCCCTTTGACCCTCTCCGGAATGGTAATCTCATATCCCTTCCCATAGGACCCCGGATACCCCTCTGAGGCCAGGATGACACAGCAGGCCGCCCCATTCCGGAACCGCACCGGGCACTCCGCAAGTTTTCCGGCTGTTACCGCCTGCATCACGGTCAGCAGATCGCTTTCCAGCAGCGGCAGCACCACCTGCGTTTCCGGATCTCCGAAACGGCAGTTATACTCAATCACCTTGGGACCATCCCGGGTGATCATGAGGCCAAAATACAGGCAGCCGCGGAACGTCCGCCCCTCCGCCTTCATCGCCCGGATGGTGGGCAGGAAAATCCGCTCCATACAGGTCCTGGCCACCTCCTCCGTATAGAACGGATTCGGTGCAATGGTGCCCATTCCGCCGGTATTGGGTCCCTGATCCCCGTCCAGGGCACGCTTGTGGTCCATGCTGGAGACCATGGGGACGATGGTTTCCCCGTCCGTAAAGCTGAGCACCGACACCTCGGGCCCTTCCAGGTATTCCTCAATGACGATCCGGCTGCCGCTGTCCCCGAATTTCCGCTCCTCCATGATTTCCCGGACCGCACCTGTTGCCTCCTCCCGGGTCATGGCAACAGTCACGCCCTTCCCCAGAGCCAGGCCATCTGCCTTCACCACCGTGGGAATGGGCGCCGTTTTCAGGTAGTCAAGGGCTGCCGCGGGATCCTCAAAGACCTCATACCTGGCGGTAGGAATGCCGTACTTTTTCATCAGGTTTTTGCTGAAAACCTTGCTGCCCTCAATGATGGCCGCCTTTTTGTTCGGTCCGAAACAGGGAACCCCGATCTCCTCCAGCGCATCCACGCAGCCCAGCACCAGCGGATCATCCGGCGCCACCACCGCATAGTCAATTCCGTTTTCCCTGGCGAACCGGACGATGGCCGGGATATCCTTTGCCCCGATATCCACACATTTGGCATCCCCGGCAATGCCGCCGTTCCCCGGAAGGGCGTAGATTTCACTCACCGAGGGATTCTCCCGGATCTTTCTGATAATGGCGTGTTCACGGCCGCCTCCGCCGATAACCATGATTTTCATGCCGCACCTCAAACAGTTTTTTGCTTTAAGCTGAACGTGCCTCCCGTGTCGTACACAGGAGGCCGGAAATATCAGTGATGGAACAGACGAACGTGGGTAAAGCACATGGTCATGCCATACCGATCACAGCAGCTGATCACATCATCATCGCGAATGGAACCGCCCGGCTCGGCAATATACTTCACGCCGCTGCGGCTGGCGCGCTCAATGTTGTCGCTGAAGGGGAAGAAGGCATCGCTGCCCAGTGCCACGTTCTGGCGGGTGCTCAGGAATGCACGCCTGTCCTCAGCCGTCAGGGGCTCGGGACGCTCCGTGAAATACTTCTGCCAGATGCCATCCGCGCAGACGTCCTCCTCGTTCTGGTTGATATAGCTGTCCACGATGTTGTCGCGCACCGGACGGACCACGTCGCTGCGGAACGGCAGATTCAGCACCTTCTCATGCTGGCGCAGGAACCAGGTATCCGCCTTGGTGCCCGCCAGACGGGTGCAGTGAATGCGGCTCTGCTGTCCCGCACCCACACCGATGGCCTGACCGTCCACCGCATAGCAGACGCTGTTGCTCTGGGTATACTTGAGGGTAATCAGCGCAACGATGAGATCCCGGACCGCACTCTCCGGCAGATCCTTGTTTTTCGTCACGATCTCGCTGAGCATCTCCCGGCTGATCCTGGAATTGTTGCGGCCCTGCTCAAAGGTAATGCCGAAAACCTGCTTGGTTTCCTGGACCTCGGGCACGTAATTCGGATCAATTTCAACGATATTGTATCCGCCCTTGCGCTTCTGCTTCAGGATCTCCAGCGCCTCCGGCTCATAGCCCGGCGCGATGACGCCATCTGAGACCTCGCGCAGCAGCATTTTGGCCGTGGTCACATCGCAGGGATCACTCATAGCCACCCAGTCACCGTACGAGCAAAGGCGGTCCGTTCCGCGGGCTCTGGCATAGGCGCAGGCCAGCAGTGAATCATCCAGGCCCTCAATATCATCCACAAAACAGGCCCGTTTCAGTTCCGCACTGAGGGGAATGCCCACGGCGGCGCTGGTGGGGCTGACGTGCTTGAAGCTGGTCACGGCCGGCAGACCAATGGCCTCCTTCAGTTCCTTCACCAGCTGCCAGCTGTTGAACGCATCCAGGAAATTGATATACCCCGGCCGGCCGTTCAGAATCCTGATGGGCAGATCACTGCCATCCCGCATGTAAATTTTCGCAGGGGTCTGGTTGGGGTTGCATCCGTATTTCAGTTGAAACTCTTTCATCTTCTGTCTCCTCTTATAGCCAGCAGCCGGGTCTTTCGGCATCGCCGCTTTTCTGATACTCAACTTTCACCGTTCGACGCTGCGCGTCGGCCCAATCCTCAATGAGCAGCAGCCGGGTCTTTCGGCATCGCCGCTTTTCTGATACTCAACTTTCACCGTTCGACGCTGCGCGTCGGCCCAATATCAATGATTCTTATTCACGAGACGGCTTTCGGCACGGCCTGTGGCCAGATCCACGTAACGCACGTAAAGGCTGATCTTGTTGTTTTCATTCAGGGCATTCCAGAGCCGTTCGGTCATCTCATCGATGCTGTCACAAACGGTCATGCGTTCCGGCTCCCCCTGGAAGGTGGGAATGGGATTTCCGTCACAGACATAGGTGTGGAGGAAGTGCCCGAGGCCGTTGAGCGGCGCATAATGATAGGTGTAACGGTTGCAGGCGGTGCCGGCGGCATCCGCGCTTTTGAGAATGCTCATCTGATAGCTGAAATCCCCGTTTTCAAAGGTCAGCATGCCGCTGATCCGGGGCGTGAAATTCGGCGCATCCGGCTCAAAGCAGCGGGATTCAAGGGCCTTTGCAAAGGTTTCGCCCTTTTGAAGTCCTTCAATAACGGTGTCGGTCTGATTGCCGTTGGTGACCACCAGATGATTCTGATAGCTGCGAACGGCCGCATAGATGATGAGGCTGGGATCCTGAACCTTGCTCTCATCAAACGGCTCGGTAAACACCTCTCCGTCTTTCTCGGTAAAGATGCGGTTGCGGCTGTTCTCGCTGCGGCCCATGATGAAATAGGCCGTCATGGCGCGGGTTCCATCCGGTGTTTTGCCGATCACGATTCCGCGGCCGGGATAGGTATTGTCCCTGAGCAGTTCCTCCGGCGTTCTCTGGCCGTAGATGTTCATGTTTTCCATTTTCTCCTCCATTATTTCCGGGAAATGATCTCCGCACACACTTTTTCCACACTCTGCGGCAGAATGATCCACTCTGCCTGTTCCATCACCCGGCGCTGCAGGATTTCCGGGGTATCCCCCGGCTGAATCTCCACGGCCCGCTGGGCGATAATCTCCCCGCCGTCCGGAATCTCATTGACAAAATGAACGGTGGCACCGGTCACTTTGACTCCGCGGTCAAGCGCCGCCTGATGCACCCGCAGCCCGTAGAAGCCCTCGCCGCAGAAGCTGGGAATCAGGCTGGGATGTACATTGATGATCCGGCGCGGATATCGCGAGGTAAAGGACTCGCTCAGGATGCTCAGGAAACCGGCCAGGACAATGACATCCGTTTCATTTTCCTCCAGTGCCGCGGCCAGCCGCTTCTCAAAAGCCGCCCCGGAGCCGCACGCTTTCCGGTCGATTTCAAGGGCCCGCACATGAGCTGCCTCGGCCCGTTTGAGGGCATAAGCCCCCGGGCGGTCGCTGATGACCATCGTCACACAGCCGCTTTGGATGATGGAGCCCTGTGCATCCAGAATGGCCTGCAGGTTGGTTCCGCCGCCGCTGACCAGCACGGCAATTCGCGCTTTCTGTTTTTCCATCTCAGTTCCTCAGATGATTCGGATTTTTTCGTCGCTTTCCACGATCCGGCCGATGCAGTAGGCGTCCTCGCCCTGTTCCCGCAGAATGGCCAGTGCCCGTTCCGCATCCTCAGGGGCGACCACGATGCTCATGCCCACGCCCATATTGAACGTGTTGAACATGTCCCGTTCGGTGATTCCGCCCTGACGAGCAATGAGGCTGAAGATCGGCAGGATGCGAACGCTGCTGCGGTCAATTTCCGCGCCCAGTCCATCCGGAATAGCCCGGGGAATGTTCTCATAGAATCCGCCGCCGGTAATGTGGCTGATGCCCTTTACCTGCACCTGATCAAGCAGAGCCAGCACAGGCTTTACATAAATGCGGGTCGGCGTGAGCAGAGCCTCCCCAAGGCTCTGTCCGCCCAGCTCAGCGACAGGTGCACGCAGGTCCGCATGCTCCACATCAAATACCCTGCGTACCAGGCTGAAACCGTTGGAATGGACGCCTGAGGAGGGCAGCGCCAGGACCACATCACCCTTTTTCATGGTTTTGTTGTCAATGATGCGCGCCTTGTCCACAATGCCGGTGGAATAGCCGGCCAGGTCATACTCATCCGCCGGATAAAAGCCCGGCATCTCCGCGGTTTCACCGCCGATCAGGGCCGCACCGGCCTGCACGCAGCCCTCGCAGACGCCCTTCACGATCTGTTCAATGCGCTCCGGCACATTTTTGCCGCAGGCGATATAGTCAAGGAAGAAAAGGGGACGCGCCCCGCAGCAGATGATGTCGTTGACGCACATGGCCACGCAGTCAATGCCCACGGTGTCATGCTTGTCCATAAGGAACGCGATCTTGAGCTTGGTTCCCACGCCATCCGTTCCGGATACCAGCACCGGATGGGAAATGCCCGTCAGGTCCGGTTCAAACAGTCCGCCGAATCCGCCCACATCCGAGCAGACCCCCGGTGTTTCCGTCCGGCGGATGTGCTTTTTCATCAGCTCCACTGCCCGGTAGCCGGCGGTAATGTCCACGCCTGCCGCCGCGTAGGCTTCCGATCTTGAATTCTCAATCATGTCCTATTCCTTTCCATCCCAGCAGTAGGTGCACAGTTCACAGGGATCAAGACCAATGGCCTTGATCACCCCTTCCAGTGTCTGGAATTCCAGAGAAGCAAAATGCATCTGTTCACAGATGACCTCCCGCAGTTTTCTTCCCCGTTCGGTGCTGCCATCCGCGTATTCCTCGATATGCTTGAATCCTTCCTCCCCTTCCAGCTCCAGGATCACGCGCCGCGCAATGAGCTCCAGATCACTGTTGGAACGGCTGAAATTCAGGTATTTGCAGGCATACATGATAGGCGGACAGGCACTGCGCATATGCACGGATTTGGCACCGTTCTCATACAGGAATTCCACGGTTTCCCGAAGCTGTGTTCCCCGCACAATGCTGTCATCCACGAACAGCAGATCCTTGTCCCGGATCAGCGCATTGACCGGGATCTGCTTCATCTTGGCAATCTTATCTCGGTCGATCTGGCTGGCCGGCATGAAACTGCGGCTCCAGGTGGGCGTATACTTGATGAATGCCCGGGCAAAGGGCTTTCCGCTCCGGTTGGCATAGCCAATGGCATGCGGGGTTCCGCTGTCCGGCACGCCGCCCACATAGTCAATGGGCACATCCCGGTTCACCGCCTCATCATTTTCCGCCAGGATGGCACCGTTGCGGTAGCGCATTTCCTCGACATTCACCCCCTCATAGGTCGAGGTGGGATATCCGTAATAACTCCAGAGAAAGGAGCAGATCCGCTTTTTCTCTTTCGCCGGCGCCAGCACAGTCAGGCTGTCCGGCGTCAGCTCCACGATTTCCCCCGGTCCCAGTTCCTTTTCATCCTCAAAGCCCAGCTTGTGATAGGCAAAGCTTTCAAAGGCCACGGCATGCCCGTCCTCCCGTTTTCCAATGGACACGGGCAGGCGGCCCACCAGATCTCTGGCCGCAATGATATGTCCCTGCTCCGTCAGGATCAGGATGGACGCGGTCCCCACGATGGACTGCTGCGCAAACTGAATTCCCTCGGCAAAATTGCTCTTCTGGTTGATCAGGGCACTCAGCAGCTCGGTCTGGTTGATCCGTCCGCCGGTCATGCTGTCAAAGTGACCGCCGCTGAAACTCAGATACTGACGGATCAGTTCATCTGAATTGTTGATTACACCGGTCATGCAAATGGCATACGTGCCCAGGCTCGAGCGGATCAGCAGGGGCTGCGGATCGCTGTCACTGATGCAGCCGATCACGCTGTTGCCGCGCATCTCCTCAAAAATATGCTCAAACTTGGTCCGGAATGGTGCATTGCAGATATTGTGAATCTTCCGCTGAAGACCGATCTCCCGGTCCCAGGCGGCCATTCCGGCACGGCGCGTGCCAAGATGGCTGTGATAATCGACACCGAAAAACACATCCAGCATGCTGTCCTGTTTGGATGTGATTCCAAAGAATCCGCCCATATCTTGTTTCTCCTCACTCTTCGGCACGAAAAAGCTGTTTTCGCTTACGCGAAAAACAGCTTGCTCAGTGTCATGGGATCAATATATTTCCCATCCTTATAGACGCGCATGTTGCCGCTGGCAATCTCATCAATCAGCATGACCTTCCCGTCGGCATCGTATCCGAACTCGAACTTGATGTCATAGAGCTCCATGCCCTTTTCCTTCATGTCATCCGCAACAATTTTGGTGATCTTCTGGGTCATTTCCTTGATCGCATCATACTGCTCACCGGTCATGACGCCCAGATCAATCAGGCCATCCTTGGTGACCAGCGGATCGCCCTTCGCGTCGTTTTTAAATGTCGTTTCCACATAGGCCGGCAGATCCGCGCCCTCTTCGATATAATCGCTGTAACGGCGATAGAAGCTGCCCACAGCCTTATAACGGCAGATAACCTCAAGGCCCTTGCCGAATACCTTCGCAGGTCTGACCTCCATGGTGGTCCGGCCGAGATCGGCATTGACATAGTGCGTGCTGATACCGGCGGCATTAATCTTCTCAAAGAAATAGATGCTCATGCGAAGATTGACGTCTCCAACACCCTCAATCGTCAGTCCGACGCTGTTTTCACCGGGATCAAATACGCCGTCCTTGCCGGTGCAGTCATCCTTGAACAGCAGTTCATAGTTACCGTTGGGAAGTGCGTAAACATTCTTTGTCTTGCCAGTGTAAACGAGCTGTTTTTCCATGTTGGTCTCTCCTTTGTTCGGTCGAATGGTGTCCATTCAGAGTTTCTCCGCGATTCCCTCATCCTTCTGGAGAACCGCCGCCGCATCCGCGGCACGTTTCCCGTCCAGCAGCATCGCCAGTGCCGGGTCCTCCACGGCCAGAATCTGAGCTGCCAGCAGTGCCGCATTGGCCCCGCCGTTAATGGCCACGGTGGCCACCGGAATGCCGGTGGGCATCTGTACCGTGCTCAGCAGTGCATCCAGTCCCTCAAGAGAGGGACCCGTACAGGGAATCCCGATCACCGGCAGCGTGGTGCCGGCCGCAAGCGCGCCGGCCAGATGGGCTGCCATTCCTGCCGCGGCAATGATGACCCCAAATCCGCGCGCGCGGGCATTGACCGCAAAGTCCCGTGCCTCAGCCGGCGTACGGTGTGCGGAATACACATGAACCTCAAAGGGAATCCCCAGCGCTTTCAGCTGATCCGTCGCTTTGCGGACCACCGGCAGATCACTGTCACTTCCCATGATAATGCCAACTTTTTTCATCTGTTTTCCTCCCTTGTCCGGCATTGGGCCTTTTTTCCTGCCCATCAATCGGAATTCCGCCTTAGTTTACTCCTATTTCCGAACATTGTCAACACATAATGTGTAAATGTTCCGGAAGGTAAACAAAAACACGAACGTTCGTATTTTATAACGTTCGTGTTTTTGTCAATTAGGTTTGTTCAGTTCTCACAAAAGAGCAACCTTGGTTTCACAGTAAATGCACCGGTATTCCTTTTTTTCACGGTTGGTCAGCCGAAATTTATGGGCCAGTTCCTGTTCACAGCTGGTAATGCAGCGCGGATTTTTGCAGCGGATGACATTGACCAGCAGCTCCGGCATCTCAATCCGCCGTTTTTCCACCAGTGCCCCCTCCCGGATGATGTTGACCGTCGCGCCGGGATCCACGTACCCGATGACGTTAAAATCCACCGGAATGTTGGCATCCACCTTGATGATGTCCTTGCGGCCCAGTTTGGCGGAACTGACATTGGTCAGCAGCGCCACCGGTGCCGACACGTTTTCAAGGCCCAGCAGGTTGTACAGTTTCCGGCCCAGGCCGGCCGTAATATGATCAATGACAATTCCGTTGCGGATGGCATCTACTCTCATAATTTTCCCGCCTCCTTGAGCAGCATCAGGATCAGCGCCATGCGCATGTACTTTCCGTTGAGCACCTGCTTGAAGTAGCAGGCCCGGGGATCCTCATCCACCGCCACGCTGATTTCATTCACCCTGGGCAGGGGATGCATGACGCAAAGGTCCGGCCGTGCCTTTTTCATCTTCTCGGGCGTCAAAATATAGCTGTCCTTGAGGCGCAGGTAATCCTCCTCATTGAAGAAGCGTTCTCGCTGAACCCGGGTCATATACAGAATGTCCAGGTCCCCGATCACCTGCTCCAGGCTTTTCGTCTCCGTATACGGAATGTTCTTTTCCCGCAGGCAGTCATTTTTCACATAGCCGGGAAGTTTCAGTTCCTCGGGGCTGATCAGGACAAACTCCGGACCCTCATACCGGCTCATGGCCGTAATCAGGCTGTGCACCGTGCGCCCGAACTTGAGGTCGCCGCAAAGCCCGATCCGCAGATGATCGAGATGGCCCTTTTCCCGCCGGATGGTGAGCAGATCCGCCAGGGTCTGCGTCGGATGGCAGTGCCCGCCGTCCCCCGCATTGATGACCGGGACCGAGGCATTGTTGGCCGCCACCAGGGCCGCCCCTTCCTTGGGATGGCGCATGGCGATGATGTCGGCATAGCAGGACACCGTCTTGGCCGTGTCCGCCACGCTCTCGCCCTTGGCCGCCGAGCTGGTGCCGGCACCGGTCACGCTCAGCACATTGCCACCCAGTTCGTACATGGCTGCCTCAAAGCTGAGCCGGGTACGGGTGCTGGGTTCAAAGAACAGCGTCGCCAGCTTTTTTCCGTGACAGGCTTCGCTGTACCGGTCCGGCCGCGCAATTATATCCTCTGCTGTATCCATCAGGTGATCCAGTTCCCCGAGTGTCAGGTCGGGAACATCAATTACACTTCGCATGTTCTTTCCTCCTCAACTCTGGCCGTTTGGTCAGCGGTCCATTGCCGGATGACAATGGGTTATTCGCGCCAGGATTCATCCTGCGGGTTGTTTCTGAACCGGATCAGCCGTGCCACATCCTCCGCCCGGATATAGCCCTGCTTCGCCGCCTCATCCGCGATGACGTCAAAATTGGTCAGGGAAACATTGCGAACATCCGCAGCTGCCAGCCGCTCAAGGCCCTTCTTCATCCCGTAGGTAAAGATGCTCACGATGCCAAGCACCTGGGCGCCGGCTGCCCGCAGCACCTCAACCACCTCCAGCACGCTGCCGCCGGTTGAGATCAGGTCCTCCACCACCACGACTTTCTGGCCCGGCTCAAGCCTTCCTTCAATCTGGTTCTGGCGGCCATGGTCCTTGGCGCCGCTGCGCACATAGCCCATGGGCATTTTCAGAAGATGCGCCGTAATGGCGGCATGAGCAATGCCGGCGGTGCTGGTTCCCATCAGGACCTCCGCCTCCGGATATTCCCTCTTGATGGTCTCGGCCAGGGCATTTTCCACATCGTCCCGGACCTCCGGGGCCGTCAGGGTCAGGCGGTTGTCACAGTACACCGGGCTCTTAATCCCGCTGGCCCAGGTAAAGGGTTCCTCCGGTCTGAAAAAGACCGCTTTGATTTTCAGCAGATCGCCCGCGATCAGGCGGCTTTGTTCTTCTTTCGTCATCTTTCTCATCCTTTCTCCGTTTTCCGACTCTTAACCGACAAATTCCCGCATGCAGCGCTCATACGCCGCCACCGGATCCGCGGCGGCCGTAATGGGCCGTCCCACCACAATGTAATCGCTGCCGACTTTCGCCGCCTCTGCCGGGGTCATGACCCGCTTCTGGTCACCCTTGTCCCCGTCCGCAAACCGGACGCCTGGGGTCACCGTCAGGAAGTCCGTCCCGCATCTCTCATGGACCGCTGCCGCCTCCAGCGGGCTGCACACCACGCCGTCCAGACCTGCCTTTTTGGCATTCATGGCATAGTGCATGACCACCTCGGGCATGGGCTTTTCAATCAGGAGTTCCTTTTCAAGTGCGCTCTGGTCCGTGCTGGTCAGCTGGGTAACGGCAATCAGCAGCGGACGTGTTCCATCCGGCCTGGTCAGTCCCTCAAGCGCCGCTTCCATCATCTGGATGGTTCCCGCCGCGTGCAGGTTGACAACGTCCGCCCCCAGATCCCGCAGGACCGTCATGGATTTTTTCACCGTATTGGGGATATCATGCAGTTTCAGATCCAGAAACACCTGATGCCCCCGGGCTTTCACGGTCCGCACAATGTCCGGTCCGGCCCCGTAAAACAGTTCCATTCCGATTTTGACAAAGGGCTTTCTGCCGGTAAACCGGTCAAGAAACGCCAGTGTCGTCTCCGCATTCGGGAAATCACATGCAATAATGACATCTCTGCCCATCTTCGTGTCCTCCTTCTCTTGTATAGCCGCATTGATCGTCGGGTATTATATGACCGCGCGCTGCTTACCGTATCCGCAGCTCGCTGAGGCTCCTGATTCCGTATTTGTCCATGGCTGCCGGCAAATCGTCAATGATCCGCTTGCAGGCGCAGGGATCCACCAGGTTGGCGGCCCCCACCTCACAGGCGACGGCACCTGCCATCATCATCTCAAGCACATCCTCCGCCGTCGTGATGCCGCCCATGCCGATGACCGGAATCTGAACGGCCCTGGCCACCTGCCAGACCATGCGCAGGGCCACCGGGAAAACCGCCGGCCCGCTGACGCCGCCCATCACGTTTGCCAGCACCGGCTTCCGGGTTCTCAGGTTGATGCGCATCCCCTGAAGGGTATTGATCAGGCTGATGCCATCCGCCCCCGCCTCCTCGCAGGCCCGGGCAATGGCCGTGATATCCGTCACGTTCGGGCTCAGCTTCATGATGACCGGCTTGCGGGTCACTTTCTTTACCGCCCGGGTCACCTCTGCCGCCGCGGCCGGATCCGTTCCGAAACTCATCCCGCCGCCGTGCACGTTGGGACAGCTGATATTGACCTCAAGCCATCCCACCTGCTCCTCCTGATCCAGCCGCTCACAGGCAGCGGCGTAATCCGCCACACTGAAGCCGCTGACATTGGCCATGACCTTCTTATGGAACACTTTGGCCAGTTTCGGCAGTTCCTCCCGGATCACCTGGTCAACGCCCGGATTCTGCAGGCCCACGGCATTGATCATCCCCGAGGCGCACTCCGCAATGCGGGGCGTCGGGTTGCCGAACCGGGGATCTTTCGTGGTTCCCTTGAAGCTGAAGGTCCCCAGACAGTTGATATCATACCACTCCGCAAACTCCCAGCCAAAGCCGAAGGTGCCGCTGGCCGGGATCACCGGATTGTCCAGTTCAATTCCCAGCAGCGTCGTACTCAGTCTGCCCACAGGATCTCCTCCTTTTCAAGCACCGGTCCCTCCCGGCAGATCCGTTTCTGGCCGGTAATGGTCCTGCAGCTGCACCCCATGCAGGCGCCGAATCCGCAGCCCATGCGCTCCTCAAAGCTGAACTGGCCGGAACCATGTGTCGCCCGGTACACGGCCCTGAGCATCGGCTCGGGACCGCAGGTGTAAAAGTAGCTGTAATTCTGGGGCAGTGCATCCGTCACAAAGCCCCGGGTGCCGTACGTGCCATCTGCCGTCGTCACCGTGACCTCGCAGCCCAGTTCCCGGAATTCCGCCTCGCCAAAGACCTCCTCCCGGGTATTAAAGCCCAGGACCGCGGTCACCGGCAAGCCCGATGCCCGCAGCTCTTTGGCCAGCAGGTACAGGGGCGGAACGCCCACGCCGCCGCCCAGGAGCAGGGGACATGTGCCTGCTTTCCCCAGGTCATAGCCGTTGCCAAGGCCGGTCAGCACATCCAGTGTTTCGCCGCGCTGCATCCGGGAGAGCTGCTCCGTTCCGGCGCCGACGGTCTTATACAGCACCGTCAGGCGGTCCCCGTCCTGGTCATACACGGAGATGGGGCGGCGCAGAAAGTGCCCCGCCAGCCGGATATTGATGAACTGTCCGGGCCGCTGCATCTCCTCCGCCCCCCGCAGGTCCAGCCGGTAGACCGCACTTGTCAGGGGACGGTTTGATTCAATCGTCAGAATTGTCTGTTTCATGTCACGCCTCACGCGTCAATGGTGGAAATGGTCAGCGTCGTCTCCTCCAGGACATCCAGCAGGACGCGCACCGTATCCAGCGTCGTGAAAATGGTCGCATTGTTTTCCGTGGCACAGCGGCGGATCAGCAGACCGTCGCTCCTGGAATCCGCCTCCCCGATTTCCCGGGTGTTGATGATATAGGCCACATGGCCCGCGCGGATGCTGTCCAGAATCTCCGTGCTGTCCTGGCTGATCTTCCTGACCACATGGGTCCGGATGCCGTGCTCCTTGAGGAACCGGGCCGTGCCCGAAGTCGCCTGAATGTTGAAGCCCAGGTTGTAGAAGCGGCGGATCAGGTCCAGCGCCTCCTCCTTGTCCCGGTCCGCAATGGTGACCAGGACCGTGCCGTAGTTCTTGAGGCGGGTGCCCGCGGCCTGCAGAGCCTTGTAGAGGGCCCGGTTCAGCTTGTCATCATACCCGATGGCCTCGCCCGTCGACTTCATTTCCGGGCTCAGATAGGCATCCAGGCCCTTGATCTTGTTGAAGCTGAAGACCGGCACTTTCACATAGTAGCGCTTCTTCTCCTCTGGATACAGGTCAAAGAATCCCTGCTCCTTGAGGCTCTTGCCCAGGATCACCTCCGTGGCAATGTCCGCCAGGCTGTAACCCGTGGCCTTGCTCAGGAACGGCACCGTGCGGCTCGAGCGCGGATTGACCTCAATGATGTATACCTGTTCATGTTCATCCACGATAAACTGAATGTTGTAAAGACCCACAATGCCGATGCCCAGGCCCAGCTTTTTGGCATACTGCAGGATGATGCCCTTGACCTTGTTGCTGATGCTGAACGTCGGATAGACAGAAATGCTGTCGCCGCTGTGAATGCCGGTGCGCTCCACCAGCTCCATGATGCCCGGCACGAACACGTCCCGGCCATCGCAGATGGCATCCACTTCCACTTCCTTGCCGCGGATGTACTTGTCCACCAGCACCGGCTTGTCCGAATCGATTTCAACCGCCGTCTTGAGGTAATGGCGCAGCTGCGATTCATCTCCGACGATCTCCATGGCACGTCCGCCCAGGACGAAGCTGGGGCGCACCAGGACCGGATACCCGATTTCCTTTGCCGCCGCCACGCCGTCCTCGATCTTGGTCACAGCCCGGCCCTGCGGCTGGGGAATATTCAGTTCCAGCAGGATCTTCTCAAACGCATCCCGGTTTTCCGCCCGCTCAATGGCATCGCAGTCGGTGCCGATGATCCGCACGCCCCGCTTCATAAGCGGCGCCGCCAGGTTAATGGCCGTCTGTCCGCCCAGGGAGGCGATGACCCCCTCCGGCTTTTCAAAGTCGATGATGGCCATGACATCCTCCGGCGTCAGCGGCTCAAAGTACAGCTTGTCCGCCGTCGTGTAGTCGGTTGACACGGTTTCCGGATTGTTGTTGATGATGATGGCCTCATACCCGGCCCGGCGGATGGTCTGCACCGCGTGAACCGTGCTGTAGTCAAATTCCACGCCCTGCCCGATGCGGATCGGACCGGCGCCAAGAACCACGATCTTTTTCTTGTCAGTGAGAATGGAATCATTTTTTCCGCTGTAACTGGAGTAGAGATAGGCGATGTACTTGCCGGTATGCAGGGTATCCACCATGCGGAACACGGGCACAATGCCATTCTTTTTCCGCAGCGCATACACCTCGGTATCCCGGACATGCCACAGTTTCCCGATCTCCTCATCGCCAAAGCCCATGACCTTGGCCTCCCGCAGCACCTGCACATCCCCCGGTGCCGCCGCAAGCCGCTTTTCCATGTCCGTGATCTTCTGAATGCTCTCAAGGAACAGGCCGGTAATCATGGTCTTTTCGTGCACCGTTTCAAGGGACACCCCGCGCCGGATCAGTTCCGCCACGGCGTACAGCCCGTCCGCATGGAAATCGGAGACGTACTCAAGCAGCTTTTCCTCGGACCATGCATCAAACTGGGCCAGGTGCAGGTGGCAGACGCCCGTTTCAAGGCTCCGCACGCTCTTGAGCACGCACTCCTCCAGCGTGCTCCCGATGCCCATGACCTCACCCGTCGCCTTCATCTGCGTTCCCAGCAGATTGCTGGCCGAGGTGAACTTGTCAAAGGGGAACCGCGGGAACTTGGCCACGATGTAGTTGAGGCTCGGCTCCATGGCCGCGTTGCCGCCGGCCACCGGAATCTCCTCCAGCAGCATGCCCATGGCCACTTTGGCGGTCACCCGGGCAATGGGATAGCCGCTGGCCTTGCTGGCCAGGGCGGAGGAACGGCTGACCCGGGGATTGACCTCGATCAGGTAGTATTTGCTGGAATTGGGATCCAGCGCAAACTGCACATTGCAGCCGCCCTCGATCTTCAGTTCACGGATGATGCGGATGGCGCTGTCATTGAGCATCTTCAGGTCCGCGTCCGACAGACTCAGAATCGGCGCCACCACCACGCTGTCGCCGGTATGCACGCCCACCGGGTCCACATTTTCCATGCCGCAGATGGTAATGGCCCGGTCGCTGCTGTCCCGCATGACCTCAAACTCGATTTCCTTATAGCCCCGCACGCTCTTTTCCACCAGCACCTGGTGAACCGGGCTCAGGCGGAACGCGTTGGTGCCGATCTCAATGAGCTCCTCCTCATTGTTGGCAAAGCCGCCGCCGGTGCCGCCCAGGGTAAAGGCAGGCCGCAGCACCACCGGATAGCCGATATCCAGGGCGGCCTTTTTCGCCTCCTCCAGGTTATAGGTGATTTCGCTGGGGATGACCGGCTCGCCGATGCTCTCGCACATTTCCTTGAACAGTTCCCGGTCCTCTGCCCGCTCAATGCTCTTGCTGGGGGTTCCCAGGAGCTTTACGCCGCATTCCTGCAGCACGCCCTTGCGCTCCAGCTGAATCGCCAGGTTCAGGCCGGTCTGTCCGCCGATGCCCGGAACAATGGCATCCGGGCGCTCATAGCGCAGAATCTTGGCAATGTACTCAAGTGTCAGCGGCTCCATGTATACCTTGTCCGCAATGGAGGTATCGGTCATGATGGTCGCCGGGTTGGAGTTGCACAGGACAACCTCATACCCCTCTTCCTTGAGAGCCAGACAGGCCTGCGTGCCTGCGTAGTCAAATTCTGCCGCCTGCCCGATGACGATGGGGCCGCTGCCGATAATAAGTACCTTTTTTACATCAGTCCGCTTTGCCATATTTCTGATTCTCCTCCCGATATACAGTTCTGCCGTTATGCACGGTCTTAAGGCACCGCCCGAACACCCTGTGTCCCGCAAACGGTGTTGCTTTGCCCATGGATGCAAACTCCGCCGGATCGATTTCGTATTCCGCCGCCAGATTCCAGACACAACAGTCATTGTCCCGGACTGGCAGCCCGAAGCGCCGCCTCGGTGCCAGGGTCATCAGCTCCACCAGCCGCTCAAGGCTCAGGATTCCCTTTCGCACAAGGCCGGTGTACAGCACCGGAAACGCGCACTCAAGGCCCACAATGCCGAAGGCCGATCCGGCCAGACCGCGGCTTTTTTCCTCCGCGCTGTGGGGCGCGTGATCCGTGGCAATCATGTCAATGGTACCATCCAGAAGGCCCTCGACCAGCGCCTCCCGGTCCGCCCGGCTGCGAATGGGCGGGTTCATGCGAAAGCGCCCGTCCTCCTCTAGATCCTGTTCATCCAGGAGCAGGTAGTGCGGGCCGGTCTCGCAGGTCACATTGACGCCCCGGCGCTTGGCCTGCCGGATCAGGTCCACGCTTTCCCTGCAGCTGATATGACAGACGTGATACGCGCAGCCTGTCTCCTCCGCCAGTTTCAGATCCCTGGCAATGGGTCCCCACTCACTCTCCGAGCAGATGCCTTTGTGTCCGTGGGCCCGGGCATATTCTCCGTCATGGATATATCCGCCCCGGACCAGGGAATCATCCTCGCAGTGAGCAGCCAGAATCCGGTTAAGCGATTTGCAGCGCTCCATCAGGGCGCGCATCATGCTCTCGCTCTGCACTCCTTTGCCATCATCGCTGAAGGCCGCCACCCGGGGCGCCAGGGCCTCAAGGTCCGCCGGCACCTGTCCCTTTTCCCCTATGGTCAGGGCCCCGTACGGGTAGATATCCACCAGATCCCCGGCCGCCGCGATCAGGCGTTCCTCCTCCGCAAGATGCTCGAGGCTGTCCGGCACCGGGTTCAGATTCGGCATCGCCAGGACCGTGGTATACCCGCCCCGGGCCGCCGCCCGGCTGCCAGTCACCATCGTCTCTTTATAAGAAAATCCCGGCTCCCTGAAATGCACATGCACATCACAGAAACCAGGAAAAGAAACAT
This sequence comes from Clostridia bacterium, assembly GCA_017626895.1. Taxonomy (GTDB): domain Bacteria; phylum Bacillota; class Clostridia; order Christensenellales; family Aristaeellaceae; genus Ventricola. Next base: position 5,958 of record JAGAHV010000133.1, on the reverse strand, counting down.
ATTCACCTTTAATACAGACAATACTGCCACTGTTACCGCCGGATATGGGGCTCGCAAACATTTTTTCCGTCATCTCTTCCATTCCTCCTTCCGGGCCAACTGACCGGCAAACCGCGCTTTGCCTCAGGCCCGCTATTTGTTGCCATCACCGTCTGTTCCCCGAACCCAAAACGGATCAGGTCCGGAGCAATCTTCACTGATTCTGTCCCTCGGGTTTCCCCTGTCGGTCCATCCTCATCTGGTAACCGCATCCGCGATTTCAGGAACGAAAATGGGTGTACTCTTTCGGCAGCTTAATTTTCCATGAAAGATTTATCGCGCTATTTTTTACCATATTCTCTGTTCATTGTCAACGACAATTTCATCAGGCCGTCTTTTTCCGTCAGTTTTTCTAAAAAGCTTTTCTAAAAAGTCCTCCCTTTCTTTCCAAGCCTCACGGGCTTTTCCGGCCGCCCATGCGCATAGAGGTCCAAAAAAAAGAGGCATCCAAAAGGGGTTGACAATCCCCTCCATAAACGATATTCTGCGCATACTCTTTGTTTGAATCGGAGAAGGAAAAAGATGGAACACAATAAAGGGCAAATGGTCCGCAAAGCGCTGTCCGTCGCCTGGCCGGCGATGATGGAAAGCTTTTTCGTGACGCTTGCCGGAATGATCGATACCATGATGGTGGCCGAACTGGGCAGCTATGCGGTAGCCGCCACCGGGCTGACGGCACAGCCGAAGTTTATCGGGCTGACCCTGTTTATCGGGATCAACGTGGCGGTTTCCGCCCTGGTCGCCCGGCGCAAAGGCGAACAGAATCAGGAGAGTGCGCATGAAATTGTATGGACTTCCCTGCTGATGACCCTGCTCCTTTGCGTGCTGGTCACTATCCTCTTCGTCGCATTTACCCCGCAGATCATGGTGCTTGCCGGCAGCAACACCGATACCCACGAGGCGGCGGTCGAGTATTTTCAGATCATCATGGGCGGTCTCCTCTTCAACGTCATTACCATGGTCATCAATGCGGCACAGCGGGGCAGCGGAAATACCCGGCTTTCCATGACCACCAATCTGGCCAGCAGCATCGTCAACATCATCTTCAATTACCTCCTGATTGAAGGGCATTTCGGCTTTCCGGCCTGGGGCGTGCGCGGCGCCGCCATTGCTACTGTGCTGGGGACCGTGGTATCGGCCGGCATGGCACTGTTTTCACTGGTCCGCAAAAACAGTTACATTCAGCTTTCCCGCCTGGTCCGCTTCGGCCTGCGGATCCGGCACACCTGTGTCGCCTCCATCTGGCGCCTGGCCGGCACCACCTCCCTTGAAAACATCGCCATGCGGGTTGGCTTTGTCGCCACCGCCCTGATCGCTGCGCGCCTGGGAACAGATGAATTTGCCGTGCACAACATCGGAATGAACCTGCTGGGCCTGGGCTTTTCCTTTGCCGACGGCATGCAGGTAGCCGCCATCGCCCTGGCAGGCGAGTCCCTGGGCGCCTCCAGGAAAGAGGAAGCCAAGGCCTACGGCAGCATCTGTCAGCGAATCGGCTTTGGCATCTCCCTGATTCTGGCCACGGCCCTCACGTTCGGCAGCGAATGGTATTTCGGGCTGTACTTTAACCAGCGGCACACCATCGAGATGGGCATGATGATTTCCCGGTGGATTGCGGTCATCATCCTGCTTCAGATTTCGCAGGTGATCTTCACCGGCTGTCTTCGTGCCGCCGGTGATGTGCGCTACACCCTGGTCTGCGCCATGATCAGCGTGACGGGAATTCGTACACTGGTCACAATTCTCGGTGTCTTCGTGTTCCGGCTCGGGCTGACCGGCGTCTGGATCGGCGTCCTGTCGGACCAGACCTCCCGTTTCCTCCTCATGGCCCATCGCTTCCATCAGGGAAAATGGGTGGACATCCGTATCTGACTGATGCATCAAAAGAACGGACCTGACTCAGGTCCGTTCTTTTTGTTTATTCGGTTACAGGATGATTCCGGTAGTAGTTGATCAGGCACCCGTCGGCGATGATCTGCCGCTCATCCTGGGTCAGCTCGCCCAGGGTGACGGTAAAGGGGTTGACCGATCCATCCGCCCTGACCGCATACGCGGTGAAAGCGGGGGTTCCCTCAAGCACCGCCTTCCGCAGGCCCGGGACAAACACCCAGTCACCCAGTGCAAACGCCTGCTCATCTTCTACCAGGAGCGGCGCCATGCCCCAGTTGATGCAGTTGCTCCGGTACCGCTTGGTCGCGTATTCCTTCGCCAGGTTGGCAGAGGCGCCAAGGACGCGCTGACAGCTAGCCGCCTGCTCGCGGGCGGAACCATCTCCCGGCCGGACGGCGAAAATCGTGCTGCCGATGTCCGTATGCTCGGGATCCACAGGCATTACCTTTGAAAGCGCCTGGTATACCGCTTTCACCTCTTCAGGCAGACCCTTCCCGGCAATCCGGTCCCGCTCAATGGCGCGAACTGCCTTGCTGCGTCCCACGTATTCCGGATCTTTTCTGGACAGGGTAAATTCGCTGAGGCGTTCCGGGTTGGAACGGTAGGAAGAGGCCTCGCCGGAGGGGATCAGTTCATCGGTTGTGGTGACCGGATCCGTGATATAGCTGCACACCCTGAGCAGAAGATCCTCACTCAGCGCCGGCTGCTCCGGCCAGTCCTTGATGTTCGGTCCAAACCGGAGCGCATGGTCTGGCTCGGCTTTTCCATAGCCGAAATACACGCGTTTCTCGTAGACAGACCCGTCAAAATGGTACGGAACCTGCGTATACCGGATGTCAAGGTCCGTGGCAGGGGTCAGCCGGCCGTGATTCATGGCCGTGGCGGCAATGGAGCGGGCATCCATCAGGGCAACCGCGCTCATCTGTCCCTCACCCGGCTTGCTGCCCTCGCGGTTCGGGAAATTGCGCGTCGTGTGGCGGATGGAGAACTCTCCGTTTGCCGGCGTATCGCCCGCACCGAAGCACGGTCCGCAGAAGCATTCCCGGATGATGACACCGGCCCCGGCGATATCGGCCAGGGTTCCGTTCCGGAGCAGCTGCAGATAGGCCGGCATGGAGCCGGGATAGACACTCATGGTAAAGGCGCCGTTTCCGATGGAACGGCCGCGGAGAATATCGGCCACGGCACAGATATTGTCAAACGTACCGCCGGAACAACCGGCCACCAGGCCCTGTTCCACCCAGATTCCGCCGTCATGCACCTTGCTCACCAGGTCAATGCTGGCACCGACAATCTGTGCGTTGGCCTTTTCCTGGCAGGCCCGCAGAATCTCCACGGGATTTTCCAGCAGTTCACGGATCGTGATGATATTGCTGGGATGCATCGGGAGAGCAATGGTGGATTCCACTGTACCGAGGTCCACGTAGACGCAGCCATCGTAATAGGCCACATCCGCCGGACGCATCTCTCTGTATGCCTCCGGACGGCCGTGCATGGTCAGGTATTCCTGGGTGACCTGATCCGTCTCCCAGATGGAGGACCAGCAGGTCGTCTCCGTCGTCATCACATCAATGCCGTTGCGGTATTCAATCGGCAGTTTGGCGACACCGGGACCCACAAATTCCATGACCTTGTTCTTGACATAACCATTGGCATACACCGCTCCGCAGATGGTCAGTGCCACGTCCTGCGGTCCGACGCCCGGACGGGGCTCCCCATCCAGATAGATCAGCACAACTCCGGGTCTGGAAAGATCATAGCTGCGGCCCACCAGCTGCTTGGCCAGTTCACCGCCGCCCTCCCCGACGCCCAGGGTTCCCAGCGCACCATAACGCGTATGGGAATCAGATCCGAGAATCATGCGTCCGCAGCCGGCCATCATCTCCCGGTTGAACGAGTGAATGACCGCCATATTCGTGGGAACATACACGCCGCCGTATTTGTGCGCCGCGGAGAGCGCAAACATATGGTCATCCTCATTAATCGTCCCGCCCACGGCACAGAGGCTGTTGTGACAGTTGGTCAGCACATAGGGCATGGGAAATTCCCGCATGCCGGATGCCCGGGCCGTCTGAATGATGCCCACGTAGGTAATGTCATGGCTGGTCAGGGAGTCAAAGCGCATTTTGAGATGCTCCATATCCCCGCTCCGGTTATGGGCAGCCAGAACCGAGTACGCAATGGTTCCCTTTGACGCCTCATCTTTTGTAACCGGCTTTCCGGTTTTCCCTGCCGCCTCTGCCACATCGGTGACAATTTCACGTCCATTGAGAAGATAAACCCCTGAATCATAAAGCTTCAGCATCGGTTTCACTTTCCTTTCCAAAAGTATCTCTGTGAAATCACAGAAACAATTACCCACTGTCTCAAGTCTTTTTATCAAGATCAGGCATGGTCCTCATCATTTTTCAGCATTCTCAAATGTCTGATGAAAACACCCGCAATCATATTACTGTCAAAACCATCCATCCTTTCAATCTGGTCTGTTCCCACTCCATTTTCATCCATGTCCAGTGAAAGAGAGATGATTTTAAACGACTCATCCGCCTCACCCAGAACCTGTGGTGAATGCGTTGTAACGATAAACTGGATGTTCGGGAAAACTTCTCTCAGCGTACTTAAAATCCGTCTTTGCCATGACGGGTGCATATGCAGTTCGATCACATCGATCAATACAATGCCTTTGCCTTCCAGCGGATTATCCATTGCCGGATTGGCAAGGATCATCCTTCTGGCCAGATCACCGATCATGGCCAGCGTACATTTTTCTCCCTCAGAAAGCAGATCAACCCGAATCTCTCTTCCGCCTTTATCGACCACCATGCGAACAGGCGATCTTTTGACCCTCAGTCCCTTCACGTCCCCCATCACTGACTCAATCGCTTTTCTGACACATTGCAGTGCAGGATCCGTATACTCATAATTTTCTGCGTCCTTCATTTGCAAAATCTCATCCGCTTCCCGGTCCATAAACCATTCAAAAAAGGCCTGGAAATCCGTTTTGGGATCTGCCGCTCTCTCCAAAGCAGATAGTTTATCAAACTCATGCTTTGTTCTTATTCGATCCGGAATGTCCGGCACCGCCCGATTGATTCCATAATAAACAAAAACAGGCATTCCCGACAGTTCATCCGCAAGATACAGCTTTCTGAAGTTTTCCCTGAATATCGCATAATTCGCTTTCGGATAGGTTGCCTCAGACGTTCTTGTATTCTTTACAATCCTTTTATAGAAACGCGACAGCAGATAATCATCCTCAAGAGAGACGGTCGCCTGAATCTCAAGACGGTCACTGCCAATGTGAATCATCTCATCCTGAAGCGATTCAAATGCTTTTGACTGAGCCGGATTCATCTGTTTCAGAAAAACCCTGAAGAGTTGGGTGATGGCTGAAAGGACAGAAGATTTCCCAGCACCGTTTATCCCGAACAGGATTGTCCTTCTTCCGTCAAACACAAGTTCCAGATTCTGGAACAGTTTATAGTTCTCGATCCGTAAATTTTTGATTTGCATTATCAGCCTCATCCAGAACCTGTGGTGAATGCATTGCAGCGGTAAACTGGATATTCGGGTAAACTTCTTTCAAAACGCTCAAAACTCGTCAGTTGCCTGATCCGTTCACCGAGGCCCTTCCCAGCGTCCGGTATCCCCATTTCCTAGATCGTCCCTTCATACAGCAGTTTATCTCCAACATGCACCAAACGAACGCCCTGTTCTTTATTTTTATTGAAATTGAAACTGAGCATATACCCTGTATTCAGCTTCCAGTAGTCCAAATACTCACTGATCTGTTTCTCTCCGGCAGCATTGTATCTTTCGCCCCTCCAAATCTTCAGTTCAATGATAGTTTGCTGTCCAAGATAATCCACGACCACATCTGTGCGTGTCTGATTCCTGGTCTGAGCCTCGATATAATAATTTCCGGTTCCGTTGATAATCGGCTTCAGATAAAGGAGAAACTGCTCTCTGCCATCCTTCTCCTTGAATCGTTCTTCAAGCGGTCCGCAAACCTGTGTATATGTCTCGATGAAT
>JAGAHV010000132.1:0-5481 GCA_017626895.1 Clostridia bacterium | reverse complement strand
TCTCAATCGGGCAGATACGGGAATAGTGGGAGTAATGAACGTCGCGGACCTCGAAGGAGGCACGGTCACGGTTCAGACCGCCGGGGCCCAGAGCGGAGAGACGGCGCTTGTGCGTCAGCTCAGCCAGCGGGTTCGGCTGATCCATGAACTGCGAGAGCTGGGAGGAACCGAAGAACTCCTTGATGGCGGCAGACACCGGCCGGATATTAATCAGTTCCTGGGGCTTGACCTCCGTCTGATTCTGAACGCTCATGCGCTCACGGACCACACGTTCGAGTCTGGCCAGACCGATGCGGATCTGATTCTGCAGCAGCTCGCCCACGGAGCGCAGGCGGCGGTTGCCCAGATGGTCGATGTCATCGGTGGTTCCCACGCCGTATGGAAGGTTGATCAGGTAGCTGATGGATGCCACAATGTCATCAATCAGAATGTGCTTGGGCGAGAGCGCGCTGAGGTTGGCATGCAGCAGACGGATCTGGTCCTCTCTGCCCATGTTCTCCTTCTCAATCTGCTCCATCAGCTGTTTGAGTGTCGGCAGGTGCACCATTTCATTAATGCCGGACTCTTTCACAATCTCCGCATCCAGCCAGGCATTGGCGTCCACGAAGTTGTTGCCGATGACCCGCACCTCGCGGTCATCCAGCTTCAGCATGATGTCGTTGATGCCGGCGTCCTGAATCCGTTTTGCCAGCGGATCTTCTTTTCCGGCGGGGATGCGCTCCCCTGCGGCAATGAGTACCTCGCCCGTGGTGGGATCCACCAGGTCATTGACCACGATGTGTCCGCGGATACGGGAGGCAATCGCCAGTTTCTTGTTGTACTTGTAACGTCCCACACGCATCATGTCATAGCGCTTGGGATCAAAGAAGGTGGATTTGATCAGCTTGTCTGCCGACTCCACCGTGCCGACCTCACCCGGACGCAGGCGGCGGTAGATGTCCATCAGGCCGCTGACCACGCTCTTTTCCTCGGTGGCAACCCGTGTCCGGCGCGTGCCGTCATCGCCGCCGTCCCGGCCCATGGTCGCATCCAGTTTCTCATCATGACCCAGGAGATCGTAGATTTCCTGGTCCGTGCCATAGCCCAGTGCACGCAGGAGACTGGTTACCGGCAGTTTTCTTGCACGGTCCACACGCACCCAGATGACATCGTTGGAATCGATCTCATACTCAAGCCAGGCGCCGCGGCTGGGAATGACCTGCGTATCAAACAGGTGCTTTCCGGCCTTGTCAATGCTCTCTCTGTAATACACGCCCGGTGAACGGACCAGCTGAGAGACGATGACACGTTCGCCGCCATTGATGATGAAGGTGCCGTGTTCGGTCATCAGGGGGAAGTCGCCCATGAAGACCTCGGATTCCTTTACCTCGCCGGTTTCCTTGTTGGTCAGCTGAACGGTAACCTTCAGTGCTGTGGCATAGGTCATATCACGTTCACGGCATTCAGCAATCGTGTTCTTCGGAGTCGGATCCAGGGAATAATCCGTAAACGCGAGTTCCAGATTTCCGTTAAAGTCGACGATCGGAGAGACATCGTTGAGAACCTCTCTCAGATCCTCTTTCAGAAATTTCTGATAGGAGTTTTTCTGTACTTCGATCAAATCGGGCATATCCACTACTTCTTCAATTCTTGCGAAGCTTTTTCTGATACGCCCTTTACCCATTGCCACGTCGTGTACACCGACGTACTTCATGATTTCAGCCTCGTCGCGTTCATCGCGAACATTCACCATGAATGCCATCACCCCTAACTTATCGATTCATGGGAAAATCAGGAGATTCTCCCGGTTATCTCCTCCGGTCCTCCCCCCGCAGGAAAGGGCTTTCGGATTATAAGGATGCGCAATATTCAATTTTCTTCTCGTAACCCATTGTCAAATGACCGTTTCTCGTGTAAAATAGCGTCAAACAGGGGTTAACGGGTAGAAATTTCCTATTTTGCATACTAATGCAATATAGTATTTTACACCATTTTTGAAGAGTTGTCAATAACTTTTGAACGAAAGATTTTCTGCTGATTTTTGTTGAGTTTTATCGTGTTTTAAACGGACAGCGCAGGCCGCTGTCCGTTTTCCTGTTTCTGCCGGTACCCATTCCCTGTTCATCCGGCTGATTTTCATCTTGTCATTCCCGTACAAAATGGGTAAAATAGCCCGCAGCAAACGACTGACGGAAAGCCCCTTTCCCGTTCTGCGTTGCGCCGCTTGACGCGGAATACGGAAGGAGAATTGAAAATGGGATACCTTTACCTGGTGATGGTTGCGCTTCTTTTCAGCTTTGGCGGTACATGTGTGAAAGCGATTAAGCCTTTTTTCGCTCCGTCCATGATCACCTTTCTCCGGTTCTTTGTCGGCGTTTTCTGGCTTCTGCTGCTCAAGGCCATATTGCGCAAGCCCGTCCGTGCAGATTTCCGCAACGCCCTCAAAACCCACTGGAAATGGCTCGTCTGCGGCGCCGTCTGTAAATTTCTCAACTATACCTGTGAGAACATCGCTCTCTCCGTGGGCGTCTCCTACGGCAATATCCTGACGCAGCCGGTCCAGATGATTCTGCTGACCATTCTGGGGGTCACCTATCTCAAAGAGCGCATGACCGCTCAGCGCCTGGTCGGCGTCCTGCTCTGCGTAACCGGCATTTTCCTCATCTCCTGGAACGGCATGTCCATCGAGACACTGCTCAGCGGCAACCTTCGCCTGACCATTCTTTACATCATCGCCGGCATCTTTGCAGGTCTGTTTGTCCTCGCGCAGAAAAAGGTAGCTGCTGACTTTGATGTCCTTGACAGCAACCTTTTCATGTTTTCCGTGGCCGCCGGCATCGCTTTCCTCGTGCCTCTGGGCGAGGGACGCGTTCTGCCCGCCGGCATCCCCTCCCCCGGCGCCATCATCGCCATCGCCTTCTTCGGCTTTATCACCGGCATCGGCTTCTACCTGAATGCCCGTGCGATCCCGCTGGTCCCCTTCCAGATGGTTGCGCTCCTCCAGAGCACCATGGTCTTTTTCTCCATCGCCTGGGGCGTTCTGTTCTTCCACGAGCCGGTCAGCGTCTATATCATCACCGGCACCCTGCTGTTTGTGGCGGGCATCGTCCTGACACAGCTGCACCCTGCCCATGGCCAGGCAAAATAGCGGCCAGACAACCAAAAAAGACGTTCAGTCTCTGAACGTCTTTTTTAATTGCCTGACCCGTCCGTGCTGTCAGCTTCCTTTTCAATGGATGCCAGGACTCCTAGGGCATAGACCGTCTGTCCGTCCACATCCTCGCCCTCAACCTGAATCACATAAATATAGGGATCTTCTCTGGCAATCAGCATGGACTGTGTTCCGTTGACATAATAGACTGCCGGCAGCTCACCGATATTAAAACCGGTGAGCAGCTGGGGAACCCATCCGGAACCCGCCAGGGTCTCTATCCATGCCGGCGGCCATGCCGTAATCACCCGAACGGTCCGGCCATCCTCAAGCACATAGGAATCGACGATCTGGGTGCAGTCCTGATCCAGAATTCTGCCCTCTCCCCTGTGCTGCCCGACATACGATGTATTGCGCAGAACCACCCTGGGCACCGGCTCCCCGGGAACCGGAGAGGTCCGGGGAAAGAGACCTGCCGGATCCAGCCCGGCCGACTTCACCGCCATGCTTTTCCCGTCCTCCGACGCTGACTGATACACCATGAATCCATAGAATGCCGCTGCTGCCGCAAGAACAACCACCAGAAGGATCAGGGCCCCGGCGATGGTGCCCGCCGTCAGTCGTTTTCGCGTGTTCATTCCGCCTCAACCGTCCCGGTCTCCGCCTCAGCTTCTTTCATCCTGTCCATCTTTTCGGCCAGTTCGCTTTCCAGTGCGTCCACAAACTGCCGGGCCACCCGCGGGGAACGTCCCCCGTGGCTGAGCGTCCAGGCTCTTGCCCTTGGCATCACCTCACCCCAGTCCACATCCAGCTTCCGTCCCTCAATCAGGCTCTGACAGATGCTGAAATACTGATCCTGCGTCGGTTCCTGGAAGGTCAGGCGAAGATCAAAGCGGTCGGCCAATGAGAATTTCTCCTCCAGCGTATCGCGTGCATTGACATCGTCCTCACGCTCCGAGAACGACTGCCGTACAATGTTGCGGCGGTTGCTGGTGGCATACACCACCACATTCTGCGGCCGGACCTCCAGTCCCCCCTCCAGCACGGTTTTCAGCGCCGTATATTCCGGACAGGAATCATTGAAGGCCAGATCATCCACAAACACAATGAACTTGCAGGGCTGCCCGCGCAGCAGAACAAAGATCTCCGGCAGATCCGTCAGGCACTGGGGACGGACCTCGACAATGCGAAGGCCCTGCTGCCAGTAATCATTCAGCAGCGCCTTGACGGAGGCGGATTTTCCCGTGCCCTTATCTCCATATAATAGGATATTCCCGGCATTGCGTCCCTGAAGCAGCCGCTGGGTATTTTCAACCAGCACCGCATGCTGCTTTTCATACAGGATCAGGTCCGACATATGAATCGGATCCGGGTCGGATACGCCGCGCAGGCCGCGTCCTCCCTGTTCCCAGGTAGAGGCCGCATACTGAGCAAACACCCCGGTTCCCTGATGCCGGAAAAAGGAGATGACGTCCTGAACGCCCTCTTCCGTGAGCATATCCAGATTGACATTGGTCCGGGAATCATCCGAGGTTCCTCTGTGCTCCGGCTCCCAAACCGGCAGCCGAACCGCGGTCTTTCCCGGCATCCCTGCCCGCTCGCAGAACAGAAGGAACAAAGCCGGTTCAATCCGGGTCAGCTTTCCCAATACCCCCAGATCATGACGCAGACCGCTCAGCATGCTGTACGGGATTTCACTGCTTCCCGCACAGATTCTCGCTGCCGGACTGTCTGTGTAGAGAATGGTTTCAAGCACATCCTGAGCAAATCCGCTGTGTCCGCTGGCAATCGTATCCAGCCAGGCATTGTACGCCCGGCAGTATGCCTCTGTCAGCTGCTCATCATTCACCCGGTCATCCACACACGCCACGCACAGATCTATCAGGGCCTTCACTGTCGGCACCTCCATCATAAAGCGGAGTGCCGTCATACAGTTTAAGTCCAGAAGTATCGTCCTGATGTCCTGAATATCCATTCTTTGTCTCCTTTACGAAACGTACCTGGTCTCTCGGCACCGCTGCTTAATTGGTGCTCATCCCCGACAGATCGACGCTGCGCGTCGAGCCCTTCGGCACCGCTGCTTAATTGGTGCTCATCCCCGACAGATCGACACTGCGCGTCGAGCCCTTCGGCACCGCTGCTTAATTGGTGCTCATCCCCGACAGATCGACGCTGCGCGTCGAGCCCTTCGGCACCGCCGCTTTTTTGTTGCTCATTTCCAACAAATTGGCGCCGCGCGTTGAGCCATTTTCCAGAAATCCTCTTACATCCGCTCAGGTGCCTCAACACCAATCAGATACAGTCCGGTTGCGATAACCTCTTTCACAGCGCGGGTCAGTTCAAGCCGGGCC
>JAGAHV010000131.1:0-4274 GCA_017626895.1 Clostridia bacterium | reverse complement strand
CGGTGAACGGCAAAAACAGAGGAAGGGGGCTGACCCGGATTGATCAAGATTGCGTTCATTATGCCTGACCCTCTGCTGGTCAAGGTGGTCTATGATGCCTGGGAACTGTACGAAAAGCTGTTCGGAAAACGGCCCAACATGCAGTACACGGTTGACTGCGCGATCGAGCCGGATACCATCGTTCCCCGTATGCATGATGCCGATGTCATTGTCTCAAGAGGCGGCACGGCAGCCAGCCTGAAAGCGCGAAATGTCCTGAAGCCGGTGGTGGAGATCCCCATTACCGTCAGTGACATGACCGCCTCCATCCGGATGGCGCTTTCCAAACACGGGAATATGCCCATCGGGGTGGTGGGAACGATCAATACCATCCGCAGTGTGTATTTCATGAAAAGGGACTTTTCCGTACCGGTCAGGCCCTATCCCACTGCCAGCGTCAACATCCGGGATCTGGTGTCCGGAATGGAGCGGGCGGTGGCAGATGGCTGCCAGCTGATTCTTGCCGGACACCGGACCTGTGATTACTGCGATAAGCATAATATTCCTGCAGGCCTGATCTATTCATCCGTGGAGTCGGTTTTCCTGGCGATTATTGAGGCGGTCCGCTGTGCGGATGTGGCACAGGTGGAAAGGCAGAACAGCCTCATTTTCCGGGCAGCCGTTGAACACATGTTCGAGGGCATCATTGCCGTGGACAAGGACAATATCATCCGGACATTCAATCCGGCGGCGGCTGAACTACTGGGCCGCAAGATTACGGACTGCATCGGGCAGCCAGCACGGCATATCCTGACGGAGGGGCGCCTGAGTGCCATCCTCTGCGGGAATCAGAGCTATACCAATGAAATCTTGCGCATCAACGGAAACAACTGCGTGCTCAACTGCGTGATTATGAATCACGACGGAAAGCGGATCGGAACACTGGTGACGTTTCAGGGAGCGCAGAGCATTACCAATGCCGAAAGCAATCTGCGCACCCGCCTGCGCATGAGCGGACATGTGGCCCGGTATCATTTTGAGGATATTCTGGGCGAAAGCCCGGCCATTGAGCGGGCCATTCATCAGGCACGCCGCTATGCGCATGTGGACAGCAACATTCTGCTGATGGGGGAAACCGGGACGGGCAAGGAACTGTTTGCCCAGTCGATTCATAATGAAAGTGACCGGGCCACGGGGCCGTTTGTGGCGGTCAACTGCGCGGCGATTCCGGAAAACCTGATGGAAAGTGAACTGTTCGGGTACGAGGGCGGCGCATTTACCGGCGCCAACCGGACCGGAAAGGAAGGCCTGTTTGAAACGGCCCATGAAGGGACGATTTTCCTGGATGAGGTCAGCGAAATTCCGCTGACACTGCAGAGCCGCCTTTTGCGCGTCATCCAGGAACGGGAGGTACGCCGGGTGGGAGCCAACCGGGTGATTCCCATTAATGTGCGCATCATCTGTGCCACGAACCGGGATCTGGTGGAAATGATCCGGCTGGGAAAATTCCGGGAGGACCTGTATTACCGGCTCAAAGTACTCAGCGTCCAGCTTCCGCCGCTGCGGGAGAGGGGCGGGGACATGATCCGGATTATGCAGCATTACCTGACGTACTATGCACAGAAGTTCGGGAAGGAAAACATCACCCTTTCCTCGGAGGCGGCCAACCGGATCCTGGGGTATCACTGGCCCGGCAACATTCGCGAGATCCGCAATATCAGCGAACAGCTGGCGGTTCTGTGCGAAAGCAATGAGATCAGCGGCATGGACGCGGATGCCGTACTGCCGGCAGGAAATGTCCTTAAAAAGACCATTCACGGTCAGCAACAGTTGGATCCGACCCTGAGCGGCATGGAAAAACGGCAGATTATCGAAGTCCTTGCACGGGCTAAAAGCCGGAAAGAGGCGGCGGAAATTCTTGGCATCAGCAAAACGACGCTCTGGCGCCGGTGCAGAGAACTGGGGCTCGAGTAAAGGCCCTCTCGCCGGCCGGAAGTCAGGTGCACCAAAGCAACCGCAGCGCCGGAGGATGGCGCATAAAGAAACCACGACAGATGATGAGGAGGAAAAATGGACAGAACAATCGTTGTAACGCTCCCCGCACTCAGCGAGGCGCACCGCAGCCGCATGACGGAGGCGGCCCGTGCGAAAGGGTTTAATGTGCTGTTTTTTGACAGCGAACAGGCGGCCGCTTCGGCAGCAGCGGAGGCGGAAATTCTTTTCAGTGGTTCCGGCGACCTGGCGAACAACTGTCCCAAACTGCGCTGGCAGTGTACACCGTCCGCCGGTGTGAATCAGTTCCTTGGCAAGGAACGGTTTGCCTCTCCGGAGATGATGCTGACCAATTCCTCCGGCGCCTATGGGGTGACCATTGCCGAGCATGTGATCATGATCACGCTGGAAGTGCTGCGCCGTCAGATGGAATACAGTGAAATTGTCCGCCGCCGGGAATGGACCCGGAATCTGCCGGTGCGCTCGATTCGCAACAGCCGGATTGCCGTTCTGGGAACCGGGGACATCGGCCGGGAATGCACCATCCGTCTGAGAGCCTTTGGCCCTGCCTCAATAACCGGCGTGAATCGCAGCGGGCGGAATCCGGAGGGGCTTTTTGACCGGATTGTCCTGCAGGATGAGATGGACGCGGTCCTGAGGGAGACGGATATCCTGATTATCACGCTGCCGGGGACCGATGAAACCTTCCACATGCTGGACAGCCGGCGCCTGGGACTGCTGCCGGACCGTGCGCTCCTTGTGAACGTGGGACGCGGGACGGTGGTGGACCAGCGGGCGCTGGAAAAGGAGCTTCGTGCCGGACGGCTCTATGCCGCGCTGGATGTGTTTGAGCAGGAGCCGCTCCCGCCGGAGGATTCCCTCTGGGACTGCCCGAATCTTCTGATGGCCCCTCATGTGGCCGGAAACATGACGCTGCCCTATACAAGAGACCGGATTGTCGAACTGTTCCTTGAAGACTTTGAAAACTACTGTGCCGGCAGACCGCTTGCGCGGCGGGTGAACCTTGGAAAAGGATACTGATCCGGCCGGCAATGACCTTTTCCGGTGCGCATACCGGACAAACTGCCGCTGCAACGGCAGGCAGATGCGCCGCATGACGGCCAAAGACTGCTAATGTACCGCTAAGAAACCCGGGGAAAGCTTCTCTTTCCCCGGGTTTTTGTTATAATCGGAGCTGTTTGGACGCAGACATGCATTTCTTTTCCGACGATGTGAAAGTGTGCTTAATTCATGTTCAAGGGAGAGCTGTTATCATGCGATTCAAAAAGGTTCGGGATGCAGGTTTCGGTCTGGCCGCACTGTTGTTCAGCATTTTCTATCTGGTCAATGCGTTCCAGATCAAGACCCGCCCCAAGCTTACCCCTGGTTATGCCAGCGCCAGAATCATGCCGATTCTCCTCGGTGTCCTTCTGGCCATCCTGTCCATTGTGTGCATCATCAACGGCCTGAAAAACATCAGGCGCGCGGATGAGGAGAAAACACAGGACAAAACGGACAAAGGCGATGCCATGGCCGTGGTGCTTACGTTCGTGATCATCATTGCCTATGTGCTCATCATGCCGACTCTGGGCTTTATCCTCTCGACCATGATTTATCTGTTCCTGCAGATGATCGTCCTTGCGCCGCCGGAAAAGCGCAATTACGTGCTGTTCGCCATCGTCAGTGTGGTGTTCACCGCGTTCGTGTTTGTGGCTTTCCGTGTCGGACTGCAGCAGCTGCTGCCCCGGGGCATCATCGAGAGTCTTCTGGGATTCTGATAAAAATGGGAGAAAGGAGAAAAGGATCATGTCTACTCTTCAACTGATCGGCGGCGGGTTTGCCACCGTACTGACCCCGACCGGGATGTTCCTGATGCTCATCGGCGTGGCCGTGGGCATTGTGTTCGGCGCACTGCCCGGTCTCTCGGCCACCATGGCCATCGCGCTGTTCCTGCCGGTTACCTATGCGATGACCTCCTCCAATGCCATGACGCTGCTTATGGCCCTGTTCATCGGCGCCATTTCCGGCGGCCTGATCTCGGCAATTCTTTTGCGCATTCCCGGCACGCCCTCAAGCGTTGCCACCTGCTTTGACGGGCATCCGCTGGTCAAAAAAGGCCAGGCGGCCAAGGCGCTGGGCGTCGGCGTGGTGTTCAGTTTCCTGGGAACCATCTTCTCCACGCTCCTGCTGATGTTCATCGCCCCGCAGATTGCCCGGGCGGCCATCAACTTCGGAAATTTTGAATTCTTCTCTATTGCCATCTTCTCCCTCACCATGATTGCAACCCTCTCAAGCGGCAATAT
>JAGAHV010000130.1:0-33523 GCA_017626895.1 Clostridia bacterium | reverse complement strand
TCCTCCCTTTACCGAATTTTACCGCAATTTCTTTCTGTCGCCAACTTAATATACAAAAAGAGCATTCGGTTTTGGAATGCTCTTAATCTTTTTCAATATGTCGTCGATAATCTTGCACGTCATTTGTTTAGGAACTTACTTTTCAATTGTGTATTTATGCCGGAAGTGATAAAATGACATGGCAGAAACAGCAAAAAAGTAGCATGAATGGGCGGTTCTGTCACGCGGCGAGAGTCCGTTAAATCTGGGGGCTTGGCAAACTGCTGCAGTAAAAAACAACGTTGAGAAGGAGGAGATTCTGCAATATGGGAACGTATCTGAATCCGGGCAACAGCGGATTTGCGGAAATAATACAATCCAACTATGTGGATAAAACCGGTTTGATTCGCATCATTAATTCAACGATCGGTACAAAAAACAAATTAACCTGTATCAGCAGACCTCGACGCTTTGGCAAATCTTATACAGCTCAAACATTATGTGCATATTATGATAAGAGCTGTGATTCACATGAGTTGTTTTCCGGCTGTCGTATTTCAAAGGATGCCAGCTATGAAAAATATTTGAATAAGTATGATGTTATCTACCTGGATATGACGAATCTGCTGGGGAATGTACAGCCAAAAGATCTGATAAGCTTTATTATTGACAACGTGACACAGGAAATCATTGAAAGCTATCCGAAAGTCGTTAAAGGGAATACCTTTGATCAGACGTTAATCAAATGTGCAGCTTATACCGGAAACAAATTCATCATGATCATAGATGAATGGGATGCACCGATCAGGGAAACGCCTGAAATAGAAGAGGACTATCTGAAATTCCTGAGGATGCTCTTTAAAGGCAGCGGTACAACATCAAGGATTTTTGCTGCGGCTTATATGACCGGAATCCTGCCAGTCAAAAAAGGTCGTTCCCAATCCCCCATGTCTGACTTCAAAGAATACTCCATGATAAAGCCCAGAGTTTTTGGCGAATATGTGGGCTTTACAGAGCAGGAAGTAAAGAAACTTTGCGATAAACATGGGGTAAGTTTTGACAGAATGAAGCAATGGTACGACGGCTATGCATTCAGGAATGTTGGTTCAATTTACAATCCCAATTCTGTGATGCAGGCCATTTACAATGATGACTTTGATTCCTATTGGACAGAAAGTACAGCATCAGAGGGGCTGATGGATTATATCAGCAAGGATTATAACGGGCTGACAAAAACAATCGCGGAACTGATTGGCGGTGTGGACGTGAAAGTCAACACGAACGGGTTTGCCAACGACCTTGTCACCTTTAAGGGGAAGGATGATGTACTGACTTTGATGATTCATCTGGGATACCTGGCGTACAATTCAGAAACGAATACCGTTCATATCCCGAATGAAGAGGTCAGACGTGAGTTTCAGAAATCAATCCGGGAGGTCGGCCATAAGGAAACGCTGAAAAGGCTGGAAGAGAGTGATAAGCTGTTTCTGGATACGATCGAAGGGAACGAGGCGGCTGTTGCGGCACAGATTGAAAAGGTTCACAGAGAAGAAACGACACCTTTACATTACAACAAGGAAGATAGTCTGCGAAGCGTCATTAAGCTGGCTTACTATACATACCGTGATCATTACCTGCAGTGGGAGGAGCTTCCATCTGGTGAAGGATACGCAGACATTGTCTATCTGCCCAAACATGATTCAGACTGGCCAGCCCTTGTGGTGGAACTGAAATGGAAGGAAAGCGCGGAAGGTGCAATCGCACAGATCCAGAGAAAAAAATATCCGGAGAGTCTGAAAAATTACGGAAGCGACATTGTACTTGTCGGGATCAGTTACGACAAGGAAGCCCGCGGCGGAGACCGGAGGCATACCTGTAAGATTGTCAGGGCTGAACATGCATCCATATGAAAAGCTGGGCAGGAACTTGGCCATATATCAGCACCAATTGGAACTAAATAATTAAAAAGGAGAGGGGGCACTTATGTCAGATTAAGAAATTCGAGAAGGCTTTAAGAAGCTTAGAATTGATGTAACGCCTGTTTCAAAGCACTATAATCCCAATGACTGCGGAAGAAAATTGATGAGAACAGATAACGGTTCAACGGGAGTCTCCTATTCGGATCATGTTTGTACCGATACAGACAATTCTCAACTAAAAGTGGTTTATGCAAAAACTTCCGGATTTCTGGTACGAATCATGAGTGCAAACGAAAAAAATGGTCATACACGGTCTGGGAATGATCAAAAGAAGAGCATATCGCGAGTGTCACAAATGCGACGTACCGTCAATGCGGGATACGGAGAGCGGACGTCTCGCAGCGAAGGTTTTGCTGAACAGCGATTGAACAATAAACGGCCGTCACTTTGAGAAGTGACGGCCGTTTATTGTGCACGTGCTTTTGTGGGTCATCCGGACCTTCTTACATGGGTGCATTGAACCGCAATGGTTTGGATTATTGGATGGTGACCGTTCCGTTCATGCCGGGATAAAGGGGCACTTCACTCGAGACACTCAGACGAACGTCGTAATAGGAGGCGTTCTGACGGGGAGTGCCCAGAGGATAGATTCGCAGAACCGTTCCGGTGAATGTGCGGGAGGGATAGGCGTCCAGGGTGTAGGAGAGGGTGTTGCCCACACGGACAGAGGGAAGATCCATTTCATCCAGTTCAATGCTCAGTTCCAGCTTGCTGAGATCCTGGATTTCGCAAAGGAGCTGCCCGCGGGCAACCGTCTGTCCGCTGCTAACCGGCACGGAGGAAAGAACGCCGGATACGCCGGCCAGGATGGAGAGGGGCTGGCCGGGCAGGGCGAGACTGTCCAGTGTTTCAAACAGCAGATCGCCGGTTTGGACGGTGGTCCCTGCCGCAGCATGCACCGCCACGATGCGGCCCTGCCCCGGGACGGAAATGTCCGGGTAGCGGTAGACTCTTCCACGGCCGGTTTCCGAGTCGTTGCTGTGACCGCTGTCGCGATAGCAGCGGACGGAGTCGCCGGGATCAAAGGGGCCGGTCAGGATTTCCACGGGATAATTGTCCCCGTTGACAGAGGTGACGCGGCCGGTTCCCTTGTCATTGCCGTTTTTCAGATAGAGAATTTCGCCGGCGTGCAGGTACTTGTTTTCATCGTCGTCGTAGGCCTGAGCGTTACTGGCGGCCAGGTAGAGCGGGTGAACCGGTTCAATGACGGCCAGAGCGCCATAGTGGCTCTGAATCCGGCTGGCATCATCGCCCGCGGCCGCATAGACGGCGACCACTTTTCCGGCATCCGGGGCATAGATGGGATTGGTCTGATAGCTGAAGAGGATATCTTCGCTGGACACGCTGTCGCCGCGCACCCAGTCAAAGGGAAGAAGGGTGCCGGAGCAGGGTGCGGTAAGCTTGAGCGTTTCCGGCGCCACAATGGTGGCATCTGAGGTAGAGGCCAGAGCGGCGGCAGAGAACAGGAAGAGCAGGCAGAGCAGGAGGGCAGAGGTTCGGATCATGTTCATACTCCTTTAAAGTTTCAGTGTTGGTCATATGCCGGAGCGGCTTTGTTATGGCCCGAATTTGGCAAACTGTCGTTGCGCGACAGGGGCGCTCCTTTTGTTTATTCAACGGATTTGAGCGCTTCAACCATGTCAATCTTCTGTACCTTGCGCGTCAGCAGAAGCTGGAGGAAGATGGAAAAGGCGAAGGTGATGACGGAGGCCAGGACGATGGAGGAAGGCTCCGGCATGCCACTGTAGAAGGCGGTTTCAGGCTCACAGGAATGCATGATAATGTCGGTCAGGAGGATTCCGGGGACGATGCCAAAGAGGATCCCGAACAGGGTCAGGATGATGTTTTCCCGGAGGATCAGGCTGCGGATTTCCCGTTTATGATACCCCAGCACCTTGAGGGTGGCATATTCCCGGATGCGCTCCACAAAGTTCATGAGGCCCATGTTATAGCAGATGACAAAGGCCAGGGCCAGGGCGATGCCGGTCAGCAGGTTGAACACGGAGGACAGGGTGTCAAGCATCGCCAGGGTTTCCTTGATCTGTTCGGCAGGGAAATCCACCTGGGTGACCTCCTCCAGATCATTCAGCTGCTGAATGCCGCGCTCGGTGGGGTGCTGCGCCTGGATGGTCGTGGGAATGAAGGGACCCTTTCGCTGCTGCTCCCATACGGAACGGTTCATATAGATTCCCTGGGAGAAGTTGTTTTCAACGACTGCAAGAACAGGCATGATGAGAGCGCTTTGTTCGCCCGGGAGCCACAGTTCCACGGAATCCCCGGGCTTTACCTGCAGGGTGCGGCTGAGCTTGCGCGTAATGGCCGCGCCGTTTTCCGGAAGGGCGGTGTACGTGCAGTCCGGGCCCAGGTTCTGCAGCTGCTGCCGGTCCTCAAGGACATTGAGCAGCACGGTCCGGGAACCATTGGGCGTGCGAAGGGTGATGGACCGGGACATGACGCATTCGACTCTGTCTGCCTCAATGCGCCGTTCATAGCTTTCGGCCTTGTCCGACTGGCTGTTGAGGCGGGCCGTCACATTGTATCGCATGGCCCGCAGGTAATAGTCGCTGGTCAGACGCTTGACCGAATCCTGCAGGCCGAACGAGGTGATGATGAGCATGGTGCAGAACAGGATGCCCAGCATGAACATGAAGGAACGCATCTTATTGCGCATCAGGTTGCGCACGATCATCTTGCTGTTGAAGGAAAGGTGATTCCAGAGGAGCGGGATGCGCTCCATCAGGATGCGCCGGCCGGATTTGGGCGGCTTGGGCCGGAGCAGCTCCGCCGGGGTTTCCCGGGCCGTGCGCCGGTAGGCCCGCAGGCAGATGCCCATGCTCATGACCACGGTCAGCAGCACCATTCCCCAGGCCGGGAGGGAAATGGGCGGGTGCAGCCGGTAGGGCATTTCGCTTTGTCCCAGCAGGGCGTTCCAGAGGATGACCGGCAGGGTGAAGTGGCCCACCAGCACGCCGATTACGGCCCCGATCAGGGAGGGGACGATGGAATAGGAGAGATAGTGATTGCGGATGGCGCGGTGGGAAAAGCCCAGAGACACCAGTGTGCCCAGCTGCAGCCGCTGGTTGTCAATCATCCGTTCCAGGGTGGTCATGACGATCAGGGCGGCGATGAAATACGCCAGCAGCGGGAAAATCAGGGTCATGTTTTCAAACATCTGCGCATCGTTGTTGATGCGGGAGGTGCTTTTATGGGCCCCGTGGTCGACGATCAGGGCCTCGGGAAAGCGGGTGCTGATTCGCCCGGCCAGGTCGGTGACATCGGTTCCGGGATCCGCTTTCAGGATGATCTGGGTCAGCGGGACCTCCGGAAAGGCGGCGCTGTTGGCCAGAATATAGCCGTAGGTCTCCGGATCGGCCGCCACATCACTGGAGACGACGATAAATTCCGGCGAGGTGACCAGACCCCGGATGACGAAATCGGTCCGCTGGCCGTCCTGGCGGAGCGTGACCCTGTCCCCGGGATGCAGGTCATGTACATGGGCAAAACGCTCTTCCATCAGGCAGCCGCGCAGGTCGGAGGTGTCAAGCACCGTGCCCTCCCGGAGCAGGGGGATGTTGATGTCCATGGCCCCGTCATACAGGACCACGTTGAGCTGGGTATCCTCGCCCAGGCCGTCGGCATCCATGTCAAAGACCGCCCGGGCCCGGAGCTGCCGGATTCCCGCAATATCCCTGAATCCGGCCAGTGCCGTGCGGTCTGCCCGGGGCAGCGTGATGAACAGGTCGGCCAGATTGTTTTCCTCAAAGTAGTGATTCACGGTGACGCGGACCATACGGGCGGTTCCGTCCAGTGCGGAAAAGGCAAAGGTTCCCAGCGCACACAGGGCAATGATGGAAAGAAACTGCATGGCGGCCCGCAGCATGTCCCGTCTCAGCTTGATGCCCAGCACGTTTCGGTTTGCTTTTACCATGAAATCTCCTCTACGCTTTCCGGATGTTCCTGGGTTTCAACGGAGGCGACGGTTCCGTTTTTGACGTGGATGATGCGGTTGCCAAGACGGGCAATGGTGGCGTTGTGAGTAATAATCACGACAGTGGCGCCGTGATTGCGGCTGATGTCCGTGAGAAGCGAGAGAACCTGTACGCCGGTTTTGGAATCAAGGGCGCCGGTGGGCTCATCACACAGGAGAAGGGCCGGGTTCTTGCAGAGGGCCCGGGCGATGGAAACGCGCTGCTGCTCGCCGCCGGAGAGCTGGGCGGGGAAATTGGAAAGCCGGTCCGAGAGGCCGACCTGCTCCATGACTACCCGCGGATCCAGGGCATTTTTACAGACCTGGCGGGCCAGTTCCACATTTTCAAGGGCGGTCAGGTTGGGCATGAGGTTGTAAAACTGGAAGACAAATCCCACATCGGTGCGGCGGTAGTCCGTCAGCTGACGCCCGTTGAGCGAGGTGACCTGTTTGCCGCCCACGACAATCGTGCCGCGGGTGGCTTTGTCCATTCCGCCCAGCAGATTGAGCAGGGTGGTTTTTCCGGCGCCGGAGGGGCCGAGGACGACACAGAATTCGCCCTTTTCAATGTCGAAGCTGACATCATCCAGGGCGCGGACAACGGTTCCGCCGGTATTATAATGTTTTGAAACGTGATCGAAGGTGATGTATCCCACGGAGATGCTCCTTTGCAGTCCTCAATGTTGGCCGTTTGCCGGAGTTGCTTTTTGTCTGAGGCCTGGATTTGACAAACTGTCGCTGCGCGACAGGGCAACTCCTTTGCAGTCCTCAATGTTGGTCATTTGCCGGAGTTGCTTTTTGTCTGAGGCCTGGATTTGACAAACTGTCGCTGCGCGACAGGGCAACTCCTTTGCAGTCCTCAATGTTGGTCGTTTGCCGGAGTTGCTTTTTGTCTGAGGCCTGGATTTGACAAACTGTCGCTGCGCGACAGGGAAACTCCTTTGCAGGCCTCAACGTTAGTCCTGGCCTGAGTTGTTTTGTCAGTGACCTGAATTTGACATCCTGTCACGGCGCGACAGGACCACTCTTTTTTGTCATTTCTCTATAATTGGAAAGCTTTCTTTTTCGGTGCCACTTTATCACACTTATCCGGGAAATTCAAGAAAGGATTTCCAAACTGTTCTGTGAACACGGGAGCGGTCAGTTCTGAACGGGGTACGGTGCAGTTTCCTCTGGCATCGGACAGAACATTTGCCGAGTTCTGCCAGATCCTCTGAACATGCAATTGAAGCTGTGAACATGGGACGGGAAATCCCGCAGATGGGCTATTGCAAAAGGATGGAGAACTTGCTATAATGCGCGCATGCCTTTGGCAGGTATGAATGACATTTGGGTTTTATCAGTCGGGATGACCTCCGTACTGAACCGATATAAATGACTTTTTAATATCACGAAGCGCAGATGGATGCGCTTCTTTTGTATGTTTCAGCAGAAAGGAAATGTATGGTTAGAACAAATACGAAAAATACACAGACAAGAAATACGCAGAGCAAACCACAGCTCAGAAATGCACCGACCAGAAATACACCGACCAAAAGTGTGAATCCGGTGAAAAAGGCGGCCCAGCCGGCGCCTGAAAAGAAAGTGCCGGTGAGCCGGAACGGGAAAGGACCGGGCACGCCGGACAAGACACCGGAAAAGGCCATAGGCCGCAAGAAAGCGCCGCTGCTGCGCCAGACGGGGACAAGAGTTCCCGGAAATACCCAGATGCCGGAGGGAAAGGTGCCGGGCGGACGTTCCCGGATGCCGGGCGCGGTGCCCGGGCGGCGGAAGATCGCGGTGCCTGTTCCCCTTCGGGATAAGCCGATGATCTCCCAGAACCTGACCTTCGTCGGGAAAAAGCCCCCGACGATGCGGTCCTATGCCAGCGCACATGTGCCCAAAGGAACCCTGCGGATGATCCCGCTGGGCGGCATGTGTGAAATCGGCAAGAACATGACGGCATATGAGTACGGAAATGACATCATCATTGTGGACTGCGGTCAGCTGTTCCCGGATGAGACGATGCCGGGCGTGGATGCGGTCATTCCGGATTTCAAGTATGTGGTGGACAACAAGGACCGTGTGCGCGGCATATTTATCACCCATGGACATGAGGACCATATCGGCGGCCTCCCGTATCTGCTGGAGCGCCTGAATGCCCCCATCTACGGCGGCAGGATGACCATTGAGCTCATCCGGTACAAGCTGAATGACCGGGTCTCCAGCCTGGCCAAGTCCGCCAAGCTGGTGGTGGTTGAGGATGGTGAGACCATTCAGAGCGGCTGTTTTTCCGTGGAATTCATCCATGTGAACCACTCCATTGAGGATGCGTTCATGTTTGCCATCCGTACGCCGGCGGGCATTGTCATGCATTCAGGCGACTTCAAAATCGACTATACGCCTATTAACGGCGGAATTATGGACCTGCAGCGGATTGCGCAGATTGGCCGGGAGGGCGTGCTGCTGTTTGTCTGTGAATCCACCAATATTGAGGTTCCCGGCTTTACCAAATCGGAGCGGCATGTGGGCGAGACCATGGCCGAGATGTTCAACGGGGCTACCGGACGCATTTTTGTGGCCACCTTCTCCTCCAATACCTCACGTCTGCAGCAGATCTTTACGGCGGCCGAGCGCTGTGGAAGGAAAGTGGCGTTGGTAGGACGCTCCATGCTCAACGTGTTCAATGCGGCAAACAACCTGGGCTATATTCACAAGAAACCGGATACCCTGATCGAACTGGCGGATATTGACAAGTATGCGCCGAATCAGGTGGTGATTCTCTCCACCGGTTCCCAGGGCGAGCCCATGAGCGCGCTGACCAAGATTGCGTTTTCCAATCATAAGGAAGTGGAAATTGCTCCGGGCGATACGGTGATTCTTTCCTCGACGCCGATTCCCGGCAATGAGAAGCCGATTTACAAGGTCATTAATGAACTTTACCGCCGCGGGGCCACGGTGTACTATTCCGCGCTGGCGGATGTCCACGTTTCCGGCCATGCCTCTCAGGAGGAAATCAAACTGGTGCATGAGCTGGTCAAACCCAAATTTTTCATCCCGGCCCACGGGGAGACGCGGATGCTGTACCAGCATGCGGACATGGCCCATCGTCTGGGAATGCCCAATGAGAACATCTTCATTCTGGCCAACGGCGATATTTTTGAAATCAGTGAAAAATCAGCCAAAGTGGCCGGATTTACCAATGGCGACGCTGTCCTCATTGACGGATCCATCGCCGGGGAGGCGGACAGCACGGTGCTCCGTGAGCGGATGATGCTCTCGGATGACGGGGTTGTGGCCGTTGCACTGGCCGTTTCAGCCGGCAGCGGATACATCATCGGCATGCCGGGGGTCAGCGCCATGGGCTTCCTGTATGATACGGAACATGAGAAGATTGAGGCGGCCTGCCGCAGACACATTACGGAATATGCGGAGAAGATGAACCGGATGGGGCATCGCCTGGTGCATGAGATCGACAGCGGGCGGATGCAGAGCGAACTGCGCTCCTTCCTGTACAGCAGGACCAAGCGCCGCCCGGTGATCATGATCAATGTGGTAGAGGTGTAAGATGGCAACAGTACATGTGCTCAACGGAAGACAGAAAAAGCTGATTCACGGGCATCCCTGGGTATACGGAAATGAAATCGAACGGATCGAGGGAACGCCGGAAAACGGCGATCTGGTGGAAACGGTCGATTTTCGCGGACGTTTTCTTGGGTATGGGCTGTATAATGCCAATTCACTCCTGCGTGTGCGCCTTCTGACTCATGACCGGACAGAGGTGACGGAGGAACTGATCCGTGAACGGGTGCGTCAGGCGGTCCGGGCCCGGGGACCGGTTCTGGCCCGTCCGGGGACGGACAGCTGCCGCCTTTTGTACGGGGAGGCAGACCGGCTGCCCGGGGTGATCTGTGACCGGTTCGGTCCGGTGACGGTTCTGCAGATCCTGACGCTGGGCATGGAAAAGTACACGGACGTGATTGCCGATACGCTGCTTGAGTGCGTGAAGCCGGCGTGTCTGTATCTGGCCAATGATGACCGGATCCGGGAAAAAGAGGGCATGACCTGTTATACCCGGGAATATTTCGGGACGCTGCCGGAACAGCTCCTGATTGAGGAAAACGGGCTTCGCATGCAGGTGGATATCCGGGGCGGACAGAAAACAGGATCCTTCCTGGATCAGAAAGCCAATCATCTGTATCTGCGCCAGTTTGCCAAAGGCGCCCGGGTGCTGGACTGCTTTTCTTATGCCGGCGGATTTGCGCTCAACGCGGCCGCGGCTGGCGCCGCGGAGGTGACGGCGGTGGACATCAGCGAGGCAGCGGTGTCCCTGATCCGTACCAATGCCGCGCTGAACGGATTCGATATTCAGGCGGTCTGTGAGAATGCCTTTGATTACCTCCGTGAGCAGGTCCGAACGGGAACATCCTTTGATGTCATCGTGCTGGACCCGCCTGCCTTTACCAAGGCACATGCCAACCTTGAAAACGCCTGCCGGGGATACAAGGAAATTGCCCTCTCGGCCATGCGGCTTCTTCCGGCGGAGGGCATCCTGGCCACGCATTCCTGTTCCTACCATATGCCGGAGGAGACGTTCCTCAATACCGTCTATTCGGCGGCGCAGGACCTGCACCGTCAGGTACAGCTCCTTGATCTCAGGAGGCAGGACATAGATCATCCTGTTCTGGCGGGATATCCGGAGAGCCATTACCTGAAGAGTGTGTGGCTGAGAATGCTGGATTAGATCTTAGCAGAACCATTAAGAATAAAGCGAAATCAGGGGCCGGTTTTCCGGCCCCTGATTTCGTTGGATAACGCTTCAACATGATTCTGGGACCATCTCTTTAAACAGTACCAGATACACACGTCCCAGCTCGTTTGCCCGCTTCGCGCATGCATCTGTAAATCCGGACTTCGAAAAAAGAAAGAAATGCTTTTCCGGATAGGGATGTGTATGCTTATTCATGGAAGGTATTCCGCATCAGGTCTTCGCGAACTGTCACAAAAAAAGGGTTCTCCATGGACGTTTGTTTACGCGCTGGGTGTCATGCACATCGAAAGCACAGCAGAATCCATGAAGGATTATTTCAAAAAGTAGGAACCTCTTGAGACTGCTGCGGACCGAATCCGAAGATTTGCGAAAGAATCAGGAAGAGACATCATTACGCCGGCGATCAGTGCAAAGGGAAATCCAATTCTCCCAGCCGATGACGATGAAGACTGGGATGACGATCAGACCGTGGAAAGTGTGGTGGGCTGAAATCGAGTTATATCACGAAGGCTCGAAAAAAATCGGGAAACTGACGCCGATCGATATTGAAACAATCAGCCTGAAAATCCGAATTGTCTGCATGCTCGTCCTTTGGCGGGCATTTTTTCACAGCATTCAACAATAAACACGGAAACGCTCTCCGCACCGCCAAAACCTGTCGGTATGGGGATTGGAGAGCGTTCGAATCTGCATCGTTAGATTGTTTGAGTCGTTGTGTTCGCCGGAGCGCTAATCCACTGCCTGACGAGGTCAATGCTGGCGTCAACGATGTACGAAATGTCTTCTGCCTTTGTCCCCATTTTGAACAGACGTATCGCTGTGGCCTGCTTCTCTTCCATCTGTCCATCCCTCCGACCTTCGTTATGAATGGTCTTGCTCTCATGTTCCAAAATCCTTCCACCCATGACAGAATTCACTCCTTCCTTTGCTTTTTCATCCTTTCTGGCGATGTTCTTAAGAACCACCTTTGTCATCTCTATGATACTTCTCATGGGTGAAAATGGTAAATGGAATGAGAAAGTAAAGCTTCTTTTCAAATACGCCAGACTCCATCTATCTGATAACCATTTTACTTATCTGTTACTGTAAAGTCAAGAAATTATGAAATGGGAATTTTTGAAGCTCTGCAAAATTTCCAAAATAGCAAATTTGCTGTTGTATCTGCGGATAGAACTGTGGTATAATCGCAAATCGTGAAACGGGCGTTCCGCTATCGTCTTTAGGGGCTGGATATGAACGTCTATGGTGAAAGGAGAAATCGACCAATGAACGAGATCATCCGTGCGATCGAGAGTGAGCAGCTCAAGAAGGATCTTCCCAAGTTCAACGTAGGTGATACCCTGCGCGTCATGGTGAAGGTTGTTGAAGGCGATCGCGAGCGTCTGCAGGCCTTTGAAGGAATCTGCATTGCAAAGCGCAACGGCAGTGTTCGTGAAACGTTCACCCTGCGCCGTGTCTCTTATGGCATCGGTGTTGAGCGTACGTTCCCGCTGCATTCCCCGCGTCTTGACAAGATCACAGTCCTGCGTCGCGGCAAAGTCCGTCGGGCAAAACTGTATTATCTGCGTGAACTGTCCGGCAAGGCAGCCAAGATTAAGGAAAAATAATTGTGCTTATTCCCCAATGGGGATTCAGGAAAAGGAGCAGATGAAAGTCTGCTCCTTTTCTTGCAAAGGGCGTTCCGGGCAGAAAATGTGCATGGACCGGACAGAACGTGTCAGCGACGACAAACAGAGAGGAGTGGGCCTGCCCACAGGCGGCAGTTGGTCAGACAGGTGCCCGGAAAACGTCAGTGCCACTGGACCAACGGAGGGCTCATATAGGTGACGGAAATGATACCGGAGGAGTGGCCCTGTCGCGCAGCGACAGATTGTCAAACCCAGGCTTCAGACAAAAGCAGCTCCGGCAAACGACCAACATTGAGGCCTGCAGAGGAGGAAATCATCCGGACGGAGCGGACAATCAACTGGTACCCGGGGCACATGGCCAGGTCCAGGCGGCTTCTGGCTGAGCAGCTGTCCCGGACGGATGCCGTGATTGAACTGTGCGATGCGCGGATCCCCGGGGCCAGCCGGAATCCGGATCTGGATGCGCTGCTCTCCGGAAAGCCGCGGCTGCTGGTGCTGAACAAGGCAGATCTGGCTGAACCGGAGGAAACACAGAAATGGCTTGCATTTCTGCGGCGTCAGGGCGTAAAATGTCTTTCCTACAATGGACTCAGGGGGAACGTCCGGAGCGTGCTTGACCGCATTTCGGATCTGACCCGGGAAAAAGTGGAAGCGCTTGCCCGGCGCGGGGTGAAAAAGACGGTCCGGCTGATGGTGGCGGGCGTGCCCAACGTGGGCAAGTCGACGTTTATTAACCGCCTCAGCGGTTCGGTGATGGCAAAGACCGGTGACCGGCCCGGTGTGACACGATCCAATCAGTGGGTCCGGATCAATCCGTACCTGGAACTGCTGGATACGCCGGGACTCCTGTGGCCGAAGATTGAAAATCAGGAGGATGCCCGCGCGCTGGCCCTGATCGGCACCATCAATGATCAGGTGCTGGACCAGCAGGCCATGGCCATAGAGCTCCTGATGCGCCTTCGGGAAACGCATCCGGAGGCGATCCGGACGCGCTTCCATATCCGGAACATGGACGCAGAGGGGGAGGAACTGCTCTGCGAGGCGTGCCGGGGACGCGGCTGGATCGTTGCCCGGGGCGAGGTGGATATGGACCGGGGCGCGGCAGTGATCCTGGATGAATTCCGCGCCGGGAAACTGGGCGCGGTGACCCTTGAGCGGGTACCGGAGGAGCAGGCATGAAAAAGGACTGGCAGGCACGGCTTGAGGCCATTTCACAGATGGACCGGGAACTCTGGAAAGAGGGGACGGTGTTTGCCGGCTTGGATGAGGCCGGACGTGGACCGCTTTGCGGGCCGGTGGCGGCCGCCTGTGTCATCATGCCGCCGGAGCCGCTGCTGCTGTATGTGGATGACAGCAAGCAGCTGACGGAAAAACGGCGCGAAATGCTGTATGAGCAGATTATGAAAGTGGCCGTTTATGCCCGCGTGGTGATGGCGGAGCCGGAGGAAATCGACCGGATCAATATTCTTGAGGCCACCCGGCGCACCATGGCGGAGGCGGCCAGAGAAGCCCCCTGCCGGCTGTTCCTGGTGGATGCGATAAAGTCACTGGAGGTGGAGGGCGAGGTGCGCGGCATCGTGCACGGGGATGCGCTCTGCTATTCCATCGCGGCGGCCTCCATCCTGGCCAAGGTGGAAAGGGACCGCCTGATGAAAGAATATGACCGGCAGTATCCCCAGTACGGATTTGCCAGGAACAAGGGATACGGAACGGCGGAGCACATCCGTGCGCTTCGGGAATACGGTCCCTGCCCGATTCACCGGCGGTCCTTTATCGGACACTTTGTTTCGCCGGACCGGTGAACCTTGTATTGAACCGGTTCGGTGGTTAACCTGAAAACACAGGCCGGAGTCTGACCGCGGGCGGCTCCGGCAGCAGAAACGGGAGCGGGAGAGATGGCAACGGAAAAAACTGCCCATTGGTACGTTGTGCGTACGCTGGCGCTGCGTGAGGATCTCGTCGCACTTCTTCTGAAAAAGCAGATCGAGAATCCGGAAAATCCGGATGTCTTTGTGCAGGAGACGATGATTCCCACAAGGCTGGTCAAGTTCCTGCGTAACGGAAAAGTGGTCGAGAAAAACCGGAAGCTTTTCCCGGGATACGTCTTTGTGAAGATGATCCGGACGACACAGACCTGGTATGCGGTGCGCTTTACGTACGGGGTCACCGGATTTGTCGGGATGAACAAGCGGCCGACAGCCATTTCGGCGGAGGAAGTGGAACGGATTATGAAGGCGCAGCTTCCGGAAAAAATCGATATCCGGGTGGGCGACCGGGTCAGGTTCAGATGGCCGCTTGAGTATGCACTGCTCGGTTTTCCGCAGGGAATTGAGATGACCATTGAGAAAGTAAGCGATGATGAGCGCGTCCTGGCAGTTTCCTTTATGCTGGCGAACCGGAAAAGCGTGATTGAATGCGATTACGATTTCTGCCAGGTCGTGAAGGTGGATGAAATCGAAGGGCAGCAGGAAGGCCCGGAAACGGACCGCCGGTGATCAGGGGCACATTGCTTTTTTTCCTCTGACCGAGTACAATATGGGCATTGCACAGAGTCTGCGCACGCTTATGTGCAGATTCTGTTTTTTATTGGAGAAATGTACATGCAGCATAAGAAAGGATTCCTGGCACTGGCCATTGTGCTGATCATCGGGCTTGTTATCGGATTTCGCACCCTGGAGCGGCGGGAAACGCCGGAGGAAGGGAACCGGATTCGAAACGGCCAGTTCAGCGAGGTGAACGGGTCAATGCCGGAGGACTGGGAAACCGGAATGTGGGTGACCAGTCCGGGAACCACGTTTTTTGAAGTTGTGACGCTGGAGGACGGGACAAAGGCGGCCCTGATCGAAAATGCCGGCAGCAATGATGCCCGTTTTGAACAGACCGTTTCAGTCAGTCCCAATACCTTTTATCGGTTCAGCGCGAAAGTCCGTGCCGAGGGATGCGGGGATGGCCTGGGAGCCAATCTGTCGTTCCTGGGGACGTACGGAACCAGCAGTGATCTGCACGACACGGACGGGGAATTCAAAGAGATTACCCTGTATGTGCAGACCGGTGCGGATCAGAAAGAGGCCACGGCGGCTATTCGCCTTGGCGGATACGGTTCGGAAAACACGGGCAAGGCCTGGTTTAAGGATGTCAGCCTGGAGGCGGTCTCGGAGGTGCCGGTAGGCGCGACAGCCCTGTATATCGGACAGAGTGAGACGGGCGGAGATGCGGAAACAGAGCCCGGTCAGGTACCGGTGATTCCGGTGCTGCTCCTGGTCAGTGCGCTCTGGGCAATCGTGTCTTTGCCGCTGATCCGGGGCGGCATCCGGCTGAACCCGAAAGCGGAGCGGATCACGCTGGTCCTGGTCCTTCTTGCTGCATTTGGGATTCGGGTCATCCTGTCCATGCACATCAGTGGCTATGGCGTGGACATCGGCTGTTTCAGCGCCTGGGCGGCCAAAATGGCCTCGGGCGGACCGGCTGCGTTCTATGAGCCGGACTATTTCTGCGATTATCCCCCGGCCTATATGCTGGTGCTGGGCGCTGTCGGGCATCTGGTCAATGTGCTTGGAATCGGTTACTCGGGGATGGGTATCCAGATCGTTCTCAAGCTGATCCCGGAACTGTGTGACCTGGCCCTGGCACTGCTCCTGTATGTGCTTATCCGCCGCAAGTGGCCCAAAGCGGCCCTGATTCTCTCTGCGGTCTTTGCCTTTAATCCGGCGTATATCATTACCGGCAGCTGCTGGGGACAGATTGATTCGGTGGCGGCGCTGCTGATCGTCCTGTTCCTCTCCATGGCCAGGGATGGCCGCTGGGAGCGGGCGATTCCGGTCTTTGCCCTGGCCGTTCTTACCAAACCCCAGGCGGGACTGCTGGCGCCGCTGGGCATTTTTGCCCTGATCATGGAATTCAGGCGAAAGGAAAATGTCCGGCGGATCTGGATCGGCCTGGCCGCGGCGGTGGCCGTGACCCTGGTGATCGTCCTTCCCTTCTCCCTGAAACAGGAAAGTCCCCTGTGGCTGGTGGACAAGTACCTCAGCACGCTGGGCAGCTATGACTATGCCACATTGTCTACCGGAAACCTCATGTTCCTGCTGGGGGGCAACTGGGTGGAAAATACCCGTCCGCTGCTGGGACAGGTGACGTATGGACAGGTCGGGATGACCCTCATGTTCCTGTCCATGGCGGCGGGAATCGGTTTCTATCTGAAAAAAGGCAGGCAGTATCTGTACACGAGCGCGGCCATGACCCTGCAGCTGGTGTTTGTCCTGGGGACAAAGATGCATGAGCGCTATATCCTGGCCGGACTCGTGCTGCTCCTGCTGGCCTATGCGGAGACGGAGGATGTCCGTCTGCTCCTGTCCTTCCTGCTGGCCACGGCGGTCACGGCCGTGAATGTGGGAA
The DNA here is from genome assembly GCA_017626895.1 of Clostridia bacterium. Lineage (GTDB taxonomy): Bacteria > Bacillota > Clostridia > Christensenellales > Aristaeellaceae > Ventricola. The sequence goes on along the minus strand of JAGAHV010000130.1, from coordinate 16,828 downwards.
TCGTGCTGGCGTATGATTACCTCATTGCCCCCAATATGGGCATCGGGTATGTGATCAGCGTGATGCAGCTGCTCTCCGCTGCCCTGACCGTGTCTGCGGCAGTGGCGTTGCTGCGGGGCCGGGAGCCGCTGCGCCTGCCGGAGCGTACGCCCGTGTCCGGGGTACCGAAGGCGGAACCGGAGAGCGCGAGGACGGAATTCCTGCGAGATCAGCTCCGCCGCGGACTCGGCGGCATTGTGCCCCTGCAGCGGCGTGATCTGCTGTTCATGCTGGCTGTGACCCTTGTTTATCTCTGTGTGGCCTTTTATGATCTCGGGGTGACAAAGGCGCCGCAGACCGGCTATATTTCCTCGGCCGCCAATGAGACGGTGACCATTGACCTGGGGGATTCGGTCAGGGGTCAGACGTATCATATCTATTATTACGGCGGCATTTCGGATACGCAGTTTACCGTCTGTACGGCGGATTCACCGGATGAAATGTCTCCGGAAGAACGGGTCGTAGCCTATTTTGACCGCGGGGAGTGCTTCAAGTGGCAGGCCGTGCGCCGGCCGACCCTGGATGAAAATGGGCGGGCCACGGGCGCCAGCGGCGATATGCTCACCTTCTCCGGACGATACATTGAACTGGTTTTTGACGGCGCCGGCTCCTCGCTGTGGGAGGTGGCGGCCGTGGATGAAAACGGCAAGGTTCTGCCGGCCGTTGGGGCTGCGGTCACCGGCGCCCGGGAGGGCCGGGCGGCGGATCCGAACACCCTCATTGATGAGCCGGACACGGTGCCCCTGAAGCCGACGTACCAGAACAGCATGTACTTTGATGAGATCTATCATGCGCGGACCGGGTATGAGCATGCCCACAGTCTGTCCACGTATGAGACGACGCATCCGCCGCTGGGAAAAGTGTTCATGAGCCTTTGCATCCGGGCCATGGGGATGACCCCCTTTGCCTGGCGCTTTGCCGGCGCGCTGACGGGTGTCCTGATGCTGCCGGTGATCTATCTGCTGGCCCTGCAGATTCTGGGGAGTGCCCGGTGGGCGGGCCTGGCCGAGTGCCTGCTGGCCCTTGACTGCATGCACTTTACGCAGACCCGGATTGCCACCATTGACTCTTTCCCGGTCCTGTTCATGATGCTGATGTTCCTGTTCATGGTCCGGTGGATGCGGCGGGATTTTTGGCGGACACCCATGCCCAAACTCCTGGCGGAGCTGGCCCTGTCCGGCCTGTTCATGGGGATGGCCATCGCCTCCAAGTGGATTGGCTGCTATGGGGCCATTGGCCTGGCCGTGCTGTTTTTCAGCCGGGTCCTGGCCCTTTACAGTCAGTACCGGTTTGCTCAGCGGCATCCGGCGGAGGAGGGCGCGAATCTGGCCCATGAGTTCCCCCGCCGCATGATCACGACGCTTCTGTGGTGCGTGGTATTTTTCGTCCTGGTTCCGGTGGTGATCTACATTCTCTCGTATATTCCGTACCTGAGCGCGTACGGGAAAGTCCGGCTGGACGGGACCATGATGAAGCGCATCTGGGATGCCCAGGTGCTCATGTACGACTATCATGCCAATCTGGTGGCGGAGCACTATTTCTCCTCCCCCTGGTATGAATGGCCGCTGATCATCAAGCCCATGTGGTATTATTCGGCCGCGTTCCCGGCCGCCGGCATGGCCTCCTCCATTCTCGCCTTTGGCAATCCGGCCATCTGGTGGGGATGCCTGGCGGGCATGATCTTTATCCTTCTTTACAGCTTTGTCCGGAATCTGCTGCCCGCGCTGCGGGTCCGTCCGATCCGCATTGATCCGCTGGACCGGATGATGCCGGTCGTGGTTATCGGGTTCCTGTCGGCGTACCTGCCCTGGGTGCTGGTCAGCCGTCTGACGTTTATCTATCATTATTTTGCCAGTGTTCCCTTTATCATTCTGGCGCTGTGCATGACGCTTTGCTATGCGGAACGCCGCTGGCCCGGGCCGGTCCGGATCCTGCGGATCGTCTATGTGGTCATTGCCCTGATGCTGTTTATCGGGTTCTATCCGCTGGCATCCGGCTATGAGGTGCCGCGTGCCTGGTGCGATGCCATGAACTGGTTTGGGAACTGGATGTGGTACTGATTATGGGTGTCCTGTGTCTAGCAGGGCCAAAGTCAGTGGATCTAATTCGTTAGAGAGGAGATGCAAATGGACTATCCCAACATCTCGCTCGTCCTGCCGATCCGCAATGAGGAACGGTACATTGAGGCGTGCGTCGAATCCATTTTCAGGCAGGATTACCCGGCTGAAAAAATGGAGGTCATCTTTGTGGATGGCCGGTCCGGGGACCGCACAGTGGACATCCTCTGCGGCATGCAGAAAAAGTATCCGCAGATCCGCATTCTGGACAACCCGAACAAGACGGTCCCCTATGCCATGAACATCGGCATCCGTGCCAGCACGGCGCCCGTTATCGTACGCCTGGATGTCCATGCCGAGTATATGCCGGACTATGTCCGTCTCTCCGTTGAGACGCTGCTGACACGGGACTGTGACAATGTGGGCGGCGTGGTGGAAACCCGCGGCCGCGGCTTCATGGGGGAGGCCATTGCCGCCATGCTCTCGACCCCGCTGGGGGTCGGCAATTCACAGTTCCGCACCACCAATGAGGATGCCTATGTGGATACGCTGCCCTTTGGCTGCTTTCGCCGGGAACTGTTTGACCGCATCGGGTTCTATGATGAGCGCATGACCCGCAATCAGGACAATGAGCTCAATTACCGGATCCGCAAAAACGGCGGGAAGGTGTTCCTGAATCACCGGGTCCGGTCCATCTACTACTGCCGGGATACCCTGAAAGGCATCCTGCGGATGGGCTTTACCAACGGCAAGTGGAATGTGATTACCATGGCACTGGTGCCGGGGTCCATGAGCCTGCGGCATTTTGTCCCGCTGGCGTTTGTCCTGTCCACCATCTTCCTGGTTCTCATGACCGCCGTGACCCGGTCCATGTTCTTTGGCGGGCTGCTGGCGCTGGAGTGGGGCGCGTATCTGCTGCTGGACCTGTTTTATTCGTATGAAATTGCCCGGACAAAAAACTGGACCTTTTTCCCGGTGGAGTTCATTCTGTATCCGCTGTTCCATTTTGCCTATGGAACCGGTTCGCTGGCGGGCCTGTTCGCCCAGCGGCGGTTTCGGAAGCGGAGGGAGGAAAAACACGCGTGAAATTGCTGCACATCTGCCGCAATCTGGCAGGTTCCACGGTCTTTCCGCAGCTGTTTGAGGCACTGGCGGAAAAGGGACTTGAGCAGACCGTCTTTGTACCGGAGGTCACGGACAGAAATCGCGGGAAAAATGTGCCCCGCGGCGTCTGTACGCATTATGCGGTCACTTTGCGGACCACGGATACGCTCTTTTTCCGGCAGAAGGCTGTGCGCACCGTGCCCTGGATTGAGTCGGAGGCAGGGCCGGAGGGAACGGACCTGATTCACGCCCATACCCTTTTTACAGACGGCTCCATTGCGCGGGCACTGGCCAAACGCTGGAAGCGGCCGTATCTGGTGACGCTCCGCTACAGCGATGTGGCGGTGATCTGGAAATATGAATGGCACCTGCGGCCCATGGCCCGGGACATTTTGCGGGAGGCCGCGGGGGTGATCTGCCTGAGTCCGGTGGTGCGGGAGCAGGTGATCCGCTTTCTGCCGGAGCGGGAACAGGCAACGTTGGCGGCCAAATGCCGCGTGATCCCCAATGGCCTTGATCCGGCCTGGCTTCATCATGCCCGGCCCAGGCAGAATTGCGGTGACCCGGTGCGGGTGGGCTTTGCCGGCGGAATGAACCGGCGCAAGCGTCCTCTGGATGCCCTCGAGGCGGTGCATCTGGCCAATGAGCGGGGCCGTTTTGTGTTCAGCGGCTGCGGCACCGGACCCCTTGAGGCGAAAGTCAGGGAAAGGCTGCAGCCGGGGGACCGTTTGCACGGCCGCATTGAAGGCCGGGCAGATATGACGGCCTTTTATGAAAACTGTGATCTGTTGCTGGTGCCCTCCTCGGCGGAAACCTTTGGCATGGTCTACCTTGAGGCCATGAGCCGGGGGGTGCCGGTGCTGTATACCCGCGGTCAGGGGTTTGACGGGCAGTTCCCCGAAGGGGAGGTGGGCTATTCCGTCGCCTGCGGAAACCGGCAGGAGCAGGCGGAGCGCCTCTGTCAGATCCTTGAGGGATATGAGGAGAGGAGCCGGCGCTGTATCGATCATGCGGGGGAATACGTCTGGCCGCGGATCGCGGAGCGTTTCGTGGCAGCCTATCTTGGAGCTTTGGAGTAACGGAATGCATATTCTGATGATGATTCACCGTCTGGCGGACGCCTCGCCGTACAGCTTTTTTGTGCATGAACAGGCACGGGCACTGGTGGCCCTTGGTCATACGGTGGATGTGATTGCCACCGTGCCGGTTCCGCCCATGATGCGGAAAATGCAGCCGTTCTGGGCGGACATTGTCCGCAAAACGCCGCAGGCACAGGAGGTGGACGGGGTCCATGTGGAATATCCCCGGTGCCTGACCCTGGGGGATGCCGGGGAACGGCTTTTTGGCGGACGGAACTATTTCCGGGCGATTCTGCCCGTGGCCCGGCGGATTCACCGGAGGAATCCGGTGGACCTGATTCATGCGCACATGATAGACCGGGACGGGCATGCCGGCATGCTGACGGCAGATGCGCTGGGCCTGCCCTTTGTCCTGACGGCCCACGGGACAGATGTCCTGCGGTATTTCAGGCCCGGAGAGAGGCCCATGCGGCGGAACGTCCGGACGGTTCAGCGGGCAGATGCACTCATGGCCGTCTCGACGATGCTGCTGGAGCGGATTTTGCCGTACCGGCCGGAGGGGATTACCGAGGTGGTTCAGAATGGTCTGGACCTGTCCGGGCTTCCGGATCTGCCCAGGGAAAAGGGACGCATCCTGTCGGTCGGCACGCTGGCGCCCCGGAAATGTATGGATGTCACCATTGAGGCATTTGCCGGTCTGGCCGGACAGTTCCCGGAGGCAACGCTTCGAATCGTGGGCATTGGCGCACAGGAAGGGGCGCTGCGCGCGCAGATCGGGCGGCTGGGGCTCAGTGACCGTGTCTTTTTGCTGGGCGGCCTGCCGCATAAGGACGTGATGGAGGAGATGGCCCGGGCAGATGTCTTTGTGCTGCCCAGCTGGGGCGAGGGATTCGGCGTCGTGTACATCGAGGCCATGGCCGCCGGCTGCGTGACCATTGGTTCCCGGGATGAGGGCATTGCGGATGTCATCCGGGATGGCGAGAATGGCTTTCTGGTCACAGCCGGGAGCGTGGAGGAAACCCGAAACCGGCTTCTTTCGGTCCTGCAGGCGCCGGAAAAGTGGGAGAAGATGCGAAATCAGGCCAAAATCCGTGCCCGGGAGATGACGTGGGAGCGGAATGCCCGGGAGACGGCGCGTATCTATGAGCAGGTACTGGCCGGGTACAGGCCGTGCAGCGTTTAGATGAAAGCTGGAGGAAACTATGTCAAAAACATCGGTGGATGGGTCCGGCATTTTGAAGTGGTATGACCACGTGACGGGCATTTTCAACGAGATTTTCGATTCAAGGCTGCTGACCGTGTCACTGCTGGCCTTGGAGGGATACTGTGTGCTGTTTACACAGCGGAAGTTCACGATGCGCTGGATGATTTTCGTGCTCTTCGGCATGATTCTGCTCACCTTCGTGACACTCAGCGCACGCACGCCGGGCCGGGCCAGGGTACATCTGAGCAAGGGCATGATGATTCTGTGGTTCGCCCTGCATGGCATGATGGTCGTTTCAGGCCTGTTTTATCAGGACTGGCTGCCGGAAAGCGTTCCACTTTTGACCTGTTATCCCGTGATGTTTACGGTGTTTGCCTCACGAAACGATGAGGATACCTTTCGTGCCATTCTTCGGGCCTGTGTCTTTGCGGTGCTGCCGTTTCTGGCGGTTTCCTGGATCACGAAACCGGTCTATTACGGGTATCCGGGGTATCTTGGCATCTTCTATGATGCCAACTGTCTGGCCATGTGCTGCATCGTCATGGCGGCCGCGGCGTTTCTGCTGGCATATGTGGATTTCCGCGAGGGACACCGGAGCCGCATGGTGCTGTGTGTTCTGGCAGGGATCTGGGCCTCCGTGACCCTGGTGCTGACCATGTCCCGGGCCTGCCTGCTGGCCTTTGGCGGCGTGGCAGTGATCCTGGTGGCTACCATTGTGGCCGGAACGGCCCGCCATCCCAGACGCTGGCTGGTCCTGCTGGCCGTGTTCATCGTGATCGGCCTGCTTTTCGGGGTGAAACTGACGGTGGATAAGGTCCGGGATGCGTATGAGGAGGATTATGCACTGGCCGTGTATAATCATGAGACCTACGGCGATCCGATTCGGGTGCCGAAACCGGAGGAACGGAAACTGTCCATGGATGACCTGACCAGTGACCGCTGGGGCATCTGGACGACGATCCTGAACAATCTCAGGTGGAACGGTCATGAGAGCAGCGTTATCCGGGAATGGGTGGCGCAGGACGGCGCCGGCGACCGGCATTTCAACGCACACAACGCCTTCCTGGGCATTACGTATAACAACGGCTTCATTGCCGGCATTCTGCTGATCTGTTACACGGCGGCGGCCCTGGTGCGGGCATTCCGGTATTACTGGACGTACCGGAAAGAGAGTCCGCTGGCCGCGACGCCGCTGGCATTTTGTACGGTGTTTATCCTTGTGGGACTGTTTGAATCCGTGTATGCCCCGTTTTCGTTCATCGGATGCAACTTTTTCCTGGTTCAGGGACCGCTCTGGCGTGCAGATCTGTTGAACAGGGGGTAAACGATGCCGGAGATTTCCGTGATTATTCCCGTACACAATGCGGCTCAGTACCTGCCGGCGTGCATCGAGTCCCTTCTGGGGCAGACCTTTGCGGACATGGAGTTCCTGTTTGTGGATGATGCCAGTCAGGATGAATCGCGGGCGGTGCTGGAGGAGAGGCAAAAGCGGGATGGCCGCATCCGCATTCTGTCCTTTCCGGAAAACCGCGGGGTTTCCGCGGCGAGAAATGCCGGAATTGACGCGGCGCAGGGGCAATATATCGGGTTTTGTGATGCAGATGACTGGGTGGAACCGGAAATGTTTGAGGAGCTGCTCAATGCCTGCCGGAAAAGCGAAAGCCAGGCCAGTTTTTGCCGGGTATTCAAGGATCTGCCCGGCAGACAGGTGAACGTTCCGCTGGGCTTCCCGGATGGCACGGTGTTTGATGCCCGGGCGATTCGCACGGATCTGATTCCGGCCATGCTCGCCCTGCCCGGCGATGGCGACGGGCAGCCCCTCTCCGGATACAGCCCGCGCAATCTCTTTGCGGCGAAACTGCTTGAGGGCGTCCGTTTCCGGGAGGACATCCGCTATGCGGAGGATCTCCTGTTTATCGTGACGGCCTACCTGAAGGCAGAGCGGGTGACGGCGGTTGACCGGGCGTATTATCACTACCGTTTCCATGAGAAAAGCGTGACCAAGCACTTCAGTCCGCACATCCCGGATTCGCTGGATAAGTCCAACGAGGCACTGGAACAGTTGCTGCGGGACTTTCCGGAGTGCCGAAGGCGCATGGCCATACGGCGAAGGAAAACGGCGGTGGATGCGGTAAGAAACTGCTGCGCGAAGCAGAGCCCCTATTCCTTTTTAAAACGGGTGCACTGGATCCGCGGGTATATGAAAAGGCCGCAGGTACAGGACCTGTTTCGCGGGCTGCCGCTGAAGGGACTGGGCCGGCGCGTCACAGTCCGGCTTGGCCTGATGAAATACCATCAGGCATTTCTGTCGGCGTTTCTCTATTCCACACTGTTCAGGTTCAGGGTTTAACCTGTCTGCCGCAAAGCGGCAGAAACACATGATCGCCTGATGAGAAGGGAGTCAATGAACATGATGCGAACGATTTTATGTGCGGTGTGTCTGCTGATGGTGCTGGCGGCGGGCATCGCTCTGGCGGCAGAACCGGCACCGGTTACCATGGAAATTCCGCCCGCCATTGATCCGGCGCAGATCGAAACCGATCCGAACGAACTGTACGATCTTACCTTTCCGCCGGAAATGCCGGAGGCGGCCCGGCTGTTTGTCCTGACGGCCCGCGCCCAGTTTGAGCGTCATCCCTTTGAACAGCTTCCCAAGAACAATGAATATACCAGGTGGTATTATCATGATGAGCGGGAAATCGGCTGGTGCTCGGTCTTTCAGATCTGGTGCGCCTATCACAGCGGACTGCCCCTGATCCGGTGGAATCAGAAGGATTCCCTGAATCCCAGCGACAGCTTCTCTGCCATGGAAGGGCGCGTGGGGAATGTCTATAAGGCCTTTGAGCGCCGCGGCCGCTGGCTGGACGGCACCAAGGGTGCAGTGCCAAAGCCGGGATATCTGGTAATCTACGGGGTGCAGGGGTCCACGCCCTATACGCATATCGCCATTGTGGAGAGCGTGACGGATATGGGCGATAATCTGTATGAACTGACCACCGTGGAGGGAAATCTGGGATCGCGCATCCGGCGGATGAACTACCGGTACAGTGCGGTGCCTAAGCGAAAATATCATAACATGTTTGCAATTCCGGAAAATGAGGACCAGAGAGAAAACTGTCAGATTAAGCTGCAGGCGGATGACTGGTACATTACCGGTTTCTGTCAGACGTGGCTTTGATGAAATAATCGTGAGTAAAGCTGAGAGCGTAAAATGGAATCGTTCCCCTGTGTCAGGCGGAACCTGGCAGTCTTCTGAAAGGAAAGCAATCTAAAATCAGGCCGCGGAAATGCAGAGGATATGCAGAAAACTATTGACCGTACGACTGCTCAAAAAGGAAGATCTTCGGTTTGATAAATGGCTGTATCAGACTGAAACAAGCAAATAGAAAGCGCGATGCATATGCATCGCGCTTCATGAATTTATTCGGGCAATTGATGCCGGTTTTGAAAAAGCCGGTATCGGTTGCTTTCATTTTTGATATCAGGGAGGATAAAGTAGGACAGGGATTGAAGGGGGAAAATTCAACAAGAATACTCTTTCTTCTTATTCGAGTGCTTCAACCCGACCTGATGCAGCCTCAGCCGCTTCAGCAGCCTTATCAAGCGGCATTTACAACCTTATCGAATTCGAATATGCCCACATCTTTTACCATGTTCTGAAGGCGGTTAACGATCTCTTCCAGCTTTTCTGCTATCGCATCATGGTAATATACCTCGCCACACTGAGAGCAAACAATGGCCGGTACGTTCTTGATAATGATGATGCAATGCTCATCTTCCTGAATAAATGTACGCTTTGTTTCGATTGTATTTCCCTTGCATATAACACATCTCATTTTTTCCATCCTTTTCCGGTTCTGAAATCAGATTCTCATCTGTACGGAGCTGGATAATATGCTGAAATGATGAAAAGCATATCATCCAGCATACCGCAAATCACATGAAGAAATATGTGTCGAAGCCAAAGTAAAATGACTTTTGACGTTTACGATAATTCCAGGTTCTTGGCCTTTTGACACCGAACTTTTCCGGTGCTCAACCTTGGCTAATCGACGCTGTGCGTCGAGCCCGATCTCTGCCAGAGCATACTCTCGTACCTTTTCACAAGCCCATTCCAATTAGGCCAATAACCCTTATCTTGTCGGACTGAAGAATACCACACCCGAACACGAAAGTAAAGATTCCCGGTTTCCCAGTTTCTCAGGAAGCTTCGGAACCTGTTGCTTGCTTGAGATACTTAACTTGAGTATCTCCCGTCAGAATGATACAATGGAAGAACAAAATGAACAATTATGTCAGTTTGCGTCACTTTCCCGAATATGGGCTCGCGGGAAAAGACCAACAATGGGTTTACAGAGGAGACGAGTAAAATGCTGGTCAAAGAGAAAATTGTGTACAGGAGACGGAAGATGGGAATCAGTTCGACAAAACTTGCCGAAATGATCGGTGTGAACCAGGGAACGATTAACCGCTATAAAACGGGACAATAAAGACGATTCCGACGGAAAAGCACAGAAAACTGGCAGAGGTTCTGGGCTGCTCCTTTGAAGAGCTCATTTCCGGAGATCCTCACTATATGGGTTTGCTTGACGGGACTGCTACGGATCGTCCGGCTGTATTTACACAGGAGGATGAACGGTTAATTTTGGACTTTCATAAACTTCCGGGAGAATACCAGTCATTACAGGGCGTTTATCACGTTAGCCGCCAAATCGGATTAATAATGGCTGCACAGGCATTTGACAGATCAGGATGGAGGAACAGAAATGAAAATTCAGTGCTTGATATTGATGATGCTCCTTCTTTTGCCCGTATGGTGTCTGGGGGAGGCAGGAAAACCGGGACGGATCATTCTGCTGACGGACTACCGTCAACAGGGATGGGGAGATCAGGTTCAGATTGGCTGCATGGATGAGGATGGCTGTCTTTTCACCCTGGAGGGGTCGGATGCACAGCTGCACTGGCCATCTGAGGAAAATCAGAAACGGATTTATCTTGAGCAGAGTGAGGAACTTTGCTATCTGGGCAGACTGGATGCAGAAAACCGCTTTGCCATTGAGAGCCTTATTTCGGATGCGGCGAATCCGGCCGAAAAGGCGGTCAGTTCCGGCGGCTGTGATATGGGAACGGAAAGCACCTGCGCCTTTCGGTATTCCAGAGAGGGGACGCCGGAAACAGTTCCGTTGGGCGTATCCGGAGATGATTTTTTTGAAAACACGGACCCTTCGGCCCAGGCACTGTATCGGTGGGCACGCAGACTGTTTCCAAAGATTCAGAGTTATGCCTATGGGATGGAGGGAATCGGACCTCAGGGATTCGTTCCGCAGCCGCTTGCCGCTTTTCTGAACATCCCGTTAACGGAAGTGGACCAGGCCAGGATCAGGTGTCTTTATATGGACTGCGAGGCCGGACCGCAGCCGGTGGAACTGACTGTGGAGGAGGAGACAGCTATACGGGAGATGCTGAAATCGGGAATGGTGACGGGAAAGGCAAACAGCATCAGCGTGACCGGCGGAACCCGCTCGTACAGTGTGAGCGATTCAGAGGGAAATCTGCTGGGGTGGATGGAGCTGTATGGGGAACTGCTGGTCCGCGGGAACGGAATGTATATGCTTGGGCCCGACGGATCCTCTGCGGGGGACTTTCGGGTTTTGCCGGATTGATGAGAGGATCTGCTTCTGCTTCAAAGGCAGGCGGTGACCCACAGAGGAGCGGCCCTGTCGAGCAGCGACAGTTAAGTCAAATCCAGACCTCATGCACAATGCTGCTCCGGCAAGTGCTCAACAGTGAGGCCTGCAAAGGAGGCCTGAACGTGGTTGAACTGAAATGCCTGTCGGGAAAGGGCATGGACCGGCGATATGCGGTTTACAGCAGGGGACAATATGTGGGCGGGATTACGGTCTATCCCGTTTCGGAACATCCGGACGCTGCCACATACGGTGTCCTGATCTGCCGTCAGTATCGCCGGCGCGGACTGGCGGCAGAGGCGCTCAAAGTGCTTTTTCGGGAACTGTCTACGCTGGGATGCCGCCGGATTCAGGTGCGGATTGAGTCCGGAAATGCGGCATCCCTGGCATTGCACCGGTCATTGGGGTTTAAGCCCTGTCCTGCGGAGGGGCCGGGGATTCTCTCGTTTTGTCTTTTGCTGCCGGAATAAACAAAGCCGGCGCAGATTTATCGGGGAGGCAGAAAATGGAAACGGCATCTAAAGATCTGACAGCTGTTCATGAGGCGGAACACTGCCGTGAACCTGGAAAAATCATGCAGCGGTTTTGGGAAACGGCCCGGTCCTTTGAGGGACAGTGCATCGCCTGGATTGCTGCCTGTTTTTCACTGACCTCGGCGGGATACCTTTCCTGGCTGTATCATATGGCCGGCTTCCTGAGTCCGGTGCGGACAGATGTTTTCAGCATGGTGGTTGGCTATCTGTTTCAGGCGGCAGGAACAGGCCTGGGAATGTTTCTGCTGCGCCGGAAACCGGCGGCAGAGCACAGAAACCTTTACCTGTTGTCCCTGATCGGCTTTTTCCTTGCCGCCGTTCTGTCCTCCCTGGTGCGGCCCCTGTGGCTGATCCTGCTTTTCGGTTTTCTGATGAACCTCGGCTGCGGGATCATTGCGGCCTTCTATCTGGCCGTTCCCGTACAGCTGCTTGACAGGAACCGGGCAAAAGTCTTTGGCATCGGTTACGGAATCTCAACCCTGCTGATCGGCCTTTTGTCGCTCGTGGCCGGGGGAAAACTGCTGGCGACACGGAGTGCGGCCATTGTCTGTTTCCTGCTGGCGCTGGCCTCGGCCTTTTTGGGCATGAGGGTCTTTGAGCAGACGGAACCGGCGGAGGAACTTTCGGAAACGGACAGGGGACAGAAAAGAATGGGGCCTGAGTCCCTGTATCTGGTGGGCTTTACCGTGCTTCTTTTCAGTCTGGTCAAGAACCTGGGGTTCAGCTTCCCGACAGAGGATATCCTGAACGGGGTAAGCCTTGAATTTTCCCGTCTGTTTTATGCCACCGGTCTGATTGCGGCCGGCATTCTCAGCGACCATAACCGGCGTTACGGGGCCATCTGTACCTTTGCGGCGCTGGCCATCCCGTTTGTCATGCTGGCAGTTCAGAATGAACCCCTGCCGCGTTTTCTCTGCTGGGGACTGGATTACCTGTTTTTCGGCTTTTTCTCCGTGTTTCGGGTGGTACTGTTCATGGATATTGCCAGGGAGGAACGAAACAGGACCATGGCGCCGCTGGGTCTGGCGCTGGGACGGATCGGGGATGCGGCAGGAACGGCATTCTGTATCGGCCTGGCACAGTACCGGCTTGTCCTGATCGGGCTGACGCTGGTCCTGTTTATCCTGGCCACCTTCTTTTTCTTCCGTCTGTTTCATGTGATCTATGAGCCGGAGAAAGAAAAAGAACGCTCTGAACGGGAAATTTTCGAGGATTTTGCCATGCAGCATGACCTCTCCGCCCGGGAAAAGGAGGTCCTGCGTCTTCTGCTGGGCGAGCGGTCCAATGCGGAAATTGCGGGAACCCTGTTCGTTTCCGAAAGCACAATCAAGTATCATGTCCATAATCTGCTTCAGAAAACGGGGACAAAATCCAGACAGGATCTGATCAAAAAATACAACGTCATGCTTTTCCCGGGACTGGGAAAGGACTGAACTGAGGGAACGGTTCAATTGATATAATCGGTTTGACAGTTAGCAAAGGAAGGTGTGATCCAATGGCAACAGCTGATCAGATTCGCAGTCTTGTCAGAGCATACAACTCGAATGATGATGAGAAATTTGCAATTCTCCATTCTGTAATTTTGGCTCTGTATATAATAAACAAAAGTCGATAATGATTGCTGCTCATTATCGACAAATATCTATTCGTTTTATAGAAAATAAGCTTGTTTTGAGGCAATAGCAAACACAGAGGTGGAACTCAGGGCTTTTTTTGTAAGACTGAATTCTACCCCCTTCTCGATGCTTGAAAGGATGCATGTCAAGAGCTTGCGGAACAGAAATTCAGAGATACTTACAGATGATCGATAGTTGACAGAATGTTCACATTCTGTTTGAGGTAGTGAAGTCAGCTGTGGCTGGTCAATGTGCTTTGCTGTTGATTATTTCCATCAATATGATATCAGAATTTGGCGGTATAGTAAATATACTGTTGCCATCTTTGTAAGAGTAAATTCACCCCCAAAATTTGTAAGAGTAAATTCAATCCCTCGGAGTCTTGGGGGTGGAATTTAGTTTTGCAATTGAAGGCTCAGTGAGAATGTTAGAAAATCTAACAAAACGGGTTGCAAAATCTCACAGAGAGGCGTATAATACTTTGGCTGGCAAAGGAGGAGGCACCATGAAGATTAATGAGAAAATGAAGGATCTACGATCCCAACTGCATTTGTCGCAGGACTACGTGGCAAAGTATCTCGGAGTGAATCGCTCCACAGTCACCCAGATGGAAAATGGAAATCGTAAAATTCTTGCTGATGAGGTCTCTAAGCTTTGCACCCTCTTCGGTGTATCAGCGGACACACTGATCAACGAAACTGAACTAAGCCAGCCAACAACAGTGTTCGCGAGGAGCTTTGAAAACCTTGACAAGAATGACCAGGCTGAAATTATGAATCTGATTCGCTTTAAGGAGCAGATGAAAGCACAGAGGGCCAAATGATGCAGTTTCAAACGGAAGCTAAAGGCTTTATTGACCCAGAAGAAATGGCAGCAGCCTATCTAGTGAGGTACTATGGAAACCAGAAGATAGAATATCCTATTAATCCTTTTCAGATGTTAAAGGCCGAGGGCGCTTTGTTTTCATTGAGAAAATTCAAAAAGCTAGAAGGTGTTTATATTCCTGCTGCTGGCGAAGATGACATTCCTATGGTGGGTATCAATATTAATCGACCGATTACCCGTCAAAGATTCACTGCCGCGCATGAACTATGCCATCATTTCCGGGATGCCGATCGTGAGGTGTCTTGTCCAATAAATGGGAAAAAGAATAGTATTGAGGATTTTGCGGAGAAATTTGCCGCCGCCTTGTTAATGCCCATAAATGAATTGCGGCATCAGGTGAACAAGCGTCAGAAGAATGGACGTAGATATATTTCCTTTGATGATGTTCTTGTAATCGCAGATTTCTTTGGCGTAAGCTTTGAAGCCTGTCTATTTCGGATTGCCTATAAGGTACATGCCATTGATGGTGATACAGAACCGCAAGCACTGAAAAGCAGAGCAGCAAAATACAAGCCAGAAAAAGTACGCAAAAGTCGTCACATGACTTATTCTCAGCTCTATGCCGGGTTGTTGGATGCGTATCATGAACAGCTTACATTTGTACCCACTGATTTTGCACGATACATTTTCCAAACCGAGTATATCTATAATGATAGCAGGATGGAAGGATTGGATGTGACTCTTGAGCAGGCATCAGAAATTGTTGCGGATCTTAGGATGAACACTCAAAACAGTGAATATTGCAGCGAAGAGAACGAAGCTTATCTTTCCATTGCTGGCCATTATGATATGTACATGGACATATTCGCTGAACCAGTAAAAGAATCACTCACAGTCTTTGATATGTTCGCGCTGAATAAAAAGCTATTCTCTCACTATCCGCATCCGGAATTCGGTGGAGCATCCAGACAAAACAACACTCTTGTTCTTGGCGCAAAGTTCGAAACAGTCGATTATCATGATATCTTTACAGAGCTCGCAAAAGTTGACGCCGAAGTAAAAGACTATTTTAATAGGAAGTCAGCTATTCCGATGAGCGAATATATCAAACATGTAGCTCGCGTACATCACAGGATCACAGTAATCCATCCATTTCCAGAAGGAAACGGCAGAACATCCAGGGCATTCATGAATGTTCAACTTGTCCGAGCCAGAATACTTCCGATCTACATCAAAGTAGAGGACAAGAGCGACTATATTGATGCTCTTGCCCGTGTGGACAAACAAAAGGATTACGATGAATTATATGAAATCATTTTCAAACTGATTTTACGCTCGTTCGTCGATTTGAACAAGATTAGTTGAATGATTGTATCAACCCATAAAAAAGCTCTCACGTTGCTTTTGCAGTGACGTGAGAGCTTTTTATATACGGGAGATGATTTCACTCAGCGCTTCAGTTTTCGCTGTCTAGGACAGACATGGCATATTCACCAAACCAGGGAAGAGCCAGTTCTACATACCAGGTCTGAAAACCGGAGATCACACCGGATTTGATGAGACGGTCCCGGTATGGATTGAATTGGTTGCTTGTCCAGTTCAGGATTTCGCGCCCCGGGCAATTTCACCGGCTTTGGATTGATGGATTGCCCGAACCACCTTTCGATCGTGTGCCGAGAGCTTCGACCAGATTTTCTGGTAGGCAAACTCAAACAGATAATCTTTGGCACGGTGCAGTGCCTGATCCAGATGATCCGGGAATTCCCAGGCATAGTATCCTATGGCTTGAAAAGCAAAAGCGTATCCTTTGGTTGCTTTGGCAAGCGTCGAGGCTGTATCCTCTTTGACTTTCAGCGTTTTTCTGTATTTTTGAGCCATGGCTGTGAAATTCAGCGGAGAAAGATATGTTCGCGGCCTCTCTCCAGAAAAGTCATGCCTTTCGCATTTCTCAGACGGTCGATATGGTTATAGAGTCCTGTCATCAGCAGGAACACGGGAAGCTCTTCCCGGAGGAAAATCTGGAAAGCACTGACGAAGATGCGAATATCTTTGGAGTTTGTTGCATCATCGATCGTGATCAGTACCCGCTTTTTATGATTTTGAATGCTTCGGAGCATACGGGTCAGTGCTTCTTCGATATCTGTGACTGGAGGAACGCCTTTAATTCCTGCGCCGAAACCGAAAGCCTGCAGATTGATTTCTGCTTCTTTAAAGATTTTACTCAGCATCTGATTGCTGTTCAGTTTCGAGGCCAGCGCGGTGAGCAATTCACGCTGAGGATTGAGATTGACAACAATCCACTCTTGCTCCTCGCCTAACCGGTTGGCAATCTGGGTGATGAAAACAGTCTTGCCGCATCCCCTGATACCGGTAACCAGCTTCAGACAATTGGAGGGGGGCTCCTGACAGAATTCACTGATGGTTCGTTCTGTCTGGTTTTTTCGTTCAACCATTTCCAGCGGTGGATGCCTGAAGACCGGTGTATACGGATTTGACATTGGTTTTTCTCCCTTGCACAAAATAATCCGGATGATTTACTGCCGTTTTTTGTTTACTGTCCGTTTACTGTTTCAAAATCGTTTACTGTCTGTTTACTGTTCTGTCAAGATCAGATGATCTTGCGTGTGCAAAACAAGTGATCACAGTCCCTCAATCTCGAACTGTCATGGCCTGCAATCAATAAG